>NZ_JALBUT010000008.1:0-135849 GCF_033971905.1 Intestinicryptomonas porci
AAGCGCAGGCAAGATAACAGCGGGCGACTTGGGCAACATCAATGCAGAAAATGCAACAATCAATGGTATTGACGCTACGGCAGGGGCAGTTAAAAATGTAACAGTTGGCACTACAACAGGCGCAGTAGAATTGGGTACAGTAAAGAACACAACAATTACAACTGCTAAGGGAGATGTAACAATTATTGAAGTTGAAACACTTGACATCACTCTTGAAGATAATGCTTCTTTAAATGCAGAAAAAGTAACTTCTAAAGCTGTCATAGCCGGTAATGCTGATGCAACTATTAACGAACTTGTAGATAATGCATCTATTGAAGTTAATAATGAAGGCTCAACGATAATCGAAAATATTGGCAATGGTGCAGAAGTAACTGCGAGTGCAGGTGAAACGACGGTTAATAATACTGCAGATTCTGGTGAAAACACGCTGAATGCCAATGGCGGTACTTCGATTTGGCAGTCGCTTAAAAACAAGCTCAATATATTCTTGAACGGCGCAGATGCTAATACAAAAGTTACTGTAAGAAACGAATACGCCCAGGGTGAAGTTGAAATCAGCGCGGCAGATACCGCAATCGGTACTGGTTCCAAGGGCACTGTTGAAGTGACGAATGTTGAAAAGCTTACGCTTAACACAAAAGGCGATGAAACATTGACAAATTCTTCTGCAACAAACTTGCTAACGCAGTGCGATATTCAAACAACTCTTGAAAATGCAAAAGAAACAGACGTTATTGTAAATGGTAAACTCGATAAACTTGCAGTTGACGGAACATCTGTTAAGAGTCTAACAATTAAAGACGATATTAATAATGATGGTTCTATCAAGAACTTCACAGGTGATGTTACATTTGCACAAAATACTTCTAAGCTCAATGTAAATGACTTGACTGGCGATGTAACATTTAAAGATGCTCAAAATACTGTTACAGCTGGTAATATTGAAGGTGATATAAATATTGCATCTTCAAATAATAGTGAGCTCGTTCTTGATGGCACTGTTAACAACATCAACATCAATAGCGATATCCAATTAGGTTCTGAAGGTTCAGACGCTGTAATCGCAGGTAACATTAATGCAGGTACTAAAAATATCACTGTAAATGCCAGCGGTAAGGATATTACATTCAATAATCCTACTGTTTCTAAAATTACAGCCGGTAGCTTGAAGGGCAATGGTGCAACTGGTTTTGTTGACTCATTGTTAAATGGCAAATACAAGTTTGATGAAAATGCAACGGGCGTAAATACCCTTATTGGCAATCACAATGATGATTCAATCTCTGCAACACTTGATGTAAGCAACAAGACCGTTGCCCACGAATACATCACTGTAGAGTACAATAATAGAGGTTCGGATAATTCCAAGGTTTCTTTCGACATCAAGAAAAATACGTATTTGCAAGATGTATTTGCGAAAACGGCTAACGAAAATCAACTTGCAAAAATATACGACAACCTTAAATACAATTCAAACGGTAATAATTCGGAAGCTCTTCAGCTCAAACAAGACTTCATGAATAATGCCGGCAATGGAACATTGGGTGCAGTCTTGCCACAATCCACTTCACACGCAATCCGCATGAATATGGATTTGGCTCATATCGTACATCTTGACACGTTGAACAGAGTAAGCCAAACGCGCGATTTGCTAAATGCGCTCTCTCCGCAAAAGAGATTGACTAAGGGCGGGCGTCCGGGAACTATTGTGCAGGGTACAACAACCGCTTCTATTCGCAGTATCAACAAGTTCTCTTCTTACAGCGGCGATTCAAATATGTCAGGCTCAAATGATTTCATCTATGGAGGATTGGCAAATGTTGAATACATCGCAACCAAGGATTTGTTCGCAGGATTTGGCGTCGGCGGGTTTAACGCAAAGTCAAACGGCAAGCACAATGCGGGCGATGCAGAAACTCAAAGTGTTCTTTTGAATGCATACTTGGATTATGCATGTGCGGAAAACTTTGACTGGTATCTCGGTATCACGTACGCATTCGGCATGACTGATGCGGAACGCAAAAATCTCTCCGGCGACAAAATCAAGAGCGATTGGAATTCCCATATGATTAACGGCTTCACGGGTCTGAGATACTCATGGAAACCATATTTCAATACGGAGTTCTTCGTAAAGCCAATTATAGGTTTGAATGCGACTTTGCTCTTGAATCCTGATATTGACGAAAAGAGCGGATCTCGCAGCGACTTGATGAGAATTGAGTCTGACAACTATGCAAGCGTAAAATCAATACTTGGCGTCGAATTAACCTATGTGTATGAAAAGTTCACATTCGGCGGCAAACTCTTGTATGCGCACGAATTTGCAGATGACTCTTACGATATCGATTCTTCATTCTTGAACTTAAATTCGACGGCAACAATGCTCCGTTCAAGAGGCACAAATTTCGATAGAGATACAGGCTTATTCGGAGTCGGCGCAGGTTACAATATCGATAAGCACTGGAGAATATATCTCGACTATGCCGTAGAGTTTTCCAGCGACCTTTCGCATAACTTAAACTTGGGCGCACAGTACAGATTTTAATAGATAGGGATAATTTTTGTTCGCGAGTGCCAAGGGGAAACCTCCCCTTGGCGCTTTTATTATTTAAAAATATTTAACCGTTTGTTTCTGCTAAACAAAATTTTGACAAAGCTCAGGCACAATATTTTATATTTCTTGTTTGCATTGTTCTTTTCGGAAATATTGCAGTGCTTTTCTTTCGCGTTTGCAAACGTCAAAGTCTTTCACGACACATTAAAAAATTTCAGCAGCGTTTTATTTGCGGAAAATGGTCTTCCGAGTGTGGAAATTTCATTTGAAGAAATTTGCGTAAAACCAAAAAAATGGGGTTCCTTTCCTGTAATTTTGCAAAGGAAACAATATTAAAGATTTTGAAATTTAAAATTTATGCGGATAACCCGATATCTGAAAATTTAAACGAAATAAAGTCGAGATATTTTACGTCTCTTGTGCAAATAGAAGGCTTTGTTGTTGATTGGGGCGGAAAATTTTCCAATGGCAAACTTTGCGCACAAAAAGCAAGTTTCATGGAGGGGGAGGGATTAAATTTTCGCTTGAAGAACGCATCGCTTTCACGTGACGGAATAGATTATAAATTTAAAGACGCAGTCTTAACGATGGATACGTCAAACGTCATTTTGAATGCAGACGGACGGTGCATAACTTTAATAAAAAATAATACACGAAAATGAGAAAGTTAACAACAATCATTGTAGCATGCGCAGCATTTTGTGCTTTAACTTTTGCCGGCGCGCAAACAAAAAGCCATTAGGAACTTGGGCATGATGCGTTGCTAAATTATAATATTCCACTTGCCAAGGCGATGTTTGAAAAAGCCTTGTTAGACGAGCCAAATTCATCGTCTGCAAAGGTCATGGCGGCAATTACAAAAGTTATCGCGCCGTTTCAAAATGAGTCGTTTATTTATTTAATACGTTCGATAGGTTTCCCCGTATATAATGATAATCTCTTTAATCTTTACGTAGGAGAGGTTAGTAGCGTTGAGGATATTTCTAAGACTTGGCGCACAAAAGAGGATATTGACTATCTTAAAAATGCGGTTTTGCCCGAACTTTTGGAGGCGTTAAAACTTGTCGAAGACATAGATTCTTCTATGAAAAAAATGGTAATTCATACGAAGGAAATCAGTATTTTGGGGTTTGATTTGTATGAATCTGAAATTCTATACATTGACTATGCGGATGTGGAGTTTATCAAGGGGTTGGCAAATCTTGCAACGGGTGCCATTTATTTTGCGACAAGCTACAATTTGGATGTAAAACCGTCGTTGTTTATTGAAACATATAATGATTTATCGGCCCAAATGGCTCTTGGAGCTTTCCCTGAATTGGCAACTTTTGAAGAGAAAGAAAATCTTGCAAAGGCAAAAGCCCACTTCAAAACCGCCTGCACTTTGCTAAAAAATGCAATCAACAATCTTGCCGACAGAAAAAGCGGATCTTCTTATGTTTTTGCAGTTTCAAAGGAAGAGGCAACTCCCGCTCTTGACTACATTGATAAATTTGCCGCTTCTTTAAATGCAACTGTCAGCTTGGATACATCCAAATATCTAAACTATAACTTGGATCTAAACCTTGCGCCAGTATTTGCAGGAAATATCGACGGAGAAGACTTGCCAAACCTGATAAAAAACAGGGTTATTTTGTCTTCTATAAAGGATTTTACTCTCTCAGGTGTTTTCCCAAATATGTCAAAAGACATAATCGAAGGTTTTGTTGAAGAGGGCATAATTAAAGAAAAATACTTTAATAAATATGTAACAGAGCGGAACAAATTAGAAACTGCCATTCAGTATCCGTTAATGCGTTATGGAATTACCGGCGTTGAACAAGCCTCTTATGACGAATCAACCGATAGGTATGTTTTTGAAACAAAGGCATCTTATTCTTCTGAAGATACGAACGGAGTTTCCGACGTCTATATGCTCGATGGCAAAACAGGCGCAATAACTCTTGTTTCAAAGGGATTGAGTGCGGGCGCATCTTTATCCAAACCTGGCTTATACGACGAAGATTCAAAACAAAATAAAAATGCGATTGGCGGCGACTATGTTGTGTTTACTTCAAGGGATAGCTCGATTGTCGGAAGCGAAATTGCAACCGAATCGGCAAATATTGCAAATTTACCAATCGTTTTTGATCTTTATAATAATAAAACAGATGAAAGAAGAGATTATATAGAATTGCCGATTTCTTTCCCGCGCACTTTAAAAGGCAAGTATGCAGAAAAGGTTAAAGTTGAAATAGATTATTCTGAAATTGAGGGTAAAAATAATCCATATTTCGATTATTATTGGAATTATGTTTATATTGATAGATGCCAACTATTAGATGCAAATGGCAATACCATGGATTTTTATTTGTATGATGGGGAGTATTGTGATCGCACAATAGATTTTCAGCCAACAAAAATTCGTTTATATTTATATAGTGAAGGCAATGTAAAGATACGCATAAATAAATGTAAAGTTTCGTTTGTCCCTGAAAAGAGGGTCGTTTTGGCAAATGTTAAAACGGGTGAAATTAAAAAATTTTTAGATTATATAGATGCCGTAATTTCGCCGAATGGCAAATATCTTGTTTTATCCGATGGCAATGAATGGTATGATGAATACTATGATTATTATTGTAAAAAATTATACGATATTGAGAAAAATAAAGAATATGAACTCCCGGGATATAACAACTATAATGAAGCATTCTTTTCGGGAGATTCCAAAAGATTATTTTTTGATGGGGGTTATTGTTATCAAGATATTCAAAATATAATCAATGGAGATAAGGTTAATAGTACCGTCGTTAACGGTGATTTTGCCGGAATAGATTACTATGGGCATAAAATTTTAGTGTTAAGGAGCGACATTGAATATGCTTGGGATTATGGGCATTGTTATTATACTTTCAATGCAATCCTTAGAGATTTGGATCGCGGCACGGAAAAAGAAATTAAATTTAGAAATCCTTATTTTATTGGCAATGAATATTGTCCCGTCGCATTTTTGTCTCCGGACGGATATAACATTATTTTCATGTCGGATGATATTAATAGTGCTTCCCGCATTTGGTATAATTACGATATTTCAACAGGCAAAACAACTAAAATTGCCGAGTATGCCATGGATGATCTTGATGATTATCCAAAGCATTTTCAACTATATCCGACAAGCAAGGCGTCGAATTTCTTGATATTTGGCAATACGCACCGCTTTTTTGACAGTGCGCCTGCATCGTCGGGGGCAACATTTGCGCAAATTGATGTCGCCGCGGAAAAATCTGCCCCTGCGTATATTTCAAGCAAAGCTGTGGCAATTAAACAAAATGCTCAAAGCGCAAGTGTTGAATTTGCAAACGGCAATGGGCGTGCTTACAAACTATTGGTAAGAGATCTTGAAAATGCAGCCTCAAAGAAAATTTATGACAAAAATTTAAGCGGTTCTTCTTCAAAAGAGTCGCTTGCATTGCCAAATTCTTCCGCGCAGGTTTACGCGGTTGACTTGCTTGCAACTTCATTAAAAACGCCGGTTGGAGCGTCTCCGACGGTATATGTCGGCAGGGAATTGACAAGCTCGATTTCTATTTTGGACTATCCGAAAGACGCGGTTGTAAAGAAAGGCGAAAGCGCAAGTTTTAGCGTGTCTGCAAAGGCGGGCTCGGGAACTCTCTCATATAAGTGGGAAAAATCTACTGATGGCAATACTTGGGCAAGCACCAATTCGTCTGAAAATTCCATTTCGGTAAACAATATTAAAGAAAGCGATAGCGGCGCAATTTATCGCTGCAAAATTTCCGATAGCAAGGAGACGAAGTATGTCGGAGCAAAACTTATTGTTGAAGATGTTGCAAAGGAATATTCGATTATTGGCAACTATGAAGACGTGCCGATGTTTAATGGCGATGGCGAAGTAAATCAAATTCTTATTCGCACAGACGCTCCTGACAACGCTTATGTAAATTGGCAAATGTTAGTTGACGGAAAGTGGATTGACATAAACAACAATTATGAAGACTGGGGCATGGGCGTTATCAATGGGTCTTTGTTTGTCAGGGCTTTTGTATATAATAGCGGCAACCAGTATCGAGCAGTTATTGAAACAGAAGACGGCAAGATAGTTTATACAGAGCCTACCAAGCTTACGGTTGATACTTCAAAGAGAACTTTCTATGTAAGTCCAAGCGGAAATGATAACAATAATGGCAAATCTTGGAGTAGTGCCTTTAAGACAATCGATAGGGCAATGGAAGAATGCGAGAATGATTCCGGATATGGCGGCGTTGTTATGTTAAAGTCCGGAACTTATCAATGGGGTGAACGTTCACCTAACAATGTATCTATTTACGGCGGTTTTAATGGTACTGAAAAAACATTGGAAGAACGCAAACTCGATAGTAAAAATCCAACAATTATTATTTTGGGAGAATATGAATATAATATTTGTGGCAATTTAAATGGCATTCATTTTAAAACAAATGCAACAGAATGTTCTTTTATATACACATCAAATGATGATCGTGGTGAGGGAAATTTCGCAGATCTAATTTCAGTTGAAAATTGTACGTTTGAAAATATAAGCTTTGAGGCATTTAATTCAAGTCTGCTGATAAAAGATTGTACAATATCAGGTTTTAAATCGTCGGAATCTTCAAATTTTCTTGATGTTTATGCATCTTATTTTGCAATGAAAAATTGCACAATAGCAAATAACAGAACTATGTTTAATGAAGATAATAAGCCTGTTCATATCAGTAATGATGGAGAATTTTATGATTATGAGTCAGTTGTAGATATTTATAACTGTACATTCTATAACAATGTCATATCAAACGAAGGGGAAGATCCTTATTATGAAGAAGACGCAAAAGCCATCTTGTATGTTTCGCCCCGATGCAAAACAAATATAGTAAATTGCATATTCTGGAATGACAAGGGGCAGCCTGCCGCTATTGATGTGGGATACAATGGTGATGACTATTGGGATTATGGGGAAAGGCTTACTCCCGCCAATGTTTCGAGTTGCATAATTCAAAATACTGAAAATCTTGAATGGTATTACGGCGAATATTGGGATTACGAAACAGGCAAATATTACGAAGATTACAAGTTTGAAGTTGAGGGCGTGATGTTGGCTGATGTAATCAGTGCAAATCCGCAACTTGATGCCCTTGCGGATAATGGCGGGTATGTGAAAACCATTGCAGTGGATAAAAACAGCCCCGCAATTGGCATGGCAATTACTCCGCTTGAAGGGAATTCCGTTGGATTGTCCGTCCCGTATTATGATGCGCGCGGGAATGAACGCAATCTTTACATGTCAACTATTGGAGCGTATGAATATCCTGTCGGCATCGTATTGTTAAATGACCTTGAAAAAACTACAAAATGCACTGCCGGAGAAGATATTACGTTGAGTATAAATGCGAAAAATTTTGAGAATAAGCCTCAAAAATATGTTTGGTATGTCAATAAACAGGACGGTAAAGGCTTCGTAAACGTCGGAAACAATGCGGAGCTTACAATTAAAAATATCAATGTCAAGATGAACGGCTGGCAGTACAAATGCACGGTTTCAACCAGTGACGAATCAAAGACTTCCACAGCTACGGCTCTTTTTGTTGAGGGATATCCTCTTATTGAATCCATACAAATGAATAAAACATCTGATGGGAAAAGCGTCGAATTTGAAATAATTGCCTATGGAAACAATCTTCAATACCAATGGTATGAAAATAATGGGAGTGGCTGGCGCAAAATAACGAATAATGAATCCGCAAAAACCAATAAGCTGCTTATTGAAAATATTGCAGATTCATTTATTTATAAGTGCAATATTTCAAGCGGAGAGTATTCAATAGAAACAAATGAAGTTTCCGTTGGCATTGTTATCATGGAAGATATTGAAGAGGAAACAGAATGCAATGCAGGGGAAGATATAACACTAAAAGTCTATGCAAACAATTTTAATGGCAAGGCATTAAAATATGCTTGGCGTGTGGACAAACAAGACGGCAAAGGGTTCGTTGCCATTGGCAATAAAGAAGAACTTTCCGTAAAGAAACCAACTGTCAAGATGAACGGTTGGCAGTATAAATGCTTGGTTTCCGATGATAAAGAAACAAAATCTTCTGCTGTTACAACTTTAAGAGTGAATGGCAAGCCCATTATTGGCGTTTCTCCCAAAGGCAAAACTACTTTTGAAACCAAAAATGTTGAATTTGAAGTAGTAGCATACGGAAACAATCTCAAATACCAATGGTATAAAAAAATAGGAAAAACATTGGAAAAGATTACTGATAATGCGTCGGCAAAAACGAGTAAGTTAATTCTTGAAAATGTTGACGAATCTGTGCAATACGTTTGCTTGGTTTCAAGCGGGCAATATGAAGTTGTGTCAAGTGCGGCAAAGCTTACGTTAAAAGGCGCGGCAAAAATAACAGGTTGGAGCGTCATTCAAAATAAGGCTGAGTGCGATTTTGAAAGCGGGGCATATATCGCTTACAGTGAATACCCGTTGGACTTATCTGTAACTGCAACGGGAGCATCGCTTGTCTATCAGTGGTATGAATGCTCTTCAGTGAACGATAAAGGGGTTCCGATTGCCAAAGGCGGCACATCGAAGAAGCTCTCGTTTAAGAAGCTTGAATACAATAAAGACAATATTGTGAGATACTATCGGTGCGAAGTTAAAAACGGCACAAAGAAATTGGGATATGCCGATGGAACTTCAAGCAATATGTATTTCTGCGTGAGAGTGGAAAAATGCCCAATGCCCGAAAATTTTGTGGGGAAAGGCTTATTTATCACAACCCATCATAATTTGGACGGATATTGGAATGAGGAAAATTCTTTCATATCAATTTCTCAAGACAAGAAGCAAATGCGCATTGTAAAATTTAATACAGAAGAAATTTTTGACGCGTTGACTTCCAGCACATATTCATACAAGCGCAAAGGACCTACAAGCGCGGATATTTCATTGCAATATACCCGCGAAAAAGATTTGTATAATAATAAGCGCGCTGTTGACAAAGGGTCTTATAAAGGCGTGCTAAATTACGAAGACGGTATAATCTTCGGAACATTAAAGTCTAAAAACGGAGAATTCGACTTAGAAATATCCCTTTATGAGGAAACAAAATCTTCTGCTCCAAAAGCTTTAACTCTTGGAACTGGCATCAGGTTTTACGATGTGGATGCAGTTAGCGGAATAGATTTTGACATTGGCAATATTTCTATTGAATCAGAATGGGCAAATTTATCTATGATAAACAATAAGAAGTGCATTGTTGACATTAGGAATGATTCTTATGAGTTAAGCTGTAAATATGTTCAAAAAACTGATAAGGTTGCTATTTTGACTTTCTCGTATAAAATCGATAAAACAACTATTGACGAGGAAGTGACAATGTTCTTTGACGATGAAAACGGCAAGCCCAATGGCTGGTATATCCGAAAAACAAAAGAAGGAAAGTTGTTTGAAGATGTAAAATTGGGTGTATTTGAGATGTATCGTTAAATACCTCTTATATGTGAATAGGAACGGATATTGAAAGAAATATTCGGTCTTCCGCTAAAAACCGTCCGCAAAACTATTTTTGCTGGCGGTTTTTTTATGAGGTAAATTTTATTTTTTAAAATTCAAGGCGCGTGAATTTGTCGTCTGAAAAATTGTAGGATTTAAAAAATCCCGCCTTAATATCTTCAATGCCGGCCAGATATTTTATTGCGGTTGCCGCCGCCCAAATTCCGCTTAAATGCGCCGCAGGCGGAAATATCGGCAGGTTTTGAGGCTTCCCTTGCGCGGAATTTTCTTCTTCTAAAAATTCGCGCAGATAAAAATTTTTGAAAAACAGGATATTCTGCGAAACATAGCCTTGTGCGCTTGCGTAAATTTCAGGCATTTGCAAGGATTTGCAGGCATCCGAAACAATGAAGCGGGTATTGAAGGAATCGGTTGCGTCGATACAAATATCTGTATTTTTAAGAATTTCTTTCAGAGTGTCTGTGCCGCTTATTTTTACGTTGAACGCCTCTGTTTCTATGGAAGAATTCAGCTTTGAAAGTTTTTCTTTGGCGGCGTCGGTTTTGGGTTTATCTGTTTCGCTTTCCGAATAAATTGTTTGGCGGTGGAGGTTGGTAAGCGAAACTTTGTCGCAATCTATGATTTTGATTTTGCCGATGCCGCTTCCCGCCAAAAGGGGCAGTGCCGCGGAGCCGACTCCTCCCGCTCCGATTATGGCGATGCTTGAATTTTGCAGTTTTTTTTGGGACTTTATGCCGAAATTTTCAAGGGCAATCTGCCTTTGGTAGCGTTCAAACTCTGGTGGAATTTCCTGCATAAATGTTTTTTTATATCTTGTTTTGAGCGGTGAAAAATTCTAAACAATAATTTTCATTCGGATTTTTTATCCGCCCGCGACAAGGTTTAAAATTTCAAGAATGTCGCCGCCGTTTAATTTCAGATTTTCAAATTCCGAAAATTTCAACGCCTTTTTGTTAAGCTCCACGACGCATCTTTTTGGGTTTAGCCCCATGTCTTTTGCAAATTCCGATATGGTTTTGCCTTCCGATATTTCAAATTGCTTTCCGTTTGCCGTGATTTTAATTTTTTTCATTTTAGCGTCTCGCTTTCATTATGCGCTCATAGGCGTCGTTTACTTTCACAAGTTCCGCTTCTATTGCCTTCATTGCAAATTCACCCAGTCCCTTGCTGCGCAAAACGTCGGGATGGAGATCTTTGCATTTCTTGCGGTATATTGTTTTTATTTCGTCCAAAGAGGCGTCGGGTTTGACTCCCAAAACGGCGTAGGCTTCCGCAAGGTCTTGGCTTTCCGATGATGAATGCGCGGACGACGAGCTGTTTCTTGTTCCGCCAAGTCCGCTTAGAATGGAAGGGTCGATTTTTAGTGCGGCGCACGCCATGCGCAGTTCGCGCATCTCTTCCGACTGCAAGGCTCCGTCTGCAAGCGCAATGCGGATTAAAACCGTGATAAATGTCTGGCGCGCGTCCAAAGACGGGAAGTGTGCCGCGAAGTCTTCGGCGATTTCATTTAGCGAACGCGGGGAATTTTTCGCGCTTCTGAAATATCCGATTGCGCGCTTTCGCGCTTCGCTGTCGAGGCGAAGTTCTTTGAATATGCTTTCAAGTTCCGCTATTTCCTCTTTTTTTATGACGCCTTTTGATTTTGCGATTTTTGCGGACGCCTCGCACATTAAAATCAGAAATTGGTTCTGCCCCGCGCCTTCGCCGGATTTTGAATCGATCGAAAAATGCCCGATTGTGGCCCCTATAACCGCTCCCCACGGGCCCGCCACCATTGCGCCGATAATTCCGCCTATAATTTTACCAGTCATAATAGTAAAAACATTAAGTTTAAAAAATAAGCTTGGAGCAATAAAAAACGCAATATATATTTTTTGCTTTACTAAAAGAAAACCGTTCGCTTCCATAAAAGGGAAGTTTCGCATATGAAAACATTTTTTGCCGCATTGTTAGCTTGCTTGTTTTTTTTGGACGCTTTTAGCGAAGGGAAAGTCCGTTCTATTGTGATATTATCCGACAATATTCCTCTTGCGGAGCTTGCAATAGAAAAATCCGCAGAGGAATACGGCGCAACGCAAATTCAGCTTTCTCATGACATAATACACAATTTGAGGGAAATTCGCGCCCCGAAAGTCCGCGAAAACGTCGCGCGCCTTGCTAAATTCGCACATCAAAAGGGCATAAAAGAAGTCCTTGCATGGGACCACAATTTGTACGGGCTTGATTACTATCCCAAGAATTTCAGAAGCGCGGCGGGCGGCAGGATAGACTTGGACAATCCCGATTTTTGGGAATGGTTTAAGAGCGACTATCGGGAAATGATGTCTCGCGCGCCCGACATTGACGGGATTGTTCTTACCTTTATCGAAACGGGCGCGAGGGTCGAAGCCCAGCATTCATCGAAAATGAAAACGACAGGAGAAAAGCTTGCGAAAGCCGTAAACGAAATTGCATCCGTCGTTGTCGGCGAAATGAAGAAGAAGCTTTACATCAGAACTTTTGCCTACTCTAAGGATGAGTATCGAAACATAACCGAATGTATTGGCAGATTGGAGTATCCCGAAATAATTTTGATGGTGAAAGAAACTCCGCACGACTTCTTTTTGACTCATCCCGACAATCCGATAATCGCAAAATTAGACCGACCTATGGTTGTAGAGTTTGATTTGGGCAATGAATACAGCGGGCAGGGCGTTATTGCAAATACTTGGGTTGAACCGCAGGCGCGCAGGATGAAGAATTTTTTGAAAAATACAAACGTGGTTGGCTATGCCGCACGCATCGACCGCTATGGCGACACGTCTATATTCGGCACTCCAAACGAAATTCAGTTGTTCGCGCTGGACAAGGCATTTGGCGGCGAAACAAGTTTCAATGGGCTTTACGGCGAATTTATTGCGAAAAATTACGGAAAAGATGCAGTTGAATTTTTGAAGCCCGCGTTTGAAAACGCCTTGGAAATTGCAAAGTCGAGCCTCTATACTCTCGGCACGAATACTGCCGATCATTCGCGGTTAAATTATGCCGAAAACCAGTGGGCTTATAACCGCCATGTGTCCGGCAGGTGGCTAAATCCGCCCGAAGTTTTTGTCGGGGGCGCGGTAAATAAAAAATTCCGCTATTGGGAAGATGTCGTAAACAAGATTGCCCCTGTCCGATATAAGAAGCGCAACTCCGTTTATGAAAGGGAGATAAAAGATGTTTTTGAAAATGGGCTGATTGAGGAGCGCGAGTGCATGGATTGGACGATTTTTCGCGATATTGTTTCCGAAAAATACTATGCCTCAAATCTCGCAAAGGAGAGTTTAAGGCTTGTCGAAAGCGCAAAACCTCATTTAAAAGAAGCCGATTATGCGAAAATTCATCCGCTTTTTTTAAGGACATACATTACTGCTTCGCTTCATTCGGAAGTCTGCAAGGCGTATTTCGGCGCGCGTCTTTATTCGCGCGGAGGGGAATTTGAGAGCGGGGAGTTGAAAAACACGATTGAAGCCGCCGCGGGGGAAATCGCAAGGCTTGCGAAAGAAATCAAGGATTTTAAAGGTTCTTGCCCGAAAGGGCAGTATGACTGGCGGGGGGACGCAAACAGCGCGCTTCGCCACAGGAACATAGCCTTAAAGATTGTTGGCGGAGAAAATTAAATGCGCAAAGTGAAAATATTTTTTAGCCGTGTTTGACAACTTTGGCAAATTCCCCTAAAACCCAAATGGAATTTTTTTATAACACGAAAAAGAATGCTGGAATTTTTAAAAATAGAAAATCTTGCGCTTTTGAAAAGCGCGCAACTTGACTTCAAGCGCGGATTTACTGTTGTCACGGGCGAGACAGGTGCGGGCAAAAGCGTTCTTTTGGGCGCGCTTTCAATTCTTGCGGGCAACCGCGCGGGAAAGGAAATTATCGGCTCAAATTCCGAAAGATGTTCGGTTGAAGCCGTGCTTAATTTTACCGAAACTGGGCGCATCGACGAAATTTTAAAAGACTGCGGCTTGCCCGTCTGCGAGGACGGCGCGTTAGTTCTTCGCAGAATAATTGAAAGAAACAAGGCCGGCAAATGCTTTGTAAACGGCTCGCTTTCGACTCTTGCAAACCTTCAAAAAATAGGGGAATTTTGGGTCGATTTCCACGGCTCCAACGAGCCTCAAAAGCTGTTTTCTTCAAAAAACCAGCTGATGATGCTTGACGATTTTGCAAAAATCGGAGAATTGAAGGCGGAATATTTGGCTTTTTACGGGGAAATTTTGGCGTCGGAAAAAAGGATTGCGGAGCTTAAAGGCGCAAAAAAGATGTCGGCGGACGAAATGGAGTTCGCAAAATCGCAAATAGAAAAAATAGACGCGCTCCGTTTATCCGAAGAGGGAATAGCCGAGCTTGAAAATTCCTACAAGCTCATGGAAAATTCTCGCGAAGTTTTGGAAAAATCGCAGGCGGTCGCCGAAATGCTTGGCGGCGAAGACGGCGTTTGCGACAAGCTGGCGTGCGCCATAAGGCTTTCGGGCGAAATTTCAAATTCGTGCGCGGAAGCATCGGCTCTCGCCCGCCGCATAAACGAAGTATCAATAGAAATTTCAGACATATCCGACGAATTTTCTTCGCTTTCAGAGAATTGCTCCTTTACCGAAGAGGACGCCCTCCAAATCCGCGAGAGAATGGACGCGTGGCTGAACATCCGCAGAAAATACGGTTCGAGTGTGCGGGAAGTCTTGAAAATCAGAGATGAAATGGCGCAGAAAATCGCCCTTCAAGGAGACGTCAAGGCTTCCATTAAGAGGGAGGAGGAGAACATCGAAAGGCTGAAAGTTCTTATTTTCCCCATTTCCGAAAAAATTTTGAAAGAGCGCGAAAAAGCGGGGGCTTTGCTTGAAAAGAAAGTGGTTTCGCTTCTCAAAAAGACGGGGTTTAAACATCCCGACTTCAAAGTCCGCATAACGGCGTCAGAAGTCGTGGGAGCGGATTGCGGCAGTGTTTGCGAGTTTGAATTCAGTGCAAATCCGGGGCAGGCACCGCTTCCTCTTGCAAAAATCGCTTCAAGCGGGGAGCTTGCAAGGGTAATGCTTGCGATAAAAACCACCATGGCGGACGCCGACCACACCGCGCTTCTTGTGTTTGACGAAGTGGATGCGAACGTCGGAGGGGAAATCGGGGCGGAAGTCGGCGGCGAGCTTGCAAAGCTTTCGGGAGAGCATCAGGTTTTGTGCGTGACCCACCTGCCGCAGGTCGCGGCGTTCGGCGCAAACCATTTGTTGGTTGAAAAATTCCAGACAAGCTCGTTTACGAGTGTAAAAATTTCAGAATTAAATCCGAATTCCGAGGAGAGGGTTTCGGAGCTTGCGCGAATGCTTGGCGACAGAAATTCCGCTTCGGCATTGACCCACGCAAGGGAGCTTTTAACTTCAAAAATTTCTTAAAATCATGGCTTCGGCGAAATCCAAAAAAAATTTGAAAGAACCGCGCTCCGAGAAAATCGGGGAGCTTTCCGGCAACAGGCGCGTTTATGCGGGCATTGCCCTTTTGATTGCTGCGATATTCTTTTCCGTGGCTCTTGCGGGCTACGACGCGGGGCAGGAGACGTTCTTTAACGATCCCATGCACATAAATTCAACCGACATTCCCGCAAGCAACTTGTGTGGAAAAATCGGGGCAACTTTTTGCAACGCCATGCTTTCGGTTTTCGGTGTATCCACATGGCTCATTTTGGTTTATGTCGCGTATGTCGGCGTGCTGTGTTTTTTGAAAAGGCCGAAGCTCATGCGTTTGGCTCCGCTTTTTTCAATGCTTGCCGCCGTCGTGCTTCTTTCGGTTTTGGCGGCTTTTATTCAGGATTATTTAAACGGTATTTATTCGACCGAATATTTCAGTTCGGGCTGGGGCGGAAAAATCGGCACGCTCTTGTTTTTGCATGCAGTCCATCCCGCGGTTGATTATTTCGGAAGCGCGATTATTTTGCCTGTTTTGTATGCGTTCGCCTTTATTGCCTCTTTCACGGAAAGCCCGCTTGAGTTGGTAAAGGAAACGTCCCGTCTTGCCGTAAAAATTTTGGTTTGCGTCGGCAAGGGAATTTTGCGTGTTTTTAAGGCGTTTTTCTCTCTGTTTGAAAGAAAAAGGAAAGAAGAGGACGAGGGAATATTTCAAGCTCCCACGAAAAAACCTCGCTCCAAAAAGGAGGTCGAGTTCGGTCTTGAAGATGACAATGCTCTTCTTGCTTCTCCTCGAAAAGAAGATTTGGAGGAGACGGAGGAAGAGGAGCTTGACGACGAGGATATTACTTTGCGCATTCCCGAAAAAGAGGAAGTTCCGCCTGTACGGACTGCCGCCATTGAAGAAGTTTTGGGCGCGGGTGCAAAGATTGAAAAGCGTCCGCTTGCGGAAGTGGGAGAAAATGTCGCGCCGCCCATGCCGTCTTTAAAAGTTTCTACATTGGAAGAGGAAAAATATACGCCTCCGAAACAAAAAATCAAGAAGGGCAATTATAAGTTCCCGTCGGTTGAATTGCTAAATGCTCCGCAAAAAAAGGAAGATGCAAAGGCGGAAGACTACGAATCGAGAATGTCGCAGATAATCGGCACACTTGACGAATTCAAAATCGGCGTTGCCCCATCGGAAGTTTTCGCGGGACCTGTCATCACGAGATACGAGGTAAAGCCCAATCCGGGCGTCAGGGTCGGCAGGATTATCGCGATGGAAGACGACCTTGCAATCGGGCTTAAAACCGCCCATGTCAGAGTTTCAACCACAAGCAGGGGAACTGTCGGCATCGAAGTCCCGAATTTGGTGCGCCAAAACGTGTCGATGCGCGAGATTATAGAGTCGCGCGAGTGGAACGAAAGCAAGGCGTCTATCCCTGTTGTCTTGGGTAAAGACGTTACGGGAAAGCCCGTTGTTTTGGATTTGGCAAAGATGCCGCACGCTCTTATCGCAGGCTCTACGGGAAGTGGCAAGAGTGTTTGCATAAATGTAATTGTGGCTTCACTGCTTTACAAATGCACTCCCGACGACCTGCGCTTTGTGATGGTTGACCCGAAAGTTGTCGAACTTCAAGTTTACAATTCCCTGCCGCATATGCTTGTTCCCGTCGTAACCGACCCCAAAAAAGTTCCGACAGCCTTAAACTGGCTTGTGAAAGAAATGATGAAACGCTACAAGATTTTCGAGAAAGTCGGCGTGAAAAACATAATCGGCTTCAATGCGAAAATTTTGAAGGACAAAGAGGAGCAGGAGCGCGCAAAGGAACTCGAAGCCGAGCAGACCCCCGAAGAGCGCGCAATGAGCATGAACGCGATGGAAAACGATTTGGAAGGCGACGGCGACGAAATCGAAATTCCGAAAAAGAAAATGCCTTACATCGTTTGCATAATCGACGAGCTTGCCGACATGATGATGGTTGCGGGCAAGGAAGTGGAAGGAGCAATTGCGCGCCTTACCCAGCTTGCACGCGCGGCGGGCATTCATTTGCTTGTCGCAACCCAGCGTCCGTCAGTCGATGTCGTAACAGGGCTTATCAAGGCAAACTTGCCGACAAGAATTGGTTTCAGAGTGGCTTCCGCGACCGATAGCCGCACGATTTTGGATTCAAAAGGCGCGGAAACTCTCATTGGTTGGGGCGACATGCTTTTCATTCCGCCAGGCTCTTCCGATTTAATAAGGGCGCAGGGTGCGTTTATGTCGGACGGTGAAATAGAAAAGATTGTCGAGGCTGTTGCCGAAAACGGCGAACCCGAATTTGAAAGCGCGATGCAAGACGAGCTTGAAGCCGCAGGTGACGGTGCTTTCGGCATAGAGGGCGAGTGGGACGACGAGCTTACCCCGCAGGCTTTCAAGGTGATGAAAGACGCCAAGCGCGCGAGCGTATCATTCATTCAGCGCAAATTGCGGATTGGCTATAACCGCGCGGCTTCCATCATGGACGAGCTTGAAGACAAGGGGTTTGTTGGTCCTGATAATGGACCGTCTGCTCCTCGTGAAATTCTCAGGTAGGTGAAATTGCCGTTGATGCTCCGTTTTACAAAAAGACTGCAGTAGTCATGTACCAAGTGTACACTCCTACCGCAGTCTTTTTGCAAATGCTCGCCTGAACGGCAATTTGACCTACCTTCGCAGATATTACAGTAAGATAAAGTTTTAAGAAAGTGAAATTGCTGTTGATGTTCCGTTTTACAAAAAATACTGCAGTAGTCATGTACCAAGTGTACACACTCCTACCGCAGTCTTTTTACTTCTCGCCTGAACGGCAGTTTTACCTACCTTCGCGGATATTACAGTGAGATAAAGTTTTAAGAAAGTGAAACTGCCTTCGATGCTCCGTTTTACAAGGAATGCTGTAATAGTCGTGTACTATATCTGTATGTATATGCCACAGTATTTTGGGTAGTATGTTGTATTGCAAAATTTATTCGCTTAGCTTTTTGTCGAAGTCAGCTTTTGAAATCCCCGTGATTTCTTCGAATATTGCGTAGTCGAAGTTTGGCAGGGTGAGGGCTTTTAAGGCTTCTTCTTTTGAGGCGGACTTGAATGCTTCTTTTGCGTCGGGTTTGCGCAGGAATGCGGGCAAGATTATTTGTCCCAGTTTTAGGTTTGTGGGTTTATTGAACATCTTGATGGTCGAATTTTCCGTATTGAAAAAACCGATGTTTAAATTCGACTTGTTCCATTTCCCGATATTGTTGTTTCCGACGTTGAAGCTGCCCATGTTGCCGTTTCCGACATTATGGTTGCCGACATTGAAATATCCTTTGTTGCCGTCTCCCGCGTTTGAGTGCCCTATGTTGTTTGAACCGACGTTTGACGAGCCTTTGTTGTTGTTGCCGACGTTGTCTATGCCCGAATTTGCGTCTCCCGTATTGTAGTCGCCCGTGTTTCGGTTGCCTGTGTTTCGGTTGCCGGTATTGTAATTTCCCGAATTGTTTGAGCCGATGTTGCGCACTCCCGTATTGTTTTTACCGATGTTCCAGCTTTCGGGCGAAAATTCTTCTTTGTTTAACGTTTGCAATGCCTCTTCTGTTATGTCGCGCAATAATCTTATTTGGGCACAGGTGATTTTTTCTTCAACGCCGAAGGTTATCGGTTCTGTCTTTCCCTTAAATTCGGCTTCGTAAATTCTCGCGCCCTTTTCGTACCACATGTTCCAGTATTTTGTGAGGTGGTAGCCCGATGCGTGCAGGACTCTTTCGGCAATTTCGGGCAGCCATTCTCCCGCCGTTCCGTTTTTTGGCAGATAGGGGTTGTAGTCGAACTTTGTTGTTGGCGAAAATCCGTCGGCGTTCAGAATTTTGTAGTACTTTTGCGTCATTTTTTTAAATTAAGGATTTTTTGCCCGTAAAAGTGAAGACATTTTTTTGAGTGGCGGCAATTTGCGCCAAAAGTGTCTTTTTTCCCGAAAAGCTTGCGGTTGGGGATTTATTGAAATTTTTTTGTTGATTTTTGAAAATCAAATCCGCATTGTTTCATATCGATTTTTTCCATTGGGAAAAGCTCAAGAAAGTTTATACTATGATAGATCCAAAAACAATAAAGAACAAAGCTCTTGTAGCGTGGGTTGACAAAGTTGCCGCCCTCACTACTCCTGACAAAGTTTACTGGTGCGACGGCTCTCAGGCTGAAGCAGACTCTCTTTTCAAAATGATGATTGAAAAGGGAATGTGCATCAAGCTAAACGAGCAGAAACGCCCGAACAGCTATTACTTCCGCTCAGACCCGCGCGACGTGGCTCGTGTGGAAGCTCGCACTTTCATTTGCGCAAAGACAAAAGAAGAAGCAGGCCCCACCAACAACTGGATGGACCCCGCAGAAATGCGCGCAAAGCTCGAAGGTTTGTTTAAGGGTTGCATGAAGGGTCGTACAATGTACGTAATTCCGTTCAGCATGGGCCCGATAGGCGGCCCGATCTCTCAAATCGGCGTTGAAATCACAGACTCTCCGTACGTTGTCGTTTCCATGAGAATCATGGCTCGCGTAAGCCCGAAGGTTCTCGACGTTCTCGGCGAAAACGGCAAATTCGTACCCTGCCTCCACTCTGTCGGTATGCCGCTTGCGGACGGTCAGAAAGACGTTTTGTGGCCCTGCAATCCCGAAAACACATACGTTACGCACTTCCCCGAAACTCGCGAAATCATTTCCATCGGTTCGGGTTACGGCGGCAACGCTCTCTTGGGCAAAAAGTGCTTGAGCTTGCGCATCGCTTCCGCAATGGGCCGCGACGAAGGCTGGATGGCGGAACACATGCTCATCTTGGGCGTAAAAGACCCGTCAGGCAAGAAAACTTACGTTACTGCGGCATTCCCGTCTGCCTGCGGCAAAACTAACTTTGCAATGCTCATTCCTCCCGCAGAATTGCAGAAGGACGGCTGGCAGGTTTCCACAATCGGCGACGACATCGCTTGGATTAAACCCGGCCCCGATGGCAAGCTTTACGCAATCAATCCTGAAAACGGCTTCTTCGGCGTTGCTCCCGGCACAAGCGACAAGACAAACCACAACGCAATGCAGTCCTGCCGCAAGGATACAATATTCACAAATGTTGCTTTAACTGAAGACGGCGACGTATGGTGGGAAGGCATGACAAAAGAACCTCCCGCAAACCTCACCGACTGGCACGGCAATCCCTGGACTCCCGAATTGGGAACTCCCGCCGCGCACCCGAACAGCCGCTTTACGGCTCCCCTTTACAACTGCCCCTGCATCGACGAAAATGCGGAAAAGTTGGAAGGCGTTCCCGTTTCCGCTGTTATCGTTGGCGGCCGCCGCGCAAACGGCATACCTTTGGTATTTGAAGCGTTTGACTGGGCTCATGGCATTTACTTGGGCGCAATGATGGGTTCTGAACTCACCGCTGCTTCCGAAGGCACTTTGGGCAAGCTCCGCTCCGACCCGATGGCTATGTTGCCTTTCGCAGGCTACAATATGGCGAAGTACCTCGGTCACCTCGTTGAAATGGGCAAGGGTCTTTCTATGACTCCGCGCTTCTTCCATGTAAACTGGTTCAGAAAGAATGCGGAAGGCAAGTTTATGTGGCCCGGCTTTGGCGACAATGCGCGCGTCCTTTCCTGGATTGTAAAGCGCGTAAACGGCGAAGCGCACGCAAACGAAACTGCAATCGGCTTGATGCCCGACTATAAGGACATCAACTGGGAAGGTCTTGACTATTCGGAAGAAGACTTCAAGGCTTTGATGACATACGATCCGCAGGTAGTTGCAACGCAGCCGCTTTCCGAAGAGTTGTACAACCAGCTTCCGAACGCTCTCAAAATTCAGCGCGAAGCTTTGTTGGAACGCCTCGCAAAGTAAGGTGGCAGCCTTTTAAAAGGTCTGTTAAAAAACAGTTTTTATGCAGGAGACGGCATCGAAAGATGCCGTCTTTTTTGTTGTTGGATTTTTAATACTTTTTTGTCTTGATGCTTTGCTTCGGAGGGGGGGAGAATAGAATAAAAAAAACGAGTTTTTACATGCCTAAGTAGGATATAAAATGCACAAAAAAAACAAAGCTCCAATTTTGTTTAGAGCTTTTGAGCATTGCCACTTTATGCAGGTGTCGGCAATTTTGATTTTCTGTTAAATGGGCTATGCTTAGAATGTTGACAGGATTTTTTCGTTGTCGTAGTCCGAGGGCAAGTCGGAGAAAATACGGTTGCCGGAGGCTTTTTCCATGTCGAACACCGCGTCTATTGCGTTTATGATTTTTTCGCGTTCGGCGGTGAATATGAAGCGGTCTGTCAAAAGTTTTTTACGCGCACTCATAATCATGTCGCGCGGCGGGCGGCGCATGTTGATGAGGCGGAAAATGTATTTGTTTAAATCCGAAGAATTGCCTGCGTCCAGTTCGAATTGTATCAGCCTTACCAGTGCATATTGGTGCATCGGGTCTTTTTCGACTGCGGCGACGTACAATTTGTGCGCGGTTTTCGGTTCTCCGAGCATCGCAAAACGCCTTGCCGTTGCAACCAATGTGCGCGGATTTACCGTGCCGCGCTTTATGATTTCGTTTATCAGGGCGTTTGACATATTGGTGTTGCCCTTTGCCAGATACGCAACCGCGCGCAAAGACGTAAAGACATTTTCGTTGCGGTTTAACCATTTGGGGTTAGCTTTTATTATGTCTTCGGAAAATGCTATTGCGTCGTCGTATTTTTTGCAGGTTATGAAAGTTTCGAGCAAAAGCATGCAGTATTGCGCCGTGTTTGAAAACCCCTTTTCGATTGCGTTGTCGTAAATCTTGCGCATCAAATCCAAATTTCCGGAATCCGCCGCGTAGTTTGCTATGTGTATTAAGTTCTTTTCATCAGATTTATTGGCTTCAAAGAGGCGTTTAAGCTCTTCTTCCGCGGCTTTCTTGTCGCCGCTGTTTGCGATTGAGCGGAGATAGTCAACCCTCGGTGCAATTTCAAGCGGCTTTTCGAGAATCCTCAAAGACCCGTATTGGCGCGCTTTCGCGTAGTCGCCAAGCAAAATGTAATAGTTTACGAGCAGGGCATACACGGGGTCGAGGTCGCGCATAAGGTTTATGTTGTTTGCGATGATGTTTACGGCTTCGTCGCGGTTGCCCTGTTCCCATTCGTTTTTGGAAAGGCGCAGTATTCCCGGCGTTGTCTTGTCGAGACCGTATTTCACAATCATTTCCTTGCTGTCGTTATACATTCCGTGCATTGAATAGACTGTGGCTACTGCCATTGCAAGGTAGGTTTTGACCTGCTCGTTTTTCGGATTTTTTTCAAGAATGCTTTTGCAGACGTTGATTAGCGTTTCGTCTTCCATTTTGGAAATCAAAAGCTGGGTGTAAAGGCGCATGTATGCGAGGTCTTCGTAGGCGTAGGGCAAGCCCCTCTTTAAAACATTCATCGCGTCGTCGTGCTTGTTCATCATAAAAAAGAACTGGGCGAGCATCTTTTTGCCTTCAATGTTTTTATGGGAGCGGTTTACCCCGCGCAAAAGATTTTCAAACGCTTGGCGGAATTCGCCTTTTGCGAGCAGTTCTTTCGCCGTTTTTATATTGTAATCGCCAATCGCGGTGTTGGTTGCTGATCTGTTCAGCGGGTAAAGCAGGGCGGTTTTTACCGACATTTCCGAATAATCGCGCTGGTATTTGAAAAATGCGTATATAAATATGCTCTTAAATAAGAGAAGAATCAAAAAGAGTGAAAACGTAACGGCAAATATTTTGCCGAACATTAATTTTACCGCCCATGTTCCGTTCGGCTTGCGGTACCTGTAAGCCATTCCGAACATTGTGGGATATTTTTGCGGCGCTATTTCTTTTTTCGGTGAGTTTGTTTGGCTGTTTTGGGAAATTATTTTGTCTTCGGGCATTTTTGTGTTTTTTTTGTTTGCTTGGAATTTAAAATATAAATAATTTTTCTTTAAATATTTTAATAGCCCAAAATTAAATCTATGCAAGAAGTTTTTGTTTTATTAAATTTTTTTGTCTTTAACGCATTTTTTTGAAAAAAAACAGAATATTACTTGACAAAAGTCCGAAGAACTATTTTACTGCTTGTCATTATAGCAAAAATTTTCGATTAAACAAAGAATAGGAATTACATGAAAAAACTATCATTGTTAGCAAGTGTCGCCGCTATGGGCGCAACCGCATATGCAGGTCCCCTTCTCCAAGTCGGCGACGATTTGGATGTTTCATTTATCGGTTCCGTTATCGGGAAATGGACAAATAACGTTACTTGGAATTCATATAAATCTTATGACGATTATCTCATAACAACGCGTGTCGGCGGCGAAGCCGTTTACGGGAAAAACAAGGCATTTACCGTTACTGCGAGGGCTTATGAAGATTTAAACCGTTATATGCAGCATGAACGTTTCGATTCCAATCTCACAAATGTCATCGTAAAAGCAGCATACCAGTCCGACGCTTTCAACGCGAATGCTCACTTCTCTTTCATTCAGGCAGCTCAGAATACCGACACCACCGTTAATGATGAAAATTTGGCTCGCACAAACACAATCAAGGCGGGTGTAAACGGTTCTTATGTCATTTCCAACAAGGTCATTGTTGACGCAGGTTTTGACTATGTCGATATTCATTATACAAACCAACAGAATGTTTATACGGATTCAACCGCATATATCGTTCCCGTAAGCTTGCTTTATAAAATTACCGACAAGTTGAGCGCGGGTTTGTCATACCAGTATCGCCAGACAAATTACGACAATTCCGATATGAGCCCATCTAAGCTCTATTCGAGAATGCTCTATGGCGACAGAACGCAGGACCACTTTGTGGGTCTTACTCTTCGCGGCGAATTGACAGAAAAACTTTCTTCGGAAGTTTATGTTGGCGCGACAATCCGCGATTCTTCGGGCGGCGTTCTCGATAACGATGACACGATGTTCACTTTCTCCGCAAAGTTTAACTATCAGGTTTCCGACAAGGCAAGCGTATATGTTAAAGGTTTGAGAGACTTCGGCAATGGTGCACAGCGTCAGAATTCCGAAAGCACAGGTGTTGACTTCGGTGTAAATTACATCCTGTCTTCATATATCACAAGCTATGCTTACGGCGGTTACAGATATGTTGACTATGTAAATTCTCCCTCCGGTCGTCAAGACGACAAGATTTTTGCAGGCGTTGGAGTTTCCTATGCTCCTGTAAAGTGGGGTAGCCTTGCATTGTCTTACACATATTATGACAATTCTTCAAACTTGCAGAGCTCGTCTTATATGGCGCACCTTGTTTCTGCATCGCTTTCAATCAAGTACTAAGAATTTTTCTTAACAAAAAACCGCAACACAAATTATTGTGTTGCGGTTTTTTTGTATCTTAATTTGCCGAAAAGATTTTGGAATTTTTTTAGCCTCGCAATAAATACTTTTTTTTGAATAAGAGGTTGCTATATTTCAGACGGAGGAATGCGGTTTAGATTACGAATTTGTGCTATATGAAAAAAGAGATTATACTTTGTGGCATTTATGGCGCTTTAAGAGAGTATTTTAATGCGTGATTGGCTTGCAAAGGGTTTTCATGTTTTTTACATCTTGGAAAATTGTCTGATGACAATATGTGAATTTCAATTTGTAATTAGTCCTTTTCGCGGTTTTAAACTTATCCTTAACGGGGTTGTGAAATAGCCGCAATCGTATATTTCTTTCGATAAAAATCGAGAAAATTACAATAGTTTAGGAAGCTGATTTTTTTGAAATACAATTTAATGCGGTTTTAACTTTTGCGTGTTTGTCTATGCCAAAGGTAAACAGTAAAACAAATCCGAATTTGCAATTCGAATAACTTGGAAACAGCCGTAAATTGCAAAGATGTTTGCAAAAGTTATTTAAAAAGACGACACCCGAAAAAAAATGGCGTCGCCTTTTTTTTGAATAAATATGCTTTTGGGGAAAGGACTGAAAGATAAACTCTAAGAAGGCTTAACTTCAATACTTACAGCGTTAAAACGTAGGCTTCAAGTGCTTTTAGCTCATCGTCCGAAAGGTCTTTTGTATTGCCGTGAAGTCCGTTTTTGTTGAAATTTTTAAGCATGTCAAATATTGATTTAGCCCTTCCGTCATAAAGGTAGGGTGCTGAACGCCAGACTTCGCGCAGAGTCGGCGTATCGAACTTTTTGCCGACATCGGGGCCTTCTGCGGTTTTTAAGTCGTGGAATTTCATGTCGGTAAAGTATTCGCCCTTGTGGCATTTTGAGCATCCCGCAGTTTCAAATAGAATTTGTCCGTCTAATGCCTGTTCGGAAAGCTCGCCTTGCGGGGCATGGGGGCTTGGCACGGGTAGCAGGCGTTTCATAAATTCATCGACGCATTGCGCGTCCTCTTCGCTTCTTTCGACAAATTGTATGTATATCAGTCCCGCGCGCACGCAGGTTTCGGCGTCTTTGCGGACTCCCGTAATCATTGTTGGCGGAGTGAAGTGGGCAAAAAGCATTGATTTTGACTGCTTGGGATTGCAAATGCCGTCGTTTACCAAATCCCAGTTCAGATTGTCTGAGCGGGTTGCGGGGTGGCAAGTCGCACACGAAAGCCACTGCTGAAAACACATCCGCGCATCGTTGAAGAAGAGGTCGCCCATGCGCGATTTTGTCATTTCGGAATTCCCGCCTATGTCGATATGCTCGACTTCGTAGTCCATGTCGGCGTCTATGCTTGCGAGGTCGTCCGAATAGTATTCTGCGGCATAAAGCTTGTTGCCGACCCATGCTATGTTACGCACGCCCAACCCTTCCAAGTCAACGCGGGTGCGTATTTCCGAAAGGAAATTTAAGTCGTCTTCTATCGCGGGAGCTTTGGGGGCTCTCGGTGCGTTTATGCGCTCATGCAGGGCTTCGAGGTCAATCATGCTGACTTCATGGGTGCCCGCGCTTGCAACTGCAAGGGTTTTCTCATCGTCTGAAATCGCTATGCCCCATGGGTTTGCCGCCCCGAGCGTATTTTCGTCCAAGAGGAAGCTCGTCTTGCGCGCACGGTTTTTCAAGTCGATGATTGCAACGGCGTTGGTGTTTACCCAGCCTCTGTCGAGCTGGGTTGTCGGCACGTTAAATCGGGCGAGAACGTAAGTTGCGTATGCGGTGTTCCCGTCTTTTGAAATGGCGATGTCTTTGCAGTTGATTGCGCCGTTCGGAAGCTCGATTTTTGCAAGAGTTTTTAAATTTTGCGCGTCTAAAATCGTGACGGCACAGGCGATGTTTTCTTCGTACAAACCGCCCTTGGGTTCGGGAAGATGGTTTGCGATGACAAGCTCTTTGTTGTCAGGGGAAAGCTTCATTGCGTATGGTTCGTGAACTGCCATGCCTTTTGCCGCAAGCTCTCCCGTAGATGAATTTATTTTGCGGATTTCATTTGTGAACTGGTTTGCCACATAAACAAATTTCCCGTCTTTTGAAACCGCTGGCGCAGTCGGGAAATGCCCTACGTTCCAAGAATTTAAAACTTTTAAATTCTTTGCGTCTATTTTAACGAGTTTGCCGTTTTCTCCGAGAACAGTCGCGTACAAAATTTCACTTCCTGCAAAACATACGCCAGAAACCCTGCCGCCGAGAGGCACTTTGCCTGCGACTTTGTCTTCTTTTACGAAAACCACGACATCTCCCGTTTTGCATCCCACGGCGATTGTGTTGTCGGGGGCTACAGATATGTATTCGGGGCTCAAATATTCCGCTCCATAATCTATTATGTCTCCGAAGTATCTGTTTTCTCTTTCCGCGAATGCCACAAAGGCAAAGAATACAACGCATATAAAAACAAGTTTCCTCATAATGTTTCTTTTCTGTTCCCGCACCGTATTTTTACAAATCCCCTATATTTAAAAAATTCGGTATATTTAATTTACGATTTATTCAAAAAACTTTTGGGTTTTCAAGCAAAAAAGATTTGACTTTTAGAATAATATTTAAAATATAAAACGTATTTTAAGTTTGAAATCAATCATTTTTCGGAAATAATAAAATGCAAAACCTGATAAAAAGGGCTGTTTGCCGTGAGAGATTGCGCAGAAGGGCATTTTCTTTTTGAGAATTTTTATTTGAAAGGATTTTATGATGAGGAAAAAGATAATAGCAATGTTAATGGGGGCGTTTTGCGCGGCTGTTTCTTTTGCGGCGATGTCGGTAAGCGACAATGACGCAAAGAATGCGGCAGAGCAGATGTTTGAAAAAAAGGGAAGCTTTGTTGAAACATACAAGGCGTTGTATCCCAAGTTTGAAAAATTCAGAAAGGAGCAGGAGGCGTTCGTAAAAAAATCGAAGGTCGATTTCGGCTCTTGGCGTCAGGTTCGCCAAAAGGACGGCACATACGTCTTTACAAGAGTGATAAAAAGCGTCAAGCCCTTGAAAGTCGGGGTAACGCTTTCACTTCCGATGTATTCAGAGCTTTATTTGAACGGGCAAAAGCTCGACGAAAACAAAGGCTGGAACCAGACAAAAGAAAAGGTGTTTACCCTCGACTTGCAAAAGGGCGAAAATATCCTTGAAATGAAGACCGTGAAATTCGAGAGGAATTTCCGCTATACGCAGATATTTTATCCGTACGCCTCTCCCATCAGAAAAATAAGGGAAAAGTTCTGGCAAAATTACGGGCATGTCATGAGTGCGCTTGACGGCGACAAAACTGCGATTTTTGAAAATCCCGACCTTTATAAAAATACCGAAGAGAGAATGCGCAAAGTCATAGAAGAATCTCTCTTTTCCGCAGGCAAATTTGAAAAACGCTACAACGAAATGGTCGAAAAGAAAGTCGATCCGACTTCGATAGAATGGCTTAAAATTTTTGAAGAAGCCGTAAAGACTTGCGTGGCGGAGCGCGAAATGGGCTACGACATTAAAAATGTGAAGGCCGCCGTTTCGGAAATCTCCAAGACTTATAAGGCGTATCCGAAAAAATATCTTGAAGAAATAAATAAGTGGGAATCCGAATTCAACGCGATAAAAGAAGAATTTATTGCGGGCAACTTCTCAAAGAGGGGCAGGATTGAAGAGTTTAAAAAGCTCGCCGACGAAGCCTTGCTTGCAAATCCCGCGCTTAAAAAGTTCAAGAATTGGGTGTTCTTAAAGCGCGCCTGGGGAACTCCGTTTGAGGGGTTGCCGTCAAACTGGCAGGGAAATCCCCTTCTTAAAAACCGCAATGCCTGGAACGACCAAATTTGGTCGTTTGACATCACAAAGCCGAACGAAGCCGAACTTCTTTATTCGTCAAAGGAAGAAACTCCCGCCATTACCGACATGGAAATCGACTGGGACGCAAAAAAGCTGATGTTCTCGGGTCTGGACAAAAAAGACCGCTGGCAGCTTTACGAAATCGAGCTTGACAAAAAAGGCGCGATGCCCGTTGCAAAAATGCTGACTCCGGGCATTCACGAAAATGTCGATAGCTATGACTCGACTTATTTGCCTAACGGCAAAATCATATTCTGCTATACGGCGTGCCATGTCGGCGTTCCTTGCGTGAGCGGTTCCGACTATGTTGCGAACCTCTATGTTATGGATCCGAATGCGGGGTCTCCCGAGCAGGTTGACAAATCCATACGCCAGCTCACATTCGAGCAGGACGCCGACTGGATGCCAACTGTTATGAACGACGGCAGGGTTATGTACACGCGCTGGGAATATACGGACAATTCCCACTACTTCTCCCGCATTTTGATGCGCATGAATCCCGACGGAACGTCGCAGGCTTCTTATTACGGCTCAACGAGCTTCTGGCCGAATTCCATTTTCTACTCGCGCCAAATCCCAAATTCTTCGACGAAGTTCATGTCGATTGTTTCGGGGCACCACGGCACGCGCCGTTCTGGAGAGCTTCATCTTTTCGACACTTCAAAGGGCACGTTTGAAGACGAGGGCAGGGTGCATAAATTCCCGACTTATGGAAGGGAATATGTCGCCAAAACAAAGGATACCTTGGTTGACGGCGTATGGCCGCAAATGCTCCATCCGTATCCGATAAACGAAGGCTTGGCTGTCGTTTCGGCGCGCACTCCGCAGCAGGGGTGGTCGATATATTTGGTTGACAAATTCGACAATATGACGATGTTGCAGCGTTCGGGGCAGGGCTGGAGCTACTTTGAGCCAATGCCTGTTGCAAAGCGCAAGAAGCCCTCTGTAATTCCGAGCCTTGTCGAAAAGAATTTGAAGGCAAATCCCAAGCTCGATACGGGCACTTTGTTCTTAAACGACATCTATCAGGGGCCCGGGCTTGCAGGTGTTCCGCGCGGAACGGTAAAGGCTTTGCGCATATTTGAATACAACTATGCCTACCGCAACATGGGCGCGCACGACGTTATCGGGCAGGAAGGCTCTTGGGACGTAAAGCGCATTCACGGCACCGTTCCCGTTGAACCCGACGGTTCGGCGATATTTGAAGTGCCCGCAAACCGCCCAATCGCCTTGCAGCCTTTGGATAAGAATGGCAATGCGCTTGCTCTCATGCGTTCATGGCTCACCGTCATGCCGGGCGAAGTCCAGAGCTGCGTCGGTTGCCACGAGGCAAATTATATGACGCCGATTTCAGCGACCGCTATGGCGGCACGCAAGAAGCCGTCAAAAATTACTCCGTTCAGGGGACCTATTCGCGGTTATTCTTTCGTAAGGGACGTTCAGCCGATTTTGGACAAATACTGCGTCGGTTGCCATGACGGAACGAACAACGACCGCCCCGTGCTTACGCGCGGAAATCCCGTTTGGAAGCATTTTACGAGCGCGTATATGGCGTTGCATCCGTTTGTCCGCCGCTCCGGGCCCGAAAGCACGCAGAACTTGCTGCCGCCCTCTGAATTTAAGGCGAACACAAGCGAGCTTGTGCAAATGCTTAAAAAGGGACACCATGGCGTGGAGCTTGACGATGACGCATGGTCGGTTCTCTACACTTGGATTGACTTGAACGTTCCGTTTATCGGTTCGTGGAAGGAAGTCCGCAAGGAAATTCCGAATAACGGCGACGTCGAGCGCAAAAAATTCCTTGCTTTGTATGCAAACCGCTTTGACGATCCCGACGTGATTGACTGGGACCCCGGCAAACAGGAGTTTGTCGCTCCCAAGCCCGAAAAGAAGCATCCGCAAAAGGAAGTCAAGGCGGCGGGTTTCCCGTTTGACGAAGATGTGGCAAAGCGCAAGGTCGCGGCTGTAAAACTGCCGAAAGAATTGGTTGCCGACTTGGGCGACGGGCAGACAATGCGTTTCTCGCTGATTCCCGCAGGCTCGTTTGTGATGGGCACAAACGATTGGTATTTTGACGAAGGCCCCGCAAGAGCCGTAAAAGTTGACAAACCTTTCTATATGGCAACGTTTGAAACAACAAACGCCCAGTATAAGGTTTTCGACAAAAATCACAATTCCGCGTTTTTTGACCGCCATTGGAAAGACCACGTAAACCGCGGCTATCCCGCAAATCTGCCCGAGCAGAGCGTCGTCAGGGTTTCCTGGAAGAAAGCCATGCAGTTCTGCAAATGGATGAGCGAAAAATACGGCTTGGAAGTGTCTTTGCCGACAGAAACCCAGTGGGAATGGGCGGCGCGAGCTGGTTCGGACGGAGATTTTTGGTTCGGCAACATCGGAGCGGACTTTTCCGCATACGAAAATCTTTCCGACTTCTCTTCAAAAAAGTTTGCGGTCATGGGCGTCGACCCCCAGCCGATGAGGAATCCATCTCCGCAAATGGCGTTTGTTCCCGCCGATTTGGACTTTAACGACGGTCAGCTTGTCACGGCAAACGTAGGTTCTTATGCACCGAGTCCGTTCAATTTGTACGACATCAACGGCAATGTCGCGGAATGGGCGTTAAATGACTATACAAAGACTATCGGCGGTGAAAAAGTCGAAGGAATGAAAGTCGCGCGCGGTGGAAGTTGGCGAGACAGGTCAAAGTGGGCGCGTGTCACCGTCCGCAGGGCTTACCCCGATTGGCAGGGCGTTTACAATGTCGGCTTCCGCGTGGTGATTAACGACCCGCAGAAGGCGGCGGAAGTCTTGGAAAAGGCGGCTCCGCTTCCCAAAAAGCCGTTAAAGTTCGGCTCTACAGAGGAAAATGACGTGGATTTAAGCCAGTACAAATCTTCAAACCCGAACGAAATGATAATAAACGGCGGCTTTGATTATCCCGTTAGGAACGGCGGTAATGTAAGCTCCGGCGACATGATTGCATGGAAGACCAATAAAGGCTCTTTTGAAGTATGGAACACGGGTGAACACGGCTCTCCGAAGCTCAATTCGCAGGGCAAAGAAACAGGCAGACAGATAGAGCTTGCCGAAGGCGGAGTTGCCCCGTTTGACGTATGGCAGACGTTCCGTGTCCCCGAAGGCTATTCAAAGGCAAAGGGAAAACTTACGTTTGAGGCTTGGCCGCGCAAGCGCATGGATACAACCGTTACTGTGTTCGTTAACGCAAAGCGCGTGGCTTCCAAGAAATTGGAAGGCAGAGACGGTGTTTGGACAAAAAATAGTTTGGATATTCCAAATATTTCGTCGGGTCAGACCGTCAAGGTTTTGTTCCGCGAAAATGGTAACGAGTCTCTCGGGTGGCATATTGACGATGTGTCATTTATTATAAGCAAGTAAAATTGCGGCATTTATTTAACGGCGGCGGTATTTTTATCGCCGCCTTTTTGTGTCTTTTTGGGGAATTTTTTTCATGTTTTGAATATTTAGTGAAAACCATCGCCTTATCCCGACTTTTTCAAAATGGTTGCGGACGATTTTTAGCTTGGTTTGATGCGAATAAAAATCGCGATGTTTTGTAATAATTACAATGTTTTGAACAGTAGCTTTGTTGAAATTTAAGATATATCTATATTAACTTCAAATTGTCGCAGTTTTGGAAATTGTGCCAATGTTTCCATTCTATATCTTTCGTGTGAGTTAAATTTTTATGATTTTAATTTTTTAGAGGCGTATGGGTTGTAAGTTTTTATGCCAAGTGTTTTGAAGTTTTGTCTAAAAAAACACACCCGTTGTTTGGGTGTGTTTTTTTTGCAATGAATTTATATTCGGGAAATTATTTCTTTTGTCTGCCCCAGTCAACGTAAGCTCCGTTGTCGGTCGAAAATGAAAGCATCGGCAAGCCGTATTTGCTTTCAACCGAAAGAAGCGGGCGGTTTGCCCATGCGTATCTTGCGGCTTTCGGTTCGGGAACTTCCGGGCTTGAAAGGATGATTGTGTCTCCCTTGATTTCGGCGTCCGCCCATTTCCAGTCGCGCGGATTTTCGCCGCGGATGGCAAATCCCGTGAGCTTTTCTTTGCCTTGCATTTTGCGAAGACCTTCCGCGTTTGCGATTTTTACGATGAGCTTGTTGCCTTCCACTTTAAATTCGCCTGCATAGCGCGGAGAGCGCGCGGCTTTCGGATTTCCCTTTTTGTAAACGTCGGCAAGAGCCATATTGGTTATGCGGGTTGAAACAAGCTCTTTGTGTGGCGGGTGTATGTCTCCAAGCCCCTGCATTTTTGAGCCGCCGCTGTCAATCGAGGTCGCCACTCCCGTTTTGGGAAGAGCCAAGACTTCCGCCATTGTTTCGCGAATTCCGCCCCATGAGCCGTAATGTACGGGCTGGTTTTGATAGTCGTTTATTGCGGCAAGATCGACATAGTAGAAATGGAAATCGCGCTTAAAATGTTTGCGCCATGAATTTACCAAGAGTTTCAGCAAATCGCCGTAAAAGTACGGCTGACCCGCGTTTGATTCGCCCTGATACCACAAAACACCCTTCGGAGAGAGCGGGGCGATGCCGCAAATCATTGAGTTGTATTTGTTTGTTGGGTTGTGATCGTTTGCGAGGACGTCTATTGGCATCTTCGGGCGCGAAGCTCTGTTTTGATTTTGCAAATGTCCCGTTGGGTTTTGTTCAATCCATTTCGGAAAATTCTTTATGTATTCTTCGCGAAGTTTTGCATAGTTTGAAGTAAATTCTTCGTATTCCTGCCAATTCTTAAATTCGGTGTTGTTTGAGGAATTGAAGCTTACTCCCGAAGACTTAAAGGCTTCTTTTGAAATCCAAGGCTCGATGCGGGAGCCGCCCCATGAGGAATTTATAAATCCAACAGGCGTATCCAAGGCTTTTGAAAGTTGGCTTGCGACGATGTAGCAAATCTGGCTTATTCCGTGGCGCAGATTTTTGCCGTCGATAATGCGCCAGTCTCCGCATACTTCGTCAACGGCTTCGGGCAGAATAAATCTGTTTGCGGTGAAAATTCTGACATCTCCATTGGTTGCGTCGGCGTCTTTTTGGTATTTTTCAAGAAATTCCTTTTCGACCGTATTGTTGCCGAAGTGCCATTCCATGTTGGATTGCCCCGAGCCGAGCCAAAGTTCCCCCGTTATGACGTTTGAAATTTTTGCGCTTTCCCCGCTTGCGTTCTTTGCCGCAAGCTCCAAGTTTGTGCGCTTGGGGAAAGGCGGAATTTTAACAAGCCATTTGCCCTGTTTGTCGGATTTAGTTTTTAATGTTTTTTGGATTGTTTTGCCGTCTTTTAATTTTGCCGATACGGAAAGCTCCACCGCTTCTTCGGGGTTTGTCTTTCCTGCTATGGCGTTTTCTTCTCCCGCCTGCAAAACCATATTGTTTTGGTATATGTTTTTAAAGCGGATATCAGCAAAGGAGGCGCAAGCAATGAAAATTGCGCTTAAAGTAATTATTGATTTAAACATATTTTCCCCATTGTTAAGTTATAAGGAATTTAAGTTTAATAATTCCATGGAATTCGTCAATAAAATTAAAAATGCCCTTTCCCGTCGTTAAAAGAAAATTCTTGACTGTGAGTTTAATATATAAAATATATAGGTAGATTTTTATACAGACTTTGTTGCAAATTGTTTTAAATTTTATACTTTTATTGAAAGACAGAGAATTTTTATGAAGAAAAGAGAAAATATTTCTTACGAACGCTATCACATTCCTAATCTGAAGAGGGCATTGGATGTTTTTGAGCTGCTTGCAAAGAATAATTCGGGGCTGACGCTTTCCGAAATAAGCGCGGCGACGAAATATTCCAAAAACAGCATATTCCGCATTATTTGCACTCTGCAAGACTGCGGCTATGTCGTAAAGGATAACGATGGCAGAAAAATTGTGATGTCGCGCAAATTGGCGGCGTTGGGTTATGCGGGTTTTGGAGAATCCAATATCGTCGAAAAAAGCATGGATATTATCCGCGCAATGCGCGACGAACTTGGCGAAACTGCAATGCTTGGCACTTTGCTTCAAGACGAATGCGTGATGATTGAGCAGGCTCCGGGCAGGTTTCCTTTCAAATTTTTGGGCGAAATCGGCATGAGAATTTCATTGCAGGTTTCGGCTCCCGGAAAGGCGATTTTGGCGTATTTGTCGGGCGACGAGGTTTCCCAGCGAGTGGGGAGCATGAAGTTTGTGAAGTACACTGAAAACACCATAACAAACAAGCGCGATTATTTGAAGGAGCTGGAAAATGTCCGCGCTCTCGGCTATGCTTCGGACTATGGAGAAGAAATCGCGGGTGTCCACTGTTTGGGCGCGCCCGTTTTCAACGCCCACGGCTATCCCGTTGCTTCAATTTGGATTACGGGGCCCGCAAGCAGGCTTCCGAGGGAAAAATTTGACGAAGTTGGGAAAATCATTCGCGGATATGCCGATAAGATTTCAGAGCGATTGGGCTACAATTTGATTTAGCTTTTGGCATTTTTTGGGGAAGGCGGATTTTTCCGCCTTTTTTATTTTATTTACTCGCAAAAAGCTTGTAAAATCCTCTATTGTTTTGCATAGTTAAAAGCGGCGTAAAATCCTGTTTATACCTGACATGAGATATTTTAAAGTATTCTTATCAATCTTATTTTGTGTTTGTTTTTCCTCAAATCCGCTCTTGGCTGAAAGATTTTTTGCGGATGACATCGAGGTGCAAACTTTTGTTTTGTCGTACAATTCGGAGGAAAATTCCGCCGACGTTGTGAACAGCATTGTCGGAACGGAGGCATTTTGGAATGTCGGCATCACAGGGCAAAACACTAAGATTGCAAACATCGAGCTTGGCGTGTATTGGAATGAGCATTATGTTTTCCAAAACTCGAATTTGGGGGAAGTGTATGTACCCGAGGGTGTTGACGTCTCTTCTTTGTATTCTTCGCACGCCACGGGGACTGCCCATATTTTGGCGGGGTATAATTCGGATAATTCAAATAACTTTGCCTATTTGGCGTCGTTAGGCATTGCGCCGTCTGCTGAGCTTTCTGCGGGAGCTGTCGCCCGCGATATTTCAGGGGAGCGCGTCAGCGTCGAACTTGCCGATTTCTACGGGGTCTATTCGCATTTCTTTGGAAAGAGCGACGTCATAAACAGTTCATGGGGGCCTGACAGTACGCTTGCGAACAATGTTTTTTCCGGTGTAATAGATGCTCTTGCCGCAAATAACACGAATACCGTCATGGTTGTTTCCGCGGGAAATTCGGGTCCGGGGGAAAATACCGTCCAGTCGATGGCTTTGGCTTTCAATGTGATATCTGTCGGCGTGCTTGGCAATGCCAATTCTTATGATTCGATTGCCGATTTCAGCTCGCGCTCTCCTTCGGATTTTTATAATCCTATAACCAAAGAAACGGTAAAAAGCGTGCGTCCCGCAATAGATATATCAGCTCCGGGGGAAAATATAAGCTTTGCTGTTTACGACCCTGAAAACCCTGATTCAAAAGACCTGTTTTCATGGTCGAGTGGAACAAGCCTTTCAGCTCCCATTGTAAGCGGAGTTGCAAGCCTCATGAAGTCTGCAAGCTATTCTTTGGCGGAAGCCTACGGTGATGCTTACGGGGATTTGTTTGAAAAACAGCGCGATGCCCGCGTTGTAAAGGCAATTCTTTTAAATTCCGCAAAAAAGCCTTCCGATTGGACGAACAACCAAACACTGTCTTCTTATACCACGACAATCGAGATGTCGGGTTTTTCAATAACTTCAACGTATGGGAACGTGATTTTGACGACGCAGGGTCTTGACTATGTTTATGGCGCGGGTTCTTTAAATGCGGATGGCGCGTTAAAGCATGTCTTAAATTTGACCCAATCCATGTATTGGGCGTTGGATTCGGTAAATTCTGGTAGTTCCTTGTGGTACAATTTGGGCCTTGTTGAAGCGGGGAAGTTTTTGACTTCCACATTGGTTTGGAACGTAAATGGCGAAGTTTCGGAAATATCAAACGAGTCGGCGAAAATCGACAATTTATACTTTTCAAATCTTGGGCTTGAACTTTGGACTGTAATTGACGGTTCCCACAATTTGGTCGCGGTTTCGGACACGGAATACAACAATGTGGAACATCTTTATTTGAAGCTTGCAACCGAGGGCGAGTATTTGCTGCGCGTGACGTTTTTTAACATGGCATACGGGGAAATGCCGTCTTCTGAAACATACGCCATTGCATTTTCCGTCATTCCGGAGCCGTCTTTTGTTGCGGCATTTGCGGGAATTTTCGCGCTCCTGATTATTTTTAGGCGAAGAGTTTTACGATAGAGCTTAGCTTTTTCGCGAAATAATCCACTTCTTCAAGAGTGTTGTAGAACGCCATTGAAGCCCTGCATGAGCCTTTTATACCGAGCGTATTCATGAGCGGTTCCGCGCAGTGGTGCCCCGAGCGCACTGCAATGCCGTTTGCGTCGAGCATTGTGGAAATGTCGTTATGGTGTATGTTGCCGCACACAAATGAGATTAGCGGAACTTTTTGCGGAGCCGTTCCCAAAATTTTCACGCCTTCTATTTTCATGAGATGGTCTGTCGCCCTTTTCAGAAGCTCGTCTTCATAGACCCTTACCGCGCTTTTGTCGAGACTGTCCATGAACTTTAATGCTTCGGCAAAAGCGACTGCACCCGCAATGTTTGGCGTTCCCGCCTCAAAGCGTTCGGGCGCATTGCGGAAAGTAGTTCCTTCCCACGAGACGTTTTCAATCATGTCCCCGCCGCCCTGCCATACGTCCATTTCATTTAAGATGTCTGTTTTTGCAATCAGCGCGCCTTCCCCCGTGGGTCCATAGCATTTGTGCGCGGAACATGCGAAGAAATCGCATTCTATTTCAGAAATGTCGTCCAGAAAATGCGGCGCGGATTGTGCCCCGTCAACGCAGAAAACCGCTCCCGCTTTTTTTGCGATGCGCGAAATTTCCGCAACGTCGTTTATTGTCCCAAGCACGTTTGAGGCATGGGCAATGGAAATAATCTTTGTGCGCGCGCCGACAAGGCTTTTAAGATTTTCGATGTCGAGCGAGCCGTCAGGCAAAATTTTCGCAACTTTTATTTTTGCGCCCGTGCGCATGGCACACAGCTGCCACGGCACAATGTTTGCATGGTGCTCCATTTCGCTTAAAATAATTTCATCGCCTTCCGACAAAAATTTTTCCCCGAAACAGCGCGCCACGATGTTTAAGCCCTCAGTCGCACCGCGAGTGAAAACGGCAGTGTAGTTTTTCGGAGCATTAAAATGCTTCAAAACATATTTTCGCGCCTCTTCAAAGGCTATTGTTGAACGCCTACTAAGTTCGTGCGCACTGCGATGTATGTTTGAAAAGTCTTTTTTGTAAAACTGCGCTTCTTTTTCAATTACGCTAAGGGGTTTTTGCGCGCTTGCGGCATTGTCGAAATAGACGAGCTTGCCGCCCTCGACCTCTTGGTCGAGAATGGGGAATTCTTCGCGGATGATTTTTGCGTCAAAAGCCATGATAAAAAAATTTGCTCTCAATTAGAATGCATTGATTGCGGAAGGTCGAGATTTTTTATTTTGCGGTTTTTGCGTCATGCTTCGGGAAATGCCTAAGCGACCATTCAACCTGACGCTTGATGTTTGCAATGTTCAAGGTTTCGGGAATGATTTTAACCCTCGTGTCGCAACTTAGCAAAAACTTGCCTTCCTTAGAACTTGCGCGGATTGTGAAATTCAACGCCAAGCTCTGCTTTGTATTCAAATTGACTTCGTCTGGTTTGTGGGCGAATGGGTCGGGATAGTCGAAACTTTCCGTAAAGTAACGCGGCGACAGCACGAATTGGGCGTCTTTTGCATTTTGAACCCGATTGTAGCCCAGCTCTTTTAGCTCTCTTTCTATTTCAGAACTTGCCGCATTGTAATAGTCTTTTGCTTCGCCATATTTTTCAAAAAATATTTTTCCTCCGCTTGGGGCTTCAAGGAAATAGTTTTTCATTTGCGAGACTTGCTTTTCGGGCATCGTTTGGCAGGAAAAAAGCAGGGCGCAAATGAGCGTTAAAAGTGCGGAAATAATCTTTTTCATATAATGCAATTATCGGCACAAGTTTTTGCGCCATCAACCAAAAAATTTGCCCCAGATTGCATTGTTTAAAATATCTTGCCATCAAGCGTTTTGAGAGCATTATCGAATTTGAGATAGGCGTAGATTTGAAATGCATCGGTTGATTTACACATATATTCTTTCTTGCTTTGTTGGGGCAATTCTTGTAACCGTAGCGATATTTACACCTCCGGGCAATGCAATCTGTTTTTATTTTGAAATTCCATTAGAGATAATTTGGGTTGGGACATTTTTATATCTTGCGCTACGCACATTTCCTAAAAAATATTCATTTGCAGAGAAATTGCTTTGGGGAATTTTGTATCTTTATTCGTTTGGATTGCTTTATCCTTTTGCGTTTAAAATTGCTTTAAAAAGTTTTAATACAAGCGAACAAGTTAAGAAAAATGCGCTTTTTCTTATAATTTCAGCTTCGGGGATATTGGTAATTTCATTCTTGATTGCTGTGGTTTATCCTTCACTTCAACATTGATGCCTTTAAATAAAATCGTTCTACGTCAAGAGTTGTGGAATGTATAAAAAAGAAGGGCAAAGAAGGAAAAATCCTTGCAATGCTCTGTGCGAAAAACACATTGTCAAAAAATCGCAATTTTACAACCTTTGGCGTTGACTCAAAAAGCAACCGCCAAAAATCTATACAAATAAAGGGTTTCCAAGCGGAAACCCTCTGTTTTCAAATGGTGGCCAAGGGCGGGTTTGAACCGCCGACACAAGGATTTTCAGTCCTCTGCTCTACCAACTGAGCTACCCGGCCATAAATGAAAGTTTTTCAGTCTCTATATTTTTTGGGTTTCGTCAACAAAAAAAATAAAAAAATTTTAACGCGAAAAAATCTCTTGCGAAAAACTCCAAGTTTTAATTGCCTGTTTTCGGATAAATGGAAGAATTTTCCCAGAACGTAAAAATACCTGACTTGTGGCAGCAGGAAGCGGTCGGCGCGCTTTGCAGGGGTTGCGACGTCGTTTTGCACGCCCCTACGGGGGCTGGAAAAACTTACGTTTTTGAGCTGTTTTACACGAGGTATTTCAAGGGAAATGCCGTTTACACCGTACCGACTCGCGCGCTTGCAAACGACAAATTCAGGGAATGGCGGGCTCTTGGCTGGAATGTCGGGATTGCCACGGGAGACTATTCTTTCAACACTTCCGCCCCCTTGGTTGTCGCGACTTTGGAAACGCAAAAGTCGAGGATTTTGGAAGGCAGGTGCGCGGATTTAATCGTAATAGACGAATACCAGCTCATTTCTGATTTCAGGCGCGGGGCTAATTACGAAGTTGCCGTTGCCGCGGCGGGCAAAGATGTCCAGCTTTTGCTTTTAAGCGGAAGCGTTGCAAACCGGTTGGAAGTCGCCGCATGGCTTGAAAGGCTTGGCAGGCGCGCGGTGCTGGTCGAGCATGGGGAGCGTCCCGTTCCCCTTGAAGAAGTTTTTTCGGAGGCGATTTTAAAAGGCGTTTCTTTTAAGGGAATGGGATTTTGGGGAAGGCTTGCGCGAAAAATATCGAGCCTTGAAATGACTCCGCTTTTGATTTTCGCGCCGAAGAGAATTGAGGCGGAAATAATAGCTTCCAAGATAGCCGAAGCGTTCAAAAACGAGCCGATGTTGGAAATTCCCCGCCAAAAACTTTCCATGGCGGGGCGCAAACTCGGAGGATTGTTGAAGAGGGGCGTTGCTTTCCACCACAGCGGTCTTAGCGCGCATCAAAGATGCGATTTGGTTGAAGACATGGCAAAATCGGGCAGGCTGAAAGTTGTCGTCGCCACGACGGGCTTGGGTGCGGGGGTGAATTTTTCCATGAGAAGCGTCATTGTCGCCGACGGGGAATACGAGGCTCTTGGCAAGGTTTACAAGTTGCGTCCAGACGAGCTTTTGCAGATGTACGGCAGGGCGGGGCGAAGGGGGCTTGACAAGTCGGGGTACGCAATATGCCTTCCTTCAAAGCCGCGCTTTTCGGAGGCTAAGGAAATTGTTTTGTCGCGCGCAAAGTTTTTGGATTGGGGCGCATTTTTGCGCATAATGGACATTGCGGCAAGCGAGGGCAAAGACCATGTCTTGGCGGCAAAAAACTTCGCAAAAAGGCTGTTTACGGAAGATAAAACAGACTTGGGTTTTGAATCCGCGAAGAGGAATTTGTCGAGGCAAAAACTTAGTTTAGACGGCATTCGCATTGAGATGCAAAATTCGGATTTTTTGTGGCAGCGAAGAACTCCGACTTCTACTTGCGCATTAAAAGACGCCCTGTTTTTCGACGGCAAAAAGTGGCGCAATTTTTTGGATGTCAAAAAGGCGGTTTCGCTTCTCAAAACGGGTGCGGTTTGCGAATTGCCGTCGGGGGGATACGGGGTGGAAATCCGCATTGCAAGCGAAATATCAGACGGAATTTTCAGGCTGAACAAGTCGCTTGTTTCCAAGTTAAAGCCGATTCTTAAAAATGAAGACAGGGCGGCGGTTTCCAAAAGCGGCGCGACTTTGAAAACATTGCGCAGGCGTTTTTTGAAGTATTTGCCCGATTTGTTTTCGGGGGCGTTTGCCGAGTTTTTGGAGATAAAAAATGGCGGGCTGTTTGCAAAACTTAGCGTCCGAAACTGCGCCGCAAAGACTTTTAAGGACGGCGCGGGGAAAAATCTTTTCAATCCGCCAATGCGCGAAGTCTTGGTGAAGAACGCCTATGACTTCGACGCCTTGTCGGGCGGCGGAGATTTTGCGGGCACTGCTTCGACGGTTGCGGAGTTGTGGCTCAAATTCGGGCTTGTGGACGAACATTTCAAGCCAACGATGCGCGGCAGGATTTTTTCGCTTTTCAATTCGGGAGAGGGGCTTGCGGTTGCGGCGGCTCTCGAAGACAAGTCGTACGGCATTGGAGAAATCTTTTACGACATTGCAAATTTGAGGGCGGGCGCGAGGTTTGGTTTGTCGTCAAAAATCCGCTCTCCAAGTTCGCGCCTTGCTGATATTTGCCGAATCAAATACGGAATTTGCGACATCGACGGCTATCTGCACAAGGGCATTCCCGCAGGCTACGGAGAAGGGGCTTCCGAAATTATGCGAAAAATAGCCGGCGGCGCGTCTTTTGCTGATTTTGAAGACGAATTTTTGCATAAGGGCGACATCGAAAGGGCGCATCTTGAATGGCTCAGCATAATAAACCATATCGCGGAATGCCCGCATTTGGAAGACGGCAGATTTTTGGAATTGAAAAAAATGTGCGAAAGTTCATCTTCAAAAACAAATGGAAAACGGATTGGAACTTGCATTGGCGCGCAGGGCGGCGCGTATTGAAAACTTGAAAGAAAAAATTGCCTCTCTTCCCGTACGAGATTTCGGCGGCAAGATAACTTTTGAAATCGGATGCGGCAAGGGGCATTATTTGAGCGCGTACGGGGCTGCGCATAAAAACGAGCTTTGCGTTGGCATCGACCTTATTTCATCGCGCATACGCGATGGCGAGCGCAAGAACGAGAAGCTCGGCAACACGAACGTGTATTTCATAAAGGCGCAGAGCGGGGAGTTCCTTGAAGCAATGCCGCGCGAAGTCAAGTTCGGAAAGGTTTTCATATTTTTCCCCGACCCGTGGCCTAAAAAACGGCACCACAAAAACAGGCTTATTCAGCCCGAATTTTTGGACGCCTTGAAGGATTGCTTGGCAAGCGGTGCCAAATTATTTTTCAGAACAGACCATTCGGAATACTTCGACTGGGCGAAATCGGTTTTTGAAAGCCATTCGGACTGGGAAATACTGGACGGGGAAGTGCTTGAATTTGAAGAAGTTTCGCAGTTTCAGCGCATTTTGCCGAATTTCCGCACTCTCTGCGCGGTTTTAAAAGCTTGAACGCGGTAAAAATAGCTTTACAAACGCTTTTTATAATCAGATATTTAATAACTTTATTATGAACGAAGAATTGCATAAAATAAGACACAGCGCATCGCACGTTTTGGCGGCGGCGGTGTTGCGCTTATTCCCAAACGCAAAGCTCGACATTGGTCCTGCAACCGAAACGGGCTTTTATTACGATTTTGATTTGCCCCACAAATTCACAGCCGAAGACTTGGAAAAAATCGAGGCTGAAATGAAAAAAATCATTTCCGAAAACCAGCGTTTTGAAAAGAGGGAACTTTCGCGCGAAGAAGCCGAAAAGCTTATCCGCGAGCGCGGGCAGGAAGAGTACAAGCTCGGACGCTTGGCTGACATCCCCGACGGCGAAAAGATAACTTTTTACACAAACGGCGATTTTTGCGATTTGTGCGCGGGTCCGCATGTTGACTACACAAAGCGCATAAAGGCATTCAAGCTTTTGACTGTCGCGGGCGCGTACCATCGCGGCGACGAAAACAACAAACAGCTCCAGCGCATTTACGGCACCGCTTTTGAAAGCAAGGAAGACTTGCAAAACTACTTGACGCAACTCGAAGAAGCCAAAAAGCGCGACCATCGCAAGCTCGGCAAGGAAATGGGGCTTTTCGTAATCGACGACAGGGTAGGCCAGGGGCTTATTTTGTGGAAGCCGAAGGGCGCAATTTTGCGCCAGTCGTTGCAGGACTTCATTTTGGAGCTTTTGCGCGAGCAGGGGTACAGCCAGGTGTTCACTCCGCATATCGGCAAGCTCGGCCTTTTTAAGACGAGCGGACACTTCCCGTATTACAAGGAATCGCAGTTTGTTCCGATAGTCGAGCGCGACGACTTGCAGCGTTTGGCGTCTCAAAATGTTCCCGTTTCGCAGTTTGAGGAAAAAATCGAAAACGGCGACGTTTCGGGATTTTTGCTAAAACCCATGAATTGCCCGTTCCATGTCGAAATTTACAAAAGCGACGCTCATTCCTACCGCGATTTGCCCGTCCGCTTGGCGGAGTTTGGCAACGTGTATCGCTGGGAGCAGTCGGGCGAATTAAACGGTATGACGCGCGTAAGGGGTTTTACGCAGGACGACGCGCACATATTCTGCACTCCCGAACAGCTCGACGCCGAAATTCAAGGTTGCTTGGACTTGGTAAAGAAAGTGTTTACCACCATCGGTATGTCAGACTACCGCGTGAGAATTTCTTTGCGCGACCCTGATAGCGACAAATATGTCGGAAGCGATGAAAACTGGCAAAAGAGCGAAGACGCCATCAGAAAGGCGGCGCGCTCTCTCGGTGTTCCGTTTACCGAAGAGCTTGGCGAAGCGGCTTTTTACGGCCCCAAAATTGACTTTGTCGTAAAAGACGTAATCGGGCGCGAATGGCAGCTTGGCACAGTCCAGGTTGACTACAATTTGCCTGAGCGTTTCGACATCACCTACACGGGTCCCGACAACAAACAGCACCGTCCGATTATGATTCACCGCGCGCCGTTCGGCTCTTTGGAGCGTTTTACGGGCGTTCTTATCGAGCACTTCGGCGGCAACTTCCCGACATGGCTTGCTCCGGAGCAGGTGCGAATTTTGCCTTTGGGCGAAGACGTAATCGGATATGCCGACGAAGTTTACAAACTCGCCAAAAAAGCGGGGCTTAGAGTTTCAATGGACGATTCTTCCGAGAAGCTCGGAGCCAAAATCCGCAAGGCTGAAACTGAAAAAGTTCCGCACATGTTTGTCATCGGCAAAAAAGAGGCGGAATGCAAAATGGTTTCGGTGCGTTCGCGCCTTCGCAAGGAGTTTGAGGGTGTGAAGTCTGCGGAAGAAGCCGTTGAACAAATTCTGCAGGACGCAAAAAGCCGCAGATTGTAATTAAAAAGAGCATTGAAACGTGGATTGGAAAATCGGAAAATACGACGCGAAACTTGCGGCAGACTTGGGCTCTTATTTGGGCGTAAGCCCGATACTTGCGTCCTTGCTGCTTGAACGTGGCTTTTCCGACCCCATCCGCGCCGAAATGTTTTTAAAGCCCAAGCTCACAAATTTGGGCGATCCTTTCCGCGTAAAAAATTTGCGAAGAGCCGCGCTTAGGCTGATTGAGGCAATTTCCAAAAATCAAAAGGTTTTGGTTTTTGGCGACTACGATGTGGACGGCATCACAAGCACGACGCTTTTTGTGAATGCAATGCGTCACTTCGACTGCAATCCGTCGTACTTCGTGCCGCGCAGAATGGACGAAGGCTATGGGTTGAGCGAGGCGGCTTTGGAGCGCGCGTTTGCAGACGAAAAGCCGGACTTGCTCGTTGCCTTGGATTGCGGAACAAACGCAATGGAGGCGATTCACTATATCCGTTCTCAGGGCATCGATTTGATAGTTGTTGACCATCACCAGTCGAAAGACAATCCCGCCGAAGAGGATTATATTCTGGTAAATCCGCACGTTTTTGATTTGAGCACCGCTCCGTGGCGCAATCTTTGCACGGTTGGGCTTGTCTTTAAGCTTGTCCACGCTCTCGTAAAGGAAATGCGCCTGCGCGACGACCCCCGCTCTTGGACTCTCGACTTGAAAGAATCTCTCGACTTGGTGTCTCTTGGCACTATCGCCGACTTGGTTCCGCTTGTCGATGAAAACAGGATACTTGCAAGATACGGAATAAAGAGGTTAAAAAGCACGAAGCGCAAGGGTATTCAGGCGTTAATACAGGCAAGCGGCATTTCTTTGGGCGATGAAATTACGCCCGTTGACATATCTTTCAGGCTCGGGCCGCGCATAAACGCAAGCGGAAGGCTTGCCGACGCGTCTTTGCCTTTGGATATGCTTTTGGGCGATGATTTCACAACTTGTTTCAGAGCCGCTTGCGAGTTAAACGACATCAACAAGGAACGCCAGGAAATTGAAAGGGGCGTCTTCGAGTCGGCAATGAAAAAGATTTCCGACTGCAATTTGGCTGACGACCCCTGCATAATCGTCTTCGACACGACATGGCACCCGGGGGTTGTCGGCATTATCGCAGGCAAGCTTAGCCGCGAATTTAACCGCCCCGTGATTGTCTTTGGCGAAACTGACGAAGGCTACACAAAGGGGTCGGGCAGAAGTATTGCGGGTCTTGATTTGGTTGAATGCCTGTCGCACTGCACGGAGTTTTTGGGCAGCTGGGGAGGGCACCCGATGGCAGTCGGCGTCTCCGTTAAAGAAGACAAGATGGCGGAATTTAAGGCAAAGCTTAATTCCGTAATCCGCAAAAGGCTTGAAGAGGGGGTTTCTTTTGAGCCGGAACTCCATGTTTCTTTGGAGCTTGCGCACGAGGACATCTGTTTTGAGCTTTTGGACGAACTTGAAATTTTGCATCCTTTCGGGGAAGGCAACAAAGAGCCTATTTTTGCGATAAGGGAAGTTGTCTTGGAAAAGCCCGTCGAAGTTTTCGGCGGCGGGCAGAACTTTAAATTCCAGCTTCCGCTCAACAACGGAACTTGGATTAGCGCGGTCGCTTGGAGAATGGGGCGCAATCTTCCGCCGGTGAACACAAAAATTGATTTTGCGATGCACCTTTCATGGAACAGGTGGAATAAGCGCAAAACTCCGCAGGCGACCATTGTAGATTGGCGCGTGTCTTCCGATGCGCGGTTTTAACTCATGAAACTTTCATACAAGAACAAATTTTTGCGCGTTTGCGGCGGGCTTGCATTGCTTGTCGGGCTTTATGAAGCGGTGTCGCGCGCATTCGATTTATTTGCGATAACCTTTCCGTCATCGCTTGTGGCGATGGTTATCCTTTATTTTCTGCTACTTTTTAAAATTATTCCGCTTTGGGTGGTGGAAGACGCCTGCAAGTTTATTTTGAAATTTATGCCGCTTTACTTTGTCCCGATTTTAGTCGGGATAATGACCTATAAAGAGCTTCTCGCAGGCAAGATATGCTCGATATTGTCCGCTTTGGTTTTAAGCGCGGCAATAACAATGCTTGCAACGGCTTTTTGCGTTGAGTTTTTGCAAAAGCGCAAGTGCGGCGCGAAAGAGAAAGAGGATAAACAAAGTGAAAGAATACTTTGAAAGCGATTTTTTCATCGCGCTTGCGGGGATTTGCTCCACAATTGTGGCGTTTTCGTTTGCGAAATTCTTGGGCAGGGCAAAGCTTTTAAGATTTATGCCGCCGATAATTGTTTCGTCGCTGATTATAATTTTGGCGATAGAAAATACTTCCGCGACTTACGAAGGCTACGCCAAAGGCGGGGACTTGATTGTGTACCTGCTCTATCCCGCGACGGTAGCCCTTGCCTATCCCCTTTACAAAAATACGAAGCTGATACGCTTAAATGCGCTCGAAGTATTTTGCGCCACGTTGGTTTCCACTTTTACGAGCGTTTTTTCGATATTTGTCATCGCTTCTTTCATGGAGCTTGGCGAAGACATAATAAATTCCATATCCTCAAAATGCGTGACTACTCCCGTCGCGATTGAAATTTCAAAGATGACGGGCGGAATTTTGGGCATTACCGTTGCAAGCGTGTTTGTGTCGGGAATATTCGGCGGGACTTTCGGGCATGGCTTGCTAAAAATGTTCGGTATAAAAGACGATATTTCAATAGGGCTTGCAATAGGTTCTACAAGCCATGTCATAGGAACTGCAAAGTGCATGCAAGTCAGCGAAAAGCAGGCGGCAATGAGCGCGCTTGTACTGATTTTGACAGCGGTTTTTACAACTTTTCTGCTTTTTATTTTGCAAACGTAGGCTCTTTTGCTAAAAGATTTTTCTTATGGGAGAAAACAGAGTCGGGGCATGGAGCTGGATTCCGTGCCTGTATTTTTTGGAAGGCTTGCCTAACACTGTCGTAATGACGGTGTCGGTATTGTTTTACACATCGCTTGGAATGAGCGCGACGTCCGCCGCCGCGCTTACCAGCGCGCTTTATCTGCCATGGGCAATCAAGCCTTTTTGGAGCCCGCTTGTCGATACTGTTTCGACAAAGCGCAAATGGATTTTGGCATGCGCGCTCGCATTTGCGCTTGCGTTCTTTTCCTTGTCGCTTTCTCCGTTTTCCGAAAATTGGACAATGCTTTCGATTGCGGGGTTTTGGCTTCTGGGCATATCTTCGGCGACTTTCGATATTGCTTCCGACGGATTTTATATGCTTGCGCTATCAACGCAAAACCAGGCGTTTTTTGTCGGCATACGAAATTCGTTTTACCGCCTTTCAATGATTTTCGGAAACGGCGGGCTTTTGTACATTGCGGGATTTGCCGGCGGAAAATTCGGAGGCGAAAAATGGGGCTGGGCGACAGCGTTTTTTGTCTGCGCCATTGTTTCCTTAATCGGATTTTTCTGGTTTTCAAAGTATTTGCCAAGCCCTGAAAACTTGGCGGCAGCAAGGAAATCGCCTCCCTTAAACGAATTTTTTGCCTGCTTTAAGAAATTCTTTTTGAGGCGCGGCATTCTTTTAATGATGTGCTACATCCTTTTTTACCGCTTTGCCGAATCCCAGCTCTGCAAGATTATGCCGATTTTTTTGAAGTCGGAAATTTCGGAGGGCGGGCTTGGGCTAAGCCTTGAAACGATAGGGGTTATACAGGGGATAAACGCCCCGATAGCCCTTTTGTGCGGCGGAATTTTGGGCGGATTTTTGATTTCTAAATTCGGGCTTGAAAAGTGCATTGTGCCGATGGCGTTTGCGATGAATTTGCCGAATTTGCTGTACCTTTTCCTTGCGATTTATCTGCCGCAAAACTTGTTTTTTATAGGCGGATGTGTCTTTGCGGAGCAGTTCGGATACGGGCTTGGATTTTCAAGCTATATGATGTATCTCATTTTCGCGTCAAAAGGGGAGTTTAAGACTGCGTTTTACGCGATATGCACGGGCTTTATGGCTCTCGGATTGCAGCTGCCCGGGGCTGTCAGCGGATATTTGAAAGACTCTTTCGGCTTTGTCGGATTTTTTGAGATTGCAATGTTTGCGACGCTCGTTTCGTTTTTTGCGACATTTTGCGCGCTGAAGACTTTAAAAGACGGCGGAAAATAATTTGCGCTATTTGTGCGAGGCGAATTTCTTTTTCTTCATTCTCGCAAGTATTTTTTTTAGCTTAACTCTGTCTTCGACCGCGACAATGTAGCCAACGCAACCCGGCTTTCCGCACTTGCAGGGGTGGCGCATAAAGTGTTCGAGAGCGTAGCCGTAGTTGTATAAAATTTCCTCGCCTTCTGCTATGTCTTTTGTGGCGGTAAAGACTATTTCCCCATCAATGTTTTCGGCTTCGCAATTAGTTTGGCAGGCGTGGTTTATGAAGCGGGCATCGTTATATTCAAAGTTGCCGTCGATGTCGAATTCGTCGTCAAGTTCGAAGATGTAAACGGAGCCTTCTCCCGAAGTTTTTGCGCGCTCTTCCTGTTCGAGTCCGCGTCTGTTCGATTCTTCTTTTGTGATTTTCTCGCCCAAATACTTTAAAATTTGCTCGCCTTTTTTTATCTTTTTAGCGGCAAAGACGCCGTTGCCGTGAATGTCGGATTTTTTTACAACGTATTTCTTTTCGTCCATGGTTTCAGCTTGGGAATTTTCCGCTTTTTACGTCGGATGCGTATTCTTCAAAAGCCTTGGAGACGATGGCTGAAAGGTCGGCGTATTTTTTCGCAAACGGCGGAATCCACTCGCCAAGCCCCAAAACGTCGGTCGAAACCAAAACCTGCCCGTCGCAGCCGTTTCCCGCTCCTATGCCGATGGTTGGAATTGACACCGCGTTTGTTATTTCCCTTGCAGTTTCGGGGTCTGTCTTTTCGATAACAAATGAAAATGCTCCCGCTTCTTCGAGCTTTTTTGCGTCTTCAATAAGCATTTCGCGCTCTTCTTGCGTTTTGCCGAAAGTTTTGTAAGAGCCGAGCTTTAATATTTGTTGCGGCATAAGCCCTATGTGCCCCATGACGGGAATGCCGGCATCTACCAATTTTTTGATTTTTTCGGCAAGCAATGCGCCGCCTTCTATTTTCACACAGTCGGCTCCCGCCCTCAAAAAATTTGCGCAGTCTTCCAAGAGGCTGTCAAAACACTTGTGGGCAACGGCAAACGGAACGTCTGCGATTATCAGCGCATTCGGCTTTGCGCGCGCCACCATTTTGACGTGGTGGAGCATGTCGTCCATCGTGACGGGCACGGTGGAATCAAACCCCATGAAAGTGTTGCCGAGCGAGTCTCCTATTAAAATCGCGTCTATGCCCGCCTTGTCCGCAAGCCGCGCAAATATGGCGTCATACGCGGTTATGACGGCGATTTTTTCAGTGCCCTTTTTTTCGAGAATGTTTTTGACGGTTTTTTTCTTCATTTTGAAAATCAAATGTTGTTTTGATTTTGCGCCGTTGCGCGAAAAAATCAAATTTGTTTTTAGTTTTTAATCTTGAAAATGGAGCGCGCGGATTTTGAAAGTATTTCCCTCAAATTATTTTTTGTTTTTGATAAAGTGCCTGAAATTTGAAATTCGGGCCCTGATACGATGTTTTCAGGCGTCTTTTCAAATCCCAATTTTTGAAGTGCGAGCGCGAGCGCGCCGCCTGTCGCGTCAAGCTTGATTGGCATGAAAATCGGCATGTTGTCAAAGCTTTCCCTTTCCATGTAGCTTATGGAGCCGCGCATTGAAATCAATGCGTTTTGCGCTTTTACTTTTGCGGGGAGAAGCTCGATGTTCAAGTCCGTGCCCCTTCTTATGTTTAGTTCGGTTTCTGAAAATTCTATTGAGGCGAGAAGCTCCATCAGGTCTGTCATATCTCCGATTTCGCGGACTTTCCCGCCGAAGATTGTGCCGCCTATCTTTAAAAGCCCCGCGCCTATGCTTGCCGCTTCCCAAATTTCGGAAGTCCTGTCCAAGAGATGCATTGTTCCGCCTTTTGTTTTCGCGCTTGCGTTAAATCGCATTATGCGCGGCAGATTACCCAAATCTTTTGAGCTTGCAAAAAAATCCGCCTCGATGTCAAACGCCCCCTCGATGAAAGAAAAACCTTCGCCATTTCTTTTTAAGAGCTTTTGAATTTCCAAATTTTCGATTTTAATATTTGAGTCTTTTAATTCATAAACGCCGTTTTGCGCAAAGAAAACACTGCATGAAAGGCTGCTTGGCGCGCCGTAAAACAGGGCGGTTGCGTTGCCGACTTTAAGCGAGGTTTTGTCTGCGGAAATTTCAGCTCTCAGGTTTTCAAACATAGGCTTTCCTCCGCTTAAAATTTTTTGCGCCGATATTTTTATTTCCGCGTCCTTTCCGAAATCCCAAGCCGCCCGCAATTCTTCAACGCTTTCCTGCGGAAGCTCCTTTATGCTGACTTCCACTTTTTCAATAGGGAAGGAGGGAGTTTCGGATAATTTTTCGCCGTCTGAAAAATCGGTTTCGTGCGGAAGAAGATTATGCTTTATTTTTGAGCGGATTTCTTTCGCGGAAGGAAGCTCTTTTGCGTTTTCAACATCGCGCGGGCGCATCAATTTTGTCTTGCCCTTTTCGTTTTGCGCTTGCAGTTTGTTTTGAAACGCGCGGGCAAGAGTTTGCAAGTCTTCGAGGATTATTTTTTGTGCGCAGGCGTCCATGGTGAATTTTTCGCCAAATGACGTGTTTGCGCTTGCGAGCGATTCCCCTTTTGTCGTGGCAATCCTTAGATTTGAGCTTAGATTTTTCAAGCAATTTTTGCCGAACTTCAAAACGCTTTTAAGCTCCGCTTTTTCGATTAAATCGGGAGAGCCTCGCACAGACAGGTTTGAGAGAGTTATGTCGGCATTTAATTCATCTGCGCTTCGGGCATTTAGTTTGACTTCCAGCATCCCGTTGGAGGCATTGTCGAACTTTTTTAGAATCGGCTGCTGTAAAAGCTTTGGAACGCTTGCCGAAAAGTCCGCGTTTAAGCTTATTAACGACGGTCGGTTTACGTCGAATTTGGCGTTCGCGCTCCCTGTCAAAATTCCGGTTGCGTTTTCCAAAGCTCTAAACTGTGGAATGTCAAAAGCGAGAATGCCGCCTTTTAGTGCAATGTTTGATTTTGCTTGCAAGGTTATGTTTTTTAGGATTTCTCCGCTTTCGTTTTTTGCGCTTAAATTCTTCGCTTCTGCTGAAATATCTGCTTCAATATCTTCCGCGCTTAAAATTTTCACGTTCGCGAGCATGGAAATCTTTTCGGCGTCGGCATTGGGGCAGAGTGCCTTTAAAATTTCAGGGGGCAAGTCTGCCGAAGACATGCTTATTTCCGCGTCTTTTGACGAAACTTTGCCGCTTGAAAGATTTAAACAAATTTCGTTTTTTATGTTTGCCTCCAAAACGTCCGCGCCGTTTTTCCCGCGCAGGCTTACTGAAAGCTTTTTTAGGCGCGCCAAATTTCCGCTTATCGCCGCGGCGGCGGAAGCGTCGATTTTTTCAACACCGCATTCCTTTATTCGGGGAAAGAGGGAGGACGGGTTGCCCGTGGCTTCAAATGCGAAATCCGCCCGTTCAAAATCTTTTGCAAAAGACGTTTCGATTGTGGCCGAGAAGTTTGACGGGCTTTTTGCGGGCGTAAGCTGCGCCGAAATTTTCGATTTCCCGAAGTCGGTAATTGCCGATAAAAACAGGTTAAACGAGGCTTCGTTAAAGAGCGGCACACCGTTTCTTTTTAGCGTTAAATTTCTTATGCCGATTAGTTTTTCACTTTTTGCCTCTATTTTTTCGGAATTTTTCGAGATTAAAATTTCCGCGGATATCGGTGCTGAAAACGCTTCAAAGCCGTTTTGTTTTATAAAGGCGTTAAGATGGTTTAAATCAAATTTGTTGAGACAAAACCTGAAAAGTTCGCCGTCGGGGATTTTTTCAAGATTTGACGTATCCAAAAGAAAACGCTTCGCGCTTTTTACAGAACAGACGTTGCTTTCGTTCATGTTTAGCCCGAAGTTTAATTTTCCAACATCCAAAGAGGAATGCTCTTTCTTTATTTCAATCTCTCCTGCAAGCGACGCGGTTTGCACTTCGTCGAGATATACCGACATTTCTTGCAGATTTCGGGCGTCCGCCCTGAAAGACGCCTTGCAGTCCGCGCTGTTAAAGCTTGAATCGAAATTCGATGTTGCGTGCAGTTTTGCCGAAAATTGTGGCAGATCGTCAAAGAATGCTTTCAGGTCGTCCGAATCAAAGGATATTTGCGTTTGCGTTTCAAATTTTCCGTAAAAATCGGAAGCTTTTATTTGCGATTTTAAAATTTCCTTTCCGCTGATTGAAAATGCAAGGGCAATGTTTGATTTATTTTTCGAGCCTTGCGCGAGAATGCGCAATTTTGCGTTTATTTGCCTTTCGCCCTGCGTTGCCGCAATGGGCATCTGTAAATCAAGGCTTGCGAGTTTAAACAGGTCGTGCAAGACGAGGTTTCGGGCGCAATTTTCGGAGTTTAGAATTGCGGATATTTTTGCGCCATTATTTAAATTAAGCTTAAAATCTCCTTCAATATTTTTTATTTTTATGTCGAAGTTTGAAAGGAAGCTTGGCTTTGAAACTTTATCTTTCTCTTCTTTTATTGGCGCAGATTGTTTTGATGTTTGATGGTTTTGAGATGGGGCTGAGGCAGGCTGGACTTCCGCGCTTGCGGCGGCAGATGGTCTGTATGCCATCTCCTCTTGTAAAGCTTGTTGTGTTAAGTTTGCCCCTTCGATTTTCAGATTTTCAATCGCTACATTTTTTAAAAGCAGGCACTTTAAAATAAAGTCATGGCTTGCCGAAATCTTGTTTATTTTCAAATCAAATCCGTTAGGCAGGGCGAGTTTTAATCCCTCGATTTCGGTTTTGAAAAAAGATATTTCAACTTTTTCGACATCGTTGCTTTCATTTGACGATTTCAGTGCGGAAAGCACCAATGATTTTTGAAAGGCAAAAAATGCAAAGCAAAGTGCCGCTATTAAAATACCCGCCGCAAAAATGGCTGTTGTGATTTTGCGCCACATAAATTTTACTCGATTGACTTGTCGAAAATTTTACGTTTTGAATAGGCGTGAAGAAGCAGATTTTCGCGAAGCCCGAAATATTCCTCAACCCATTCGCTTTCGGGAAATTTGTTTTTGAAAGCGTATTCAAAATCGTCGTCGAATATCACCATGGAGTATTTATCCGCATTTTTGGCGTCTTCTTCATTTTGGGAAAACTTCACTCCGTCAACCCTTATTAACTGCCATGGCAAAGGCCAGGGCGAGTTCATTGTAAGAACCAAAACCTTGAATTCCTCGCCGAGCGATTTTGCCGCTTTTGAGCATTCCTTAACGCGTCTTACAAGGCGTTCGGAATTTTTTACGGTATGGACATACAAAAACGGATTGCGGGGCGCGCTTGCATATTTCAACGCCGCGTTTTGCGCTTCTTTGTATTGCAGATTGAAAAGGCAGGCAATTATGGCGACAATCAAAATTTTAACTGCGGCATTTGCGTAGATTGGAATTTTCGGCGTCTTGAAAAAGAGAAGAACCGAAACTGCGTATCCCGCGACAATCGAAGCGGAAACAATCGGCGAGAGCAGAAGCCACGGCGTCTTGTAGCCGATAAAGCTTAAAATCAAAATATTCGCCCATGAAAATCCCGCAAGGTATTTTACAAACGGATTGTTTTTCAAAAATGCGATAATCGTACCCAAAATCGAAAGTATGAATATTGCCGTTTCGCCAAAGAGCACACCCTCGCAAGTCTGTCCCGACATCAGCTTTATGTAATAGAAATAATCCTTTGTGTGCGCAACCGCCCCCGACTTGTGGAAGAAGTGGGCGTAGCTTTTTACTCCGTCTGATATTCCCTGCCAGTTGCAGCCAAAAGACGAGTAAAACGGCACGTAGATTGCAAACGCGCAAATAAAAACCAAAAAAACAAGCGACAGGCATTTGGGAAAGCCCGTTTTTTTTATATCGGCGATAAATTTTGAATTTTCCTCCTTGTTTTGCGAAATCAAAAGGAGAGCAAATCCCGCAAACGCGCTTGCCAAAACTATAATTGAAGTTTCCTTTGCTGACTGCAAAAGCCCCATGCTTATGCCAAGAGCTATAGCAGAAAACGCGGAGCGGCTTTTTAAAAACCAATAAAAAGAGCCTGCAAGCCACAGCGAAAAGAGGGCAAAAAACGTCTCCTGCACGAAGTAGGTGGAGTATATGAGCGAAAGCGACGAAAACATTATAAACGCCGCCGAAAACGCCGCAGAGGAAAACATCTGCAACCGCTTGTCTTTTGGATTGTTTTCTCTTCCGCAAAAAAGCCCGAAAGCGAAGACGGAAGCCAGCGTAATAAAGAAAACGGGATAAAGCGTTTTGCGCAGGTCCTGAACCTCGAAAGTTTGCGCTTTTTCTTTCGGGAGCATGATGTCAGCCCAATAATAAAGCACGGGGCCGTGCGGGCCTTCGGGGTTGTACTTGTAGTCGTTATTTTGATGGAGTTTTGCGAACGTGAATGTCTGCTCTCCCTCGTCGGCGTGGACTGCTCTGTTTTCGGCGTTTTTTGCGCGCATATTAAGCGCGGCGGGAATGCAAAATAGCATTGCCGCCGCAAGAACGACATAAAAAAATATGGCGGAAAACTTTTTCATGAAATTAAAAATATTGGCGCATTTTGTTTATGAAATCCGATGGGGGCTTTATGGGGCAGCCCTGCGAATTTACAAATGCGTGCATCGAATATCCCTCGCACAACTTTTGTCCGTTGCAAAGTACTTCGTATTCGACTTTTATTTTGACGCTTGGACGCTCTTTTATGGAGGCTCTTATCGTCAAAACATCGTCGAAACGCGCGGAGCGGATGTATTTTACCCACACTTCCAAAACGGGCAGGTGGCAGCCTTGCGCGTCCAAGTCGCGGTAAGGCAGACCGATGGAATCGAGCATCTCAATTCTTGCGGCTTCAAACCACGCAAAGTAGTTGCCGTGGTAGGCAACGCGCATGGCGTCGGTTTCCGCAAAGCGCACCCTGATTTTTGTTTCGGAAGATATCATTGAACTTCGTTTTGAATTATTTGTTCGAGTGTTTGGCGGCGGCGAATGAGTTTTACCGATCCGTCCTCTTTTAGCATCACTTCGGGAGCTTCTGGGTAGGAATTGTAATTCTTGGCGGGCATAGAAGAGCAGTATGCGCCCGCTCCCTCAATGACGCACAAATCGCCTATTTTTGCTTCTTCGAGAATGCGCGGCGCGAGGGCTTCTGGGTCGGCGTTTGCGGGGGTTAAGATGTCTCCGCTTTCGCAGCAGTGTCCCGAAACAATGTATTCCTTTGTTTTGCCTGTCGGGTTTTGGGGTATCGTTATAATCGGGTGTTGTGCGCCGTAAAGAGAGGGGCGCAGAATTTCCGTCATGCCCGAATCGAGTTTTAGGAAAGAATATCCGTTTTCGCCCGTATCGCAAATATCTTGGATTATCGCAAGCAGACAGGCGCAGTTTGCAAGCAGGAATGTTCCGGGCTCTATTTCAAAATGCAGTTTTCTGCCCGTTTCCTTGAAAAATTCCTTAACAAGCTCCGCGACGGGCGCGCCTACAACTTGCAAGTCGGTGCTTTTTTCGTAAGACATTCTGCCGACCTTGAAGCCGCCGCCCATGTTGAGGATTTTAACGTCGGGGAACTTCCGCACGGTGTCGAGGCTCATTTTTGCTACTTTTTGCCAGACGAGAGGGTCTGAGCCTGAGCCTATGTGCGTGTGTATCCTTATGATTTTTAGCCCATACTTTTTTGCAGTTTCGAAAATTTGCGGTATGTATTCGTGCCAAATCCCGAACGACGAAGCGGGCCCGCCAACATTTGTGCGGTTTGTTCCCCCCGAGCCAAGCCCGGGATTTATCCTGACGCCGAGTTCTCCGTTTGGTATGTTTTTGCCGAACTCTTCGAGCTGGTGCAGGGAACATGCGTTGAATTTTATTCCGAGCGAAACCAAATCAGCGATGTCGCTTGGCATTTGCTGGCTTGAAAGCGAAATATGACTTGGCTCAATGCCCGCCTTTATCGCCCTGCGGACTTCATACGAACTTGACGCATCGAAATGCACTCCGAGCTTGTTGAAGAGCTTCAAGATGTTTGCGTTTGACGAAGCCTTCATCGCGTATCGGGGGGTAAGCCCGAAGGCGTTTGGGAAGGCAAGCACTTTGCGCGCTTGTTCCATAAGGGCTTTTTCGCTATAAACATAGCATGGTGTTGAAAACTCTTCGGCAATTTTTTTTGCCGAAATCGGTGTCAAAAAGTGCAATTTTTCGATTTCCATAAATATACTGCGCACTTTACACTAATTCTTTGCTTTGTCAATCGCATCAATCACCGCATTCGGCGTTAAAATTTCGGGAAGAATGACGGGCTCTTTTTTTAAGTCTGCCGGATAAACAATGTTAAACGGCACTCCCGAGCGTCCGAATTTTTTTAAAAACTCCCCGATTTGCGCGTTTTTGTTTGTCCAGTCAAAAGTAAGAAGAGCGACGTTGTTTTCCTTGAAAAAATCTTCTATTTTCTTTGTGTGCAAAACCGCTTTCTTGTTCGCAATGCAGGTAATGCACCACGAAGCCGTGAAATCTGCATAGACGATTTTTCCCGATTTGCGCAGTTCTTCTATTTGGCTTTCTATCGAGTGGTTTTGCGCAGCCAAAGTTTCGGGAAGCTTGAAAGTCGCGCTTTTGACCGCCAGCGCGACTGAAACGGCTCCCAAAATGGCGAGGCTTGCGAATGCAAACATTCTTTTTTTCCGCGAATTTACAGGCGGAGAATACTTTCCGAAAATCCAAAGTGCAAACGCAAGAATGAGGGCTGAAAACAGCATCTGCATCAAAGCGTCGGCGTTTCTTTCTTTCAAAAACACCCAGACAAGCCATATCGCCGTTGCAAATAGCGGGAAAGCCAAAAATTGTTTGAAAGTTTCCATCCATGCGCCCGGTTTTGGAATGCGCCTTGCAAGCCGTGGAACCGCGGATAGCAAAACATACGGGAACGCCATGCCCAATCCTATCGACATGAAAATCGAAAAAGTTGCCGACATCGAGGCATTGGAGGCGAGGGCGACTCCGAGGGCTGAACCCATGAAAGGGGCAGTGCAGGGGCTTGCCACCAAGACTGCGAGGACGCCCGAAAAGAACGCCGCGCCCTTGCCGTCTTTTTGGCTTGTGAGGTTTCCCAAGGAAGACAAGCTTGCGCCAAGCTCAAATACGCCCGCGAATGCAAGCCCCATTGCGAAGAAAAGCAAAATCAAAAACACCACGAAAAGGGGCTCTTGAAGCTGGAATCCCCATCCGAGCGAATTGCCGAGGCTTTTAAGCCATGTCAAAATTCCCGCGAGGGCGCAGAAACTTATAATTATCCCGACGCTGTAAAAGGCGGCGTTAATGAGTGCTGTCTTTCTCGTTTTTTGGGCGTCTTTTGCAAAAGAGAGGATTTTAAGCCCGATTACAGGAAAGACGCAGGGCATAAGGTTTAGGATAATCCCTCCCAAAAACGCGCCAAGCATTGTGAATGCCAAGGCATTTGAGGAGCTTGAGTCGGGTTCTATCAGAATTTTCGCCGTTTTTGATTCGGGCATGCACATGCTGGAGCATTTAAGCCATGAGGCTTTCAAGGCAATTTCTTGCGGCTTTGAGAAGTCTTTGCCTGCTTTGAATTTTGCCAAGACTTGCATATTTCCTTTGTAAATAAGGGCTTTCAAGCCTTCTTCAATCTTTTCTTCGGGTTTTTGCCAGTCTTCGGATATTTTTTCAAAACCCTGCGGCAGCACCCATTCGAGCTTGGTGGGCAGCCCCGTTTCTCCGGAGCTTTTGCCGTAGATATACGCGCCTTGTGGAATTTCAAAGCTTGCCAAAACCGTAAATTCTTCGTTCGGAGCAACTTTTTGAGCTTCTGCTTTCAGGCTTAAATTCACGGTTGACGCAAGGCAGCTTGCAATCGACAATATAAAAAATAAAAAAGTTCTCATTTGTAAAAATTAACGTTTATACTATATTGACAAATCGACAATTTATAAAGATTATTGTTTCACAAATTCGCAAAGTAAATTTTTTTTAGAAAGCAGAAAGACAAAAAATGGCAGGCTTCATTCAGGGATTGTTGTCAAACGACATAGGTATTGACTTGGGGACGGCGAACACTTTGGTATATGCAAAAGACAGGGGCGTTATATTGAGTGAACCGAGCGTTGTCGCGGTTTACAATAATTCCAAAAAGGTTTTGGCTGTCGGCGAAAAGGCGAAGAGAATGCTTGGCAGAACCCCCGGCAACATCACGGCTCTGCGCCCGATGAAAGACGGCGTAATTGCCGATTTCGAGATTACCGAAGCAATGTTGCGCTATTTCATAAACAAGGCAAACACCCATCTTAAATTTACCGCTCCGCGCGTTGTGGTGGCAGTGCCTTCGGGAATTACCGAAGTCGAGCGCAGGGCTGTAAAAGAATCGGCAATAAGGGCGGGGGCGCGTTTGGTTTACCTTTTGGACGAGCCTCTCGCGGCGGCAATCGGCGTCGGACTTCCCGTTTGGGAGCCTACCGCTTCAATGATTGTTGACATTGGCGGCGGCACCACGGAAGTAGCCATCATATCCTTGGCGGGCGTTGTGTTTGCAAAGAGCGTGAGAGTTGGCGGCGATAAAATAGACGACGAGATTATCCAATACATGAAGCGTGCCTATAACCTGATGATTGGCGTCAGGATGGCGGAAGAAATAAAGATAAAAATCGGCTCCGCATTCCCTCTCGATAAAGAATTGTCGATGGAAGTGAAAGGTCGCGACTGCGTTGCGGGGCTTCCAAAAACTCTCCAAATAACTTCGCAGGAAATCCGCGAAGCGTTAGACGAAACTTTCAACAAAATCACCGACGTCATAAGCGAAGCTTTGGAACACTGCCCGCCTGAATTAAGCGCGGACTTGGTTGACAAGGGCATAGTATTGGCGGGCGGCGGCTCTTTGATAAGAAATTTGAATTTGAGAATTACCGATCGCACTTTAATTCCGTGCTTTACCGCCGATGAGCCTTTGAACGCCGTGGCTAACGGTACGGGGGAAGTTCTAAACGACCTTTCATGGTGGGCTAACGAGAACTCCTGATTTTAGGAGGGGCATTGGCATCTTCTCACAAGAACACAGCGCGGCTTAATATCGGAGTTTTCATTGCGATATTGGCGTTGTGTTTGATTGTGCCATCGGGCGTCAAAAATTTCGTTTCGGACATGTTCGGGGAGTTTCGCGCCCCGTTCGACATTTTGCCGTCGCATTTGCGCGATTTGCAAAAGTACTGGTCGCTCTCTTCGCATTCCAAGCGCGATTTGATAGAGGCGGGTAGGGACTTGGCGCGTCTTAACGCCGCCTTGGAGCTGAGGGTGTTGGAAAACGAAACTCTGCGTTCGCGTATAAAACGCTACGAAGACATTTTTTCAATCCCTCCTGCCGGCATGTACAAGCAACATGTTGCGCGCGTTGCCCGTCGCGACTTGAATGCCTGGTGGCAGCAGCTTGTAATCCGCAAAGGCTCGATTGACGGCATAAAAGAGGGGTGCGCTGTCATTTATGGCGGCGGAGTCGTTGGCAGAATTAAGGAAGTCGGGCTTTTCACGAGCGTGGTTGAGCTTGTTTCGAGCAGAAATTTCAGAATGGCGGCGGTTTTCGAAGGGGACGACAGGCCCGTGATTTATCAAGGGGTCGGGCAGGTTTCCTTCGGGGAGGGATGCGGAGAAGTGGTTGATGTTTACGCCGACATGACGGCTTCCGCTTCAAAGCCGCGCAAGCTTGTGGCTTCTTCGATTGCGGGAGTTTTCCCCGAGGGATTGCCAATCGGGACGGTTTCAAACCTGACTTTGAACTATGACGGCATATTTAAGACGGGAAGGGTTGTCCTAAGCACGGATCTTTCAGCGTTGAACGAAGTTTTGGTTTTGGTGCCAATCGAGGCGGAGCAGAAAAAATGACGCTTTTCAAGGATATGGACGCGCGTTTTTTCATAGTGTTCGGGGTAAATTCCGCGCTTTTTTTCCTCATGGGAATTTTGGGGGACATCCTTTCCGCGGTCGGCGCATACATATATATTCCTGCGTTTTTGATAGTTTCAAGCTCTCTGTTTTTGAAATTTTTTCAGGCAATGTTTATGGCGGTTTTCTTCGGGTTTTTGTTTGAAGCCCAAACTCCGCTTGACAATGCGCTGACTCCCGCATTGTTTGTCACGGCGTCTTTTGTCGTGTACGGTTTGAGGGCTAAGTTCAGGAGTCTCGATTCTTTCGGCATTACGTGGCTTACTTGGTCGGTAAACATGTCGATGTACTTATTGTCGGTTTTGTTCATCTTTCCGATAGGTGTTTCGGGGGCTTGGGCGTACTTCTTGCGCGTTGTTTTCGACGCCGTGTTCTCGTCTTTGGTTGCGGCTCTTTTTTCTGCCTACGTCGTAAATTTAAACAAATCCGTCGCCTATCTTTTGGGAGTTTCTTTAAATGTGGGGGATAACGCTTAGTTAGTTTATGGCTGAAAAGAAATTCGAGTCGGACGCAAAGCGCAACGAGAGGTTGTATGTACTTTATTACATATTCGGGGCGATGTTCATTATATTGCTCGGAGCCTTGGCGTACCGCCAGATTTTCATGTACGGCTACTACCACAAAAAGGGAATGTTGCAGACCCAGCGCAGAATTATTCAGCCCGGGGCAAGGGGGGATATTTACGACAGAAACGGCAGGCTGATTGTCGGAAACCGCCCCGTTTTTGACGCCGTTGTATATTTTAACGACGCCCGATTTGATTTCCGCAAAGAGTACGCGAGGCTTAACAAACTGCGCAAGCAAAATAAAGAGCCTTTCGATTATTCAAAGCTTGCAATCGCCGCCCGTACAAACGTTTTGCAGTCTTACATCGACGAAATAAATTCGATTTTGAAGACTGACTTTGTTTTGGACGCCGATTTTAACAGGCATTTTTCGGGCAGGCAGCTGATGCCCCTTCCGCTTGTAAAAAATTTAAGCATATCCCAGCACGCAATTCTTGCCGAAAAGCTCAGAGTTGATAATTCGGCAGTGCAGATTTATACCGATACTTACCGCTATTATCCTTACGCGGACAGGGCGGCGCACGCGGTGGGATATATCCGCCCCGAAATCGAGCAGGTCGATCCCGACATACCCGGGGACGATTTGCGTACGTTTTCGTTTCTTGGGAAAATCGGCAAGTCCGGCGTTGAGAAAGCATTTGAAGACAGGCTTGCGGGCGAGACCGGGGCTGAAATCTGGGTTGTTGACCACAACGGCTTTACGTTTGAAAAGATAGAATCAAAGCCTCCGCGCAAGGGCGGAAGCATGCAGGTTTCTCTCGACATGGAGCTTCAGGGCGCGATAGAGGACGCCTTCCCCAACCGCAAGGGGGCGGCAGTCGCGCTCGACGTTAAAACGGGGGAGATTTTGGCGATGGTAAGCCGTCCGAGCTACGACCCCAACACGTTTTTCCCGACAATGACGCATGCGATTTATAATGACATTCGCGACAGGGGCGCGTGGCTGAACAGGGCGACGCAGGGACTGTATCCTCCTGGTTCCACTTTTAAGATAATAACCGCGCTTGCGGGCATAAAAAGCGGGGTCATCGGTCCCGACACGGTTAGTTATTGCGACGGGTATTATCAAGTGGGTTCGCGCAAGTTCCCGTGCCACAACCGTTACGGGCACGGCGAGGTTAATTTGCAGCAGGCGATAGAAAAGAGTTGTAATGTCTTCTTTTACGAACACGGGCAAAAAATGGGCATTGACTCAATTGCTAAAACCGCGAAGGAAATGGGGCTTGATTCCCCGACGGGTATAGAGCTTCACGAGGAGTCCACGCGCCTTACCATTGTTCCTACTCCCGAATTTAAGCGAAAGCAGGGGAGCGGATGGAGCAAGGGGGACACTGCAAACGTATCCATAGGGCAGGGTGATTTGCGCCAGACACCGCTTCAAATGGCGTGTTTTGCCGCAAGCCTTGCAAGGGGGGAAACGCGCACAAAACCGTCAATTTTGCACGATACGACGCGAAAGACCGACATGAAGTACCACGGCGCGAAAAAATTGGACATCCCGAAATCGGGCTATGACGCAGTTATAGAGGGAATGGTAAATGCGGTTGAACGCGGAACATGCCGCCGCGCGGCGATCGATGGGGTTAAAATTGCCGCAAAATCGGGAACCGCGCAGGTCATGGTGAAGGGGCGCAAGCTGACATTGGCTTGGATGATAGCCTTTGCTCCCGTTGAAAATCCTGAAATAGCGGCGGCAGTCATAGTGGAGGGCGAAGAGCCCGGGGACGCAAGCGGCGGGGCGACTGCGGGCCCCATAATGAGGGAAATGTTTGCCGAATACTTTAAGGGCAGACAGGTGGCGCAGTAGTTTTTATTGTTGTAATTTTTTAGTTTTCAGCTAATTTCATATCTTAATTTTAATTGCAGTTTTATGTGCGGCATTATTGGCTATATAGGAAAGAGAGAAGTTGCCCCTATTTTGATAGACGGGCTTAAACGAATGGAATATCGCGGCTATGACTCCGCAGGCGTCGCGATGATAAACGGCAAAAAAGAGCTGGACATACGCAAAAGGAAAGGCCGCGTTTCGGTTGTGGCTTCCGAGGTCGAGGCGGATCATTTTTCGGCTCATGTGGGCATAGGGCATACGCGCTGGGCGACGCACGGGGGCGTAACCGACACCAATGCGCATCCGCATGTTTCAAGTTGCGGCAGGTTTATAATGGTCCATAACGGAATTATCGAAAATTACGAAAATATGCGCTCGTTTTTGATTTCCAAGGGCTATACCTTCAAATCGGAAACGGACTCCGAGGCTCTCGTAAACCTCATCGCCTACCATTTTGACGAGCGCACGAAAGACTACAACGAAGACAGGTTTTTGGAGGCGGTGCGCAAGGCATTGTTGCATGTGGAGGGAACTTACGGCATTGCCGTCATATCTCCGCTTTTCCCGAATGAAATCATTGCGGCGAGAAAAGGCTCTCCATTGATTATAGGAATAGGCAACGGCGAACATTTCATTGCAAGCGACGTATCCGGCTTTTCGGGCAGGGCAAAAAATGTCATCTATTTGGAAGACGGGCAGGTTGCGAGCATAACGAAAGACGATTGCGACATTCTCACCATCGGCAAGCAGCAGGTTGAATGCGTAATAAAAGAAATCGACTGGGAAATGGAAACCGCCGAGCTTGGTTCATACAAGCACTTCATGGAAAAGGAGATTTTCGAGCAGCGCAAGGCAATAGAAAACGCCATTCGCGGCAGGCTTTCCGACGACCAGTCCACGGCGGTTTTAAACGGGCTTAACATCACCGCAAACGAGCTGCGGAGCATCGACAGGATTTTGCTCTGCGCCTGCGGCACGGCGTGGCATGCGTGCCTTGTCGCCGAGTATCTTATAGAACGCTACGCGCGCATTCCGGTTGAAGTCGAGTACGCGAGCGAATTCAGATACCGCAATCCTCCGCTTGACAAAAACACTTTGGTATTTGTGATAAGCCAAAGCGGCGAGACAATCGACACTCTCGAGGCGTTGCGCGAATCTAAGCGCAAGGGTTTTAAGACGCTTGCGATAACAAACGTGGTAGGTTCCACTATTGCGCGCGAAAGCGACGGCGGCTTGTACCAGTATTCGGGCAAGGAAATCGGCGTGGCGTCCACAAAGGCGTTTACTTCTCAAATTATCATAATGCTTTTGGTTGCGCTTTATTTGGGCAGAATGCGCGACTTGTCATTCGCCGACGGCAAGGAAATTGTTTCCGCAATCAAGGCTCTCCCCGATTTGATAGACGAGACTTTAAAGCAGGCTGATGTCGTCAGGAAAATCGCGAAAAAATATTCCAAATTCCCGGACTTTCTGTTCTTGGGCAGGCTTGAAGAGTATCCGATAGCCCTTGAAGGCGCGCTTAAATTAAAGGAAATTTCATATATACACGCGGAGGGCTATCCTGCGGCTGAAATGAAGCACGGCCCAATCGCTCTTGTATGCCCCGAATGCCCCGCAGTGATATTTGCAAACCAGGGAGAAATTTTCCAAAAAGTCATATCAAACGCGAAAGAAATCGGAGCGCGCAAAGGCCCCGTTATTCTCATAACCGATTCTCCCGACGAAATTGAAAGCGGCTTGGCTGACGATGTTATCGCAATCCCGAAAGCGCATGACGCTGTAAGGACGATTATCGACACAATACCCATTCAGCTTCTTGCTTATTACATTGCGGTTGAGCGCGGTTGCGATGTTGACAAGCCCCGCAATCTTGCAAAGAGCGTCACAGTTGAATAAACGCAAAAAAACCGAAGGATTTTTCCTTCGGTTTTTTGTTTGCGGCAATTTTTAATTTGCCACGAAATTTCTGATGTGCACGGCGTTGCCCTTGCTCCTTTGGTTCTTGTCTTCCGAAATTTTCAAAACGAGCGTGTGATTTTTGTCAGGCAATTCCTTTTCAAGCATAAACACCCACGGAATATAGAGGTGCGGGCTCCAATTTGTGCAGGTATCGAGCTTTTTAAACTTGCCGCCGTCTATCGAGTATTCGATTACGCCCGCATCGGGGCCTGTCGCGCAGAATATGCCTATTGCAGTGCCTTTGAATTTTAGTTCAAGCTCCGCATTTGGTTGGCTTGCTGAAAGCATCGGCACGTTTACAAATCCCTTGCGCGTTCCCGATTTCATTGTCGGCTGCCAGTTTTCTGAAATTTCAAAGCCGCTTTTGATTTTTGCGTTTTTAATGTCGATAAATCTGCCTTTTGTGTATGAGAATTTATCGATTTTTGACTTTGGCATTTTGTGGGGCTTTATGTTTTTTGAGCCGCTTTGAAGCTTGTCGAAAAGCCGGAAAATCGCTTTTTCGTAGTATTTATGCCCTAATTGGGCGGGGTGCGTTCCTCCGAATTCATGCCAATTTAAGAGATTTTGCTTCATGGCGTCGCAAATTGCGCCTATTAAGTTGATGGACGGAATGTTGTAGCGTTTGCAGACTTCTTCCTGATTTTTGTAAACTTCAGGATCAATGCCAAGCATTGCCTCGTCGCGCGTGGGTTCATAGATGAAGTGGAGATAAACTATGTCCATATTTGGGTTTGCTTTAAGCGCGTGGGCGATTACCCCTTCAACGCCCTTTATTTGTTCGTCTTTTGAAAAGCCGTTTGTGTGGTCGTTTACAGAGGCTTCAAAGAAGAGCAGGTCGGGCTTTGCGATTTTTAAAATGTCGTTTTCAAGGCGGAAAGCGTGGGGCGTCGAACCTGTTGATGCAATGCCGGCGTCGATAAACGTGAATTTTGTTGTGGGGTAGCGTCTTTTAAGTTCCTCCTGCACGAAGTTGCGCCAGCCGTTCATTTCTGTTATCGAGCCTCCCAAAAATGCGACAGTGGCGTTGCCGCTTTCAAATTTCAGCCTTGAATTGTCGAGAGTGCCGCGCAAATTCAAATACTTTGAAAAGTCGAAACTTACTAACGGTTTTTCTTTGAAGTTCGACAGGCTTTGCAAATATTTTTCCTTGTCGTAGTTCGGTTCGTTTTGGGTTATGAAATCCACAATGGGCGTCGGGTCTTTCAATGAGTGCGGATGGTGGTTTACGCCTTTTTTTATGATGGATTTGAAGTTTCCGCCGAGTTTTTTGTATTCCCTTTCAATTTCCGCCGAATTTTCTTCGAGAGGCACAACGGTATCGGCATCTCCGCAGACGCTTAAAATCGAGACTTTGTTCTTTGCAAGCCCCGCGAGATTTTTGGACGGGAGGAAGGGGGTGATTATTTTCTCAAAGTTTTCTTCCGTGGCGTTCCATTTCTTTAAAACATCTTTTATCAAATTTGCGTCTGATGATTTTGCAAGCGATAGCGGATTGCAAAGCGGGGCGTCCAGATAGATGGAGGCGACGCATTCGGGATAGGTTTGGGCAAATCTAAGGGAGTAAAAACCGCCCCTGCTCAAGCCTTCGAGGTTTACTTTTTTGGAAAGACCGTAAACTTGCGTCATGTAGTCGAAAAATGTTTTGCCAAATTCCACAAATTCGGGAGCCCCCCACTCGTTGGTGACATCGAGATATGCTACATGGTAGCCTGATTTTAGCAAAGCCAAGTCCGCCTGCGGTTCATGCCCGAAGAATGCGGGGCGCAAAATCCACGGTTTTGACGGAGCCGCGAGTTTCGGCTCGACTATAATCATGTTTTTTGAAATTACACCGTCCGAGAATATTCCGTTATGGCGCAAAAAGCCGTTCCATAGCTCCGCCTGCCCCATAAATGCGCGTTTTGCGGGAGGAAGCGGAGGATTTTTCAAGATTTTTCTCGCGGCGATTTCGGCAAGCAAATCCGCCCCGAAGTTGTTGGGGTGCACGCCTTCCGCGTAAATTTCAAAACGCGCGAAAGTCGGATTGTAGAAATCTATGATTTCCAAATTCTTTTCTTTCGCGATTTTGTCGATGACGGGAATTACCTTTAAAAATAGCGACGGATCATTTATCCCCCAGCACATTTTTGTTACGCAAACGGGATAGGATAGATAGATTTTGGGTTTTGCGGGCAGCTTCTGCAAGGTTTCAACCATGCTTTTCATGTCGCTTTCAAATTCTGCAAAGTGGCGCATGTTCTGCGGTTTTGTGTCGTTTGTTCCGAGCTTTATTATTACAATGTTCGGATTGAATTTTTGGGCTTCTGCCCATGCCCTTTCTTTTATGTAGGGATTGTCGCCCTTGCTTAGCATAGTTCTTCCGCTGACCCCGAAATTGCGGACTTCATAGGCGTCTCCTAACTTTTGTTGGAGTTTTGACGGATAGAAATTTTCGCGCCCCTTCACGCCCGCCCCCGCGGTAATACTGTCGCCTATGCAGGCGACCCTTATTCTTTCAGCCGCGCCTGCCGAGAGAATTGCAATAAATATTGTTGAAAATATAAAACAGTGTTTGAAAAATTTTTTCATAGATTGAAATTTAATTATTATTGCGCCGCCGTAAAGAAAATTCTCTGGTTTTCAAAAATTTAATTTACTGTTTGCAAAAAGCGCAAAATGAATTTTCCTTTTTTATTTTAAAATCAAAACATAAATAAAAATGCTAAAAAATTTCAGAGGTTCTATTGTTTGCGTGATAATCGGGCTTTGTCTTGCATTTTGGAGAGGCGAATCCGTGGGGGCGTCGGGCGTTGCCTTTATGCTTACGACATTTGCGATTTCCCTTTTGGAAGTCGCAATCTCGTTTGACAACGCAGTGGTGAATGCGCACAAGCTCGAAAAGATGAGCAAGGTTTGGCGCAGGCGGTTTTTGACGTGGGGCATATTCATCGCGGTTTTCGGAATGAGATTTTTGTTCCCTGTTTTGATAGTCGCGATATTTGCGCATATTTCGTTTGTTGAAGTAATAAAAATTGCATTTGCAAACCCTGACGAGTATGTAAGGCATTTGCACGAGACGCACGCCGCAATCGTAACTTTCGGCGGAATGTTTTTGCTTATGCTGTTTTTAAAGTTCTTTATCGACAAAAACAAAAAGGACCATTGGATTTCTCCCATTGAAAAGCCTTTGGCGCATCTTGCCAAAGTAAAGTTCGTAAATGAGGTTATCGCGCTTGTTGTTTTGGGTGTTTTGATTTATTTTCTGCCCGAACACGAGCGCAAAGTTTGCGCATTGTCGGGCTTTGTGGGAATAGTGCTGTTTTTGGCAATAGATTCGCTTTCGCATTACTTGGAATCGAAGCATGTCGGAGAAGGCGCGGTCCGGCTCACGGGCACTGCGGGGTTTGCGATGTTTATGTATTTGGAGCTTATAGACGCGTCTTTCTCGCTTGACGGCGTTCTTGGCGCGTTTGCCTTTACGAAGGATATTGTGGTTATTATAGTCGGGCTTGGCGTAGGGGCGATGTTTGTTCGCTCGCTTACGCTTGTTCTTGTCGATAAGCAAACCCTTTCAAAAATGCGCTACATCACAAACGGCGCATATTGGGCAATCGGCGCGCTGGCTCTTGTAATGATGCGCTCTGCGGTCGAGGAAGTCCCTGAGGCGGTAGCGGCGACGCTTAGCATTGGCATAATTGTGGTTTCTGTAGTCCATTCCGTAATTCTTAACAAAAAAGCGTTAAAATAGCGGTTGGGATAGCTTTTAAATGGAGGGGCTTGCAAAAACTTGCGCGCCTCTTTTTTGTTGTATTTTTTACAATATGTCTTTTTAGTTTTTGGTATGTTGGAAAGTTTTGCGAATTGGCCATTTTTTGACGGCGGCGACATCAAAGCCGTAGGCGAAGTATTGCGCTCCGGCAGGGTCAACCGTTGGACGGGCGCAAAAAATTCCGAATTTGAGGAAAGCCTTTCGACCGCGACCAACGCAAAATACGCAATAGCACTCGCAAACGGCTCTGTTGCGCTGGAGCTTGCCTTGTTTGCGTGCGGAGTGGGCGAGGGCGACGAAGTAATAACAAGTTGCAGAACTTTTGTGGCAAGCGCAAGCTGCGCGGTCATGAGGGGCGCAAAGCCTGTGGTGGCGGACATCGATTTAAACAGCCAAAACATAACTTCGGAAACTGTTGAAAAGTGTATAACTTCAAAGACAAAAGCCATAATCGCGGTGCACCATGCGGGGTTTCCGTGCGATATGGACTCTCTTTCGGCTCTTGCAAAAAAGTACAATTTGTTTTTGATTGAAGACTGCGCACAGGCTCACGGAGCAGTTTACAAGGGAAAGCCCGTAGGTTCGATTGGAGATGTTGCCGCTTGGAGCTTTTGCCAGGATAAAATAATAACGACAGGCGGCGAAGGCGGTGCGGTAACTACAAACAGCGAAACTCTTTGGCGCAAAATGTGGGAGTATAAAGACCACGGCAAGAGTTTTTCCGCAGTGTCAGACCAATCGAAATCGGCGGGGTTTAAATGGCTTGTTGAAAGTTTCGGCACGAATTTGAGAATGACTGAAATGCAGGCGGCTCTCGGCGTTGAAGCGTATAAAAAACTGCCGAACTGGGTCGGGCTTAGAAACCGCAATGCAAATGCGTATTCGGAAACCCTCGCAAAATTTTCCTGCATAAGACTTGTTGAAGTTCCGAAAGATGTCCGCCATTCTTTTTACAAATATTACTCGTTTGTTCGCCCCGAAAACTTAAAAGACGGATGGGACAGAGACCGAATTATTGCCGAAATATCGTCCCGCGGCGTTCCCTGCTTTTCGGGAACTTGCTGGAATGTTTCAGCCGAAAAGGCTTTTGAAGGCAGAGGATGGACGAAGCCGAAAGAGGAGCTTCCAAACGCATATTTGCTGAAAAACTCGTCTTTGATGTTCCTTGTGCACCCGACTATTTCCGAAGCCGACTTGAAGAAAGCCTGCGAAATTATTGAAGATGTTTTAGGAAAAGCCCAAAAATAAAAATGTATAAAAACTTTTTTAAGAGATTTTTTGACTTCGTTTTCAGCGCGGTTTTGATAGTTTTGCTCTTGCCCGTGTTTTTTGCAGTTTGGCTTTTAATCCGCCTGAAAATGGGAAGCCCTGCCATATTTAAACAGGCGCGCCCCGGCAGGGACGAAAAGATTTTTTACATAATGAAGTTCCGCACAATGGATAACGCCAAAGATTCTTTCGGAAACCTTCTGCCCGACGAAGCCCGCCTGACGCCGCTTGGAAAGTTTCTGCGAAAGACGAGCCTTGACGAAATTCCGCAGCTTTTGAATGTTTTTAAAGGCGAGATGTCGTTTATAGGTCCAAGACCCCTTTTGCCGCAGTATTTGCCGTATTATACCGAAGAGGAAAAATCGCGCCACAGCGTGCGACCCGGCATAAGCGGGCTTGCGCAGGTGAGCGGCAGAAACTGCATATCGTGGGACGAAAAACTTGCTTTCGACGTAAAATATGTGAAAAACGTTTCGTTTTTGTCGGATTTGAAAATCGCTGTTTTAACGCTAAAAAAAGTCCTGCGCTGCGAAGGCGTAAACTGCGTGCCCAATGAACGCTCCTTATGCGAAGAGCGCGGCGGCGGAAAATGAAGCTGCAAGGTTGCTATTGTTGCGGCTCGTATTCAGGGACGTGTTTTTTGATGAATTCTTTTAGCTCGCGGTTGTTTTTTTCGAGAATTGCGCGTTTTGTTTCCTCGACGATTTCCAGAGATTTTTCAAAGGCAACAGGCGTTGAAACGAAGGCAAGAATGCGCGGATTTTTTGTTTTTTTCAGATGTTCCGCCTTGTTTTGAACTTCCTCTTGGAGCTTTTCTCCGCAGCGAAGCCCTATGGTTTTTATCTTTATGTCAACATCCGGCTCAAAGCCGCTTAGCTTTATCATTCGTTTTGCAAGGTCGATGATTTTAATTTGTTCTCCCATGTCCAAAACGAAAATTTCTCCGCCGAGAGCCTGAGAGCCGCATTGGAGCACAAGCCCGACGGCTTCGGGGATTGAGATGAAGTAGCGCATGGCGTCGGGGTGCGTTAAGGTTATCGGGCCTCCCGCTTCTATTTGACGCTTGAAAATCGGAATCACGCTGCCAGAAGAGCCGAGCACGTTGCCAAATCTCACCGCCATGAAGCGCGTTTTGTTTTTCGGATTTGTCTGGAAAGATTGAATTAAAATTTCAGCGAGGCGTTTGCTTGCGCCCATTACGCTTGTCGGGTTTACCGCCTTGTCGGTGGAAATCAGAACGAATTTTTCAACGCCGTTTTCAGATGACGCAACCGCAGTGTGCCAAGTGCCGAGAAGATTGTTTTTGAGGGCTTCTCCCGCTTGGTACTCCATAATCGGGACATGTTTGTGCGCGGCGGCGTGGAAAACGATTTGCGGCTTGTATTCGGAAATTATTTGGCGGATTCTCTCCGCATCTGCCACATTGCAGATTACGGGCTTTGCATCGACGCCGAAATTGCCTGCGCAAATATTTTCGCGGACGTTAAAAAGCTGTACTTCGCATTGGTCGAGCAGTATAAGCATTGAGGGCTTGCGCATGGCAATCTGCCTGCAAAGCTCGTTGCCGATTGAGCCCCCCGCGCCCGTTACCAATATTCGCTTTCCTCGTATCAGTTTTTCAAGCTCCTCCGTATCGAGGGGAATTTGTTTTCTTCCAAGCACGTCTTCTATTGAAACTTTGCGCAAGTTTGAGACTTTTGCGTATCCCGCCGCGAGATCTTGGTATGAAGGCACTATGTTTGTTTCTATGCCGAGTTTGGAAAATTCCGACGTGATTTCATCTATGCGCGATTGCGGAAGCCTTGATATTGCGATTATAGCCTGGTCTATGCTAAGCTTTTGGACAACCTTCTTTAAGTCGGTTTTTAGCGGCAATATCTTTATTCCTGAAATCGTGCAGCCTGCCTTTTGGGGGTCGTCGTCCAAAAACACAACGGGAATTATTCCCATTGATTTGTGTGAAAACAAGTTTTCCGCAAGGCTTGCGCCTACATCTCCCGCGCCGATGATTGCAACCCTCTTTTTTATGTTGCCGTGAAATATTTTAGATTGTGAACGCTCTCTTTTTCCATGGAAAAACATTCTTATGGCGGCAAAAAAAATTATGGATAAAAAATAATCGATTAGAATTACGCCCCTTGGAATTACCCACCCGAATTTAATCAGGATTTGGCTTGATGCGAGCAGGAATGCCGCGCTTGCCGTAAACGCCCAAAATTGGTTTGCGAGGTCGGTCTTGTGGAAAAATTTGAACAGAATGTTGAATTGCCCGAAAATCGCCAAAAAAAACAGCTTTGCGGCAATTATTAAAACGAAAGTCTTTGGCGAAAGGAACTTGCAAATTTCAACAAAATTAAAATCGAACCTCAAAATAAAAGCTCCCGCAAGAGATAAAAAAGCAAGCAGGGCATATACTCCTGCGAGCGCGTAAGGTTTTGCGGAAAATTCCTTTTTTAAATCCATTTTAAATGCCTGAAAAATTTACAATTTCTTTAAGTACAACCAAACGCGCGCGAAAGTTCAAGACAAAACTATTTCCCGCAAAATTCGGCGAGTTTAACCGCAAGCTTTTGCGCGACATTCGGGCTGAAATACCGGATTGTTTGCTTCGTGGCTTCGGCGCAGGATTTTTGGGTTTTAAAAAGGCTTGCCTTTTGCGCGGCGTCCATAATTTGTTCGGGATTTTCCGCGCAAATTCCCGCGCCTGATTTTTGGCAGACAAAATGGGCGTTTGTGCCGCTTGGCCCAAGGTAAATTACGGGAAGCCCGAACGATGTATATCCTGAAAATTTGCTCGGGCTTACGACGCCTTTTAATTCATCGTTTAAAAGAACCACTCCGTAGTCGAAACCGTTTTGCCTGTAAAACTCTCCAAGCGCATTGTAGTCTTTCACAAATCCGAATGTTTTAAACTCGGCATTGCATTCGCGGCACATATTTTTAAAAGTTTCCTTTGCATATTTGCTTTCGCCGCAATAGCAAAATTCTACGCTTTTTAACTTCACAAGCTCTTTTAAAAATATTTTCAGGTTTTCCGTCGAATGCGCCCTTCCGAGATTTCCGTTATACAAAAGCCTTACGGGGTCGTTTGCTTCCCCTTTTTTTGCAAGGTCGAGCCATTTGGGATTTTGGAGGGAGAAAGTCGGGCATACAAATGTTTCGACATTTGGCGCGCGCTCTTTTACAAGCTCTTGCATGGCTTCGTCAAGGCATACAACCAAATCAAATTTCTTCAAAAAGAATTTGTCGATTTTATCAAGGACACGCCATATAAAATTTATAAAAGAGCCTCTTTTTGTGGTTCTGACACCGAAAACAGGATGGTAATCCATCAGCCAAAATATTTTTTTGCGCCTTAGAAGCATTGCCCAAAAGGCATATGTAATTTGTATTAGAGGCGGCGTTGAGCGCACGAAAACAACGTCGGCTTTCGAGCGCAAAATTTCAAACGGCGCGCAAATGTGCATATAGAAAAAATTAAACAGCCTGTCAGGTGCAAGGCTGTTTTTTCTTTTGTTTACAAAAAGACCATTCGCAATTTTTATTTGAATATCAAATTCTTTTTGCAAATATTTTTGCGTGTGAAACCAAAGGTTGTCTGTATTTTTTTCTTCGTTTAAGCCTGCCTTGTCGGCAAATTCGTAAACGTACAAAAATCTTTTTGTCATATCCTTATTTTGCCGCTTTCAAGCTCGCTTAAAAACGACTCGTAAGCGGATTTAACACCGTCTTTTATGGAATATTTTGGAATCCACCCGAGAGAGCGTAGCAACGTTGTGTCGCACAGCTTGCGCGGCGTGCCGTCGGGCTTTGTCTCGTCGCGGATTATTTTGCCTTTAAATCCGACTGTTTCCGCCACGATTTCGGCAAGCTCCCTTATGGAAACTTCTTCTCCGCTTCCGAGATTTACCAAATCGGGGGGATTATCTAAATTTAACAGGTGGACGCATGCGCTTGCAAGGTCGTCAACATGTAGAAATTCCCTAAGCGGAGTGCCTGTTCCCCAAAGTTCGACGCTTTCGGCATTTGAAACCTTTGCCTCATGAAATCTGCGTATTAAAGCGGGCAACACATGGGAATTCTTTTCGTGGTAATTGTCCCCCGGACCGTAGAGGTTTGTCGGCATCGCGCTGTGATAGCATAGCCCGTATTGCTTGCGGTAATATTCGCAAAGTTTAAGCCCCGCAATTTTCGCAATGGCGTAAGCTTCGTTTGTCTTTTCCAGTTCGCTTGTAAGAAGCGCGCTTTCGGGAATCGGCTGAGGCGCCATTCTCGGGTATATGCAGGTGCTTCCCAAAAACAAAAGCCTTTTTACGCCCGCCTTGCGCGCGGCTCTTATCGAATTTAGCGCGATTGCCAGATTGATTTCAATAAATTCTGCGGGGTAAGTGCTGTTTGCCAAAATTCCGCCGACTTTTGCCGCCGCAATTACGGCCGCGTCGGGTTTTTCCGCATTGAAAAAATCTTCGGTTGAAGTTTGGCTTGTCAAGTCCAAGTCTTTGTGCGCCCGCAAGACAAGATTTTCATAGCCTGCGTTTTGCAAGGCGCGGACTATTGCCGAGCCCACCATTCCGTTATGACCTGCGACAAAAATTTTATCAGACTTTTTCATTTGTTATTTTGCCTCTTTCTTAGCGAGTTCAAAGTCTGCGTCCGTCATTATTTCCACGAGCTTCTTAAATGTGGTTTTGGGTTCCCATCCGAGTTCGCGCTTGGCTTTTTCGGGATTTCCCAACAAAAAGTCAACTTCCGTCGGGCGGTAGTATCTTGGAGAAACTTCGACGACGGTTTTTCCCGTTTTTTTGTCTATTCCCTTTTCGTTTTCGGCTTTCCCGCTCCATTCGATTTCCATTCCGAGCCTGCCGAAAGCAAGTTCCACAAATTCTCTTACCGTATGCGTTTCGTTTGTCGCCAAGACATATTCAGACGGCTTTTCAGCCTGCAATATGCGCCACATGCCTTCGACATATTCGGGGGCGTATCCCCAGTCGCGCTTAGAATCCATATTCCCCAAAACGAGCTTGTCTTGCAAGCCCAGCTTGATTTTGCCCGCGGCGCGGGTTATCTTGCGCGTTACGAAAGTTTCGCCGCGACGTTCGGATTCATGGTTAAAGAGAATGCCGTTGCTTGCGAAAATATTGTAGGCTTCGCGGTAATTGATTACAATCCAGTAGGCGTACTGTTTCGCTACGGCATAGGGGCTGCGCGGATAAAACGGGGTGTTTTCCGTTTGCGGAATTTCCTGAACTTTTCCGAAAAGCTCAGATGTCGATGCTTGGTAAAATCTTGTCTTTTTCACAAGACCGACGTCTTTTATGGCGTCCAAAAATCTGAGGGTTGCAATGGCGTCCACATCTGCGGTGTATTCGGGAACTTCAAAGCTGACCTTGACGTGCGATTGCGCGCCGAGATTATAGATTTCGTCAGGCTCCGTCTTTTCGAGTATTCGGTTTAAGTTTGAAGAGTCTGTCAAATCTCCGTAATGCAGGAAGAGGCTGTCTTTTAGCGCGGGATTATTGTACAAATGGTCAATTCTTTGCGTGTTAAAAGAGCTTGAACGCCGAATTATTCCGTGGACGACATAGCCTTTTGAAATTAAAAGTTCGGTTAAATATGAACCGTCTTGACCCGTGATTCCTGTAATGAGAGCTTTCTTCTTCATAATAACAATAAAACAATATTAGTATGTTTCAAAAAAAATTTTTATCAACAAAAAACAGCAAGTTAGAATTGCTTTCTATGTTTTGGATAATTAGAAATTAAAGTTTTGAACTGCCCGCAAGTTTACATGAAAGCAATGATAGAGGGCAAAGAAATAAAAAAAGCATCCTATTACGGATGCGTTGGCTGTATAATTTAAAATTTGAAAAATTTGATTATTTCTGTTATAGCACGTTTTTAATACCTGGAGTGGGGGTCGAACCCACATGAGCCAAAACTCGACGGATTTTGAGTCCGTTGCGTCTGCCAATTCCGCCATCCAGGCAAAATTTAAAGTACAAATAAGATTATTTTTTCGGAGATATGTCAAGGCTTTTTAAATATTTTTTTTAAATTTCTTTTCTTTTGTGTGTCTTTTGCTTTCTTTAAAAGTTGACAACATACCCAATAGCCCTAACATTTCCCTCTTATTTATTACAGTAGAGAACTTTTATTATGAAAACAAATATCGAAAAAATTAACGATACAAGGCGTAAAATTGTGGTTTCTTTCGACTCGTCGGAAGTTGCAAAAGAAAAAGAAGGCGTGGTTGCGGAATTTGTTCAATATGCTAAAATCCCCGGTTTTAGGGCTGGCAAGGCTCCAAAAGACATGGTTTTAAAGCGTTTTTCAGGCGACATTAAGGCGCAGCTCGAACGCGTTGTAACAAACAAGGCTGTGGAAGCGTTGAACGGCATTAAAGAATTTGACTTGTTTGCTGTTGTCGATTTGCAAAACAACGACATCGAATCTTCGGAAGGCGCGGCGTTGACTTTCACTGCCGACATCTATCCGGAAGTAAAACTTCCCGAAGACTACAAGACCGAAGTCGAACTTTCACCCGTTGAAGCCACCGAAGACGAAATCCAAAAGACGGTTGATTTCTATCGCAACCAGCGCGCTCAGTATAACAAAATCGAAGACCGCGCGGCTCAAAAGGGCGATTTCGTGCAAGTTTCCTACGAAGGAAAAATCGACGGCAAAAGCATTGACGAGCTTGTTGAAAAGCCCGCCATGTACGGAAAGCAAAAGGGCACTTGGGAAGAAGCGGGCAATACCGACGTTCCCGGCGTTCGCTCCATAATCGAAGGCGTTGTCGGAATGAAAGTCGGCGAAAAGAAGAATGTCGAAGAAATTTTCGCGGCGGACTTCCCTGAAGCCGCTTTGGCGGGCAAAACTGCGGTTTACGAACTCGAACTTAACGAAATCCGCGAAAAGAAGCTTCCCGAAATTGACGAAGCGTTTTTGAAGGATATGGGCGACAAGACGGAAGCTGATTTCCGCGCGCGCCTTGCAAAGGACATCACTGCCGAAAAGACTCAGCACAACGAAGTTTTAAAACGCCAGTACGCGGTTGACAAGCTTATGGAAGGCGTCGATTTCCCGCTCCCCGAATCCGCTCTTGAAGAAGAACGCCAGTCGGTTTTGCAGGAAATGATGATGCGCTTCATGTCCTCCGGAGCGACGAAGGAAGACTTGGAAAAGAACAAGGAAAGCCTTTTTGAAAACGCCACAAAAGAAGCGGAACCCCGCGCCAAAATGCGCATTTTCCTAAACAGGGTTGCGGTTGCAAACAGCTTGAAGGTTGATAACGAAGACATGCAGCGCATGCTCTGGCAGGAATCCGTGCGCACCCGCACGCGTCCCGAAGAGCTTATAAAGCAGCTCAAAAAGGATCAGGCGCGCATAAACAGAATGCGCTCCGACGCTCTCTTGCAGAAGGCAATCAATTTCATCGCTGAAAAAGCGGAAGTTAAAATCGTTGAAAAGAAATAGCTTTTCAAAAGCGATTTTTTGCCGAATAGAAAATCTCAAAAGACATGAGTTATTATAACATACCATACGTTTTCGAGCGCGACGGCAGAACCGAGCGCACTTGGGATATTTATTCGCGCCTGTTGAAGGATAGAATTATATTCATCGGCACTCCCATTGACGACTATGTCGCCAATGCGGTTGTGGCGCAGATGCTGTTCTTGCAAATGGAGGACTCAAAAAAAGATGTCCATCTTTACATCAACAGCCCCGGCGGTTCCATCACTGCGGGAATGGCAATTTACGACACGATGAACTTCTTGCAGTGCGATGTCGTAACTTACTGCGTAGGGCAGGCGGCGAGCATGGCGACGGTTTTGCTTTCGGCGGGGGCGAAGGGCAAGAGGTATGCTCTGCCTAATTCGCGCGTAATGATTCATCAGCCGAGGGGTGGTGCGGGAGGTCAGACTTCCGATATTACGATTGCGGCAAATGAAATTCTGCGCTGGCGCAAAACCTTGAACCAAATTCTTGCGCGCAACACAGGCAAGTCTGTCGAACAAATCGAAAAAGACTCCGACCGCGATTTCTTTATGTCGGCTTCCGATGCCTTGAATTACGGCATTGTTGATAAGGTTATAGAAGCCAAGCCGCGCTCATAAACATGGACAAGGAAAACGAGCCAAGGTGCAGTTTCTGCGGCAGGGGAAGAAGCGAAGTATCGAACTTCTTTTCAGGCAAGGACGGGTCTTTGATATGTCCCTCGTGCGTAGAGGCACTTCATAATATGCTTGAAGTGTACATGAAGCAGTCCAAGCGCGAAGAGCAGAAACAGATGTTGAATTTCAATCTGAAAAGCCCCTCCGAAATAAAGAGGGCTTTGGACGAGTACATAATCGGGCAAGACGACGCCAAGAAAGTTTTGAGTGTTGCGGTTTACAACCACTACAAACGCTTGAAGTCTAAGATTGAAGGCGGAGAGTCGAACGAGCTCCTTGAAAAATTCAAGGACGTAGATGTTGAAAAGAGCAATATTTTGCTGATAGGTCCTACGGGGAGCGGCAAGACTTTCCTTGCCCGCACTCTTGCCCAAATGCTCGACGTCCCGTTCGCGATAGGAGACGCAACTACGCTTACCGAGGCGGGCTATGTCGGCGAAGACGTCGAAAATATCGTTTTGAATTTGCTGCGCGCGGCGGATTTCAATGTGGAAAAAGCGCAGTGCGGCATTATTTACATTGACGAAATCGATAAAATCGGCAGAAAAACCCAAAATGTTTCCATTACCCGCGATGTCGGCGGAGAGGGCGTCCAGCAGGCACTTTTGAAGATTTTGGAAGGTACTGTTTGCAACATTCCGCCAAAGGGCGGCAGGAAGCACCCCGACCAAGAGTATATCCGCGTTGATACCCGCAACATTCTCTTTATTTGCGGCGGGGCGTTTGTGGGGCTGGATAAAATTGTGGAAAGACGCTCCGCAAACAAGGTCTTGGGCTTTAACGAAAGCGTTTCCGATTCCGACAGCGGGTGCGACGTTTTAAAAAACGTTCAGCCCGAAGACTTGACGCAGTTCGGCTTCATTCCCGAATTTATCGGCAGGCTTCCGATGGTAAGTGTCTTGAACCAGCTTTCGCGCGACGATTTGATAAATATATTGACGAAAACCAAAAATTCTTTGGTGCGCCAGTTTGGCAAGCTTTTCGCCTTTGACGGCGTCGAGCTTGAATTTACCGATGAAGCGGTTGCCGCCATTGCCGACAAGGCGATTGCGCTCGGCACGGGCGCGAGGGCTTTGCGCTCGATTATGGAGGGCGTGATGCTTGACATAATGTACAGATTGCCCGATAATCCGCAAAAAAAGGTCGTCATCACAAAAGACGACATTAAATAGCCAAGCGGAAAATTTTTTCAAAATGCCGAAAATTCCTATGATTTTCGGCGTTTTTTTCGTCTTTTTACATATTGGCAATTTTTACAAGTTATTGTGGCTTTTGAAATATTTGCAAAAAAATTAAAAAAAATGCTTGAATTTCGTCAGCTTTTGATATACCCGTTATAAAAATTTTTATTTTTCTATTTTAAATATATCTATATAAATTAGCTTACAAAATGAAATACGTCACTCCATTAACCATACTTCTTGCGTCCTCTGCAATGTTTGCGCAAGAAATTACATATGATAAAGTAATTTCAGAGAACGCTTCTCAGTCTGCGCTTCAAGGTAATACCCTTATCCAGTCGGGCGCGACTCTCACGCTTACGGGCAATAACGGCATCAACTACAACTTGAAAATCGAAGAAGGTGCGGTTTTGGATTTTACTGCAAATGACGCCTTTAAGTGGGGTACGGGCAGTGGTCCCGTTGAAAATACTATTGAAAATTACGGCACGATTTACATGCTCGCGGGCAAGGAATTGCGTTTTGGCGACAGCGATTCTATGGGTGCAAAAACCACGCTTAATCTTTATAATGGTTCAATTTTGACTTCAAAGGAAGGTACTGGAACTTTCAACATTGTAAATTTTCGCGGAGAAGACACCGTCATCAATATTAATAAGGGCGCGAAAGTTGAAAACGTTGGAACTTTGACCACTTGGGACAGGAGTAATAATAATGCTGACACTCAGAAATTTACAGTAAACGTTGCCGGCGGGAGCTTCTCGCTTGCAAATATGAATTTGGGCAACCAGTCGAGCAACAGGGGTATTACCACATATTCTGAAATCAATGTCTCTGATGGCGGTTTGATGACCACAACGGGCAACATCAATATGGGGCAGAATGCAACTAATGACGTCAGAATCAACGTTTCGGGCGAAAATTCGGTTTGGAATTCCACAGGCACAATTTATGTCGGCAGAAACGCAAATTCGAGCGCGGGTATAACTGCTTCAAACGGCGGCGTAATCAATTCCGCATATACGCAGTTGCAATATGGCGGTTTAACCGTAAACGACGGCGGAACATTCAATTCAATTTCCGGCTTTTTTGTAATTAATGGCGGCTTGACTGTAAATAACGGCGGCGTATTTAACAGCAATGCAGGTGTTGAAGTTCAGAACAACAATGTTTTGGTAAACGAAGGCGGTTCGTACAATGTTCTAACGGGATCTACTTTGGCTATTGGTAACAAGGCGGATCAAACGGCAAGCTTCACGGTTGACGGTGGTTCGTTTAATTTGACTGCCACTAATTCCGACTTTAGCATCTATGTCGCAAACAGCTCAACCGCTACTGCAAATCTTAAAATTACAAATGGCGGTGTTTACCAACAGGCAAACGGCGCAAAAAATACGCAGTTGTGGATGAATTCGGGCAACGGTACTTTGGAAATTTCAGACGGCGGCAAATGGTTTGCCAATACGAATTTCTATGTCGGCGGCGCGAGCGGCGCAAATTCAACCTTAATTTTAAATAACGGCAAGATTGCAAATTCGGCGGGTACCGGCGCTTCGAGCGATGTAAATCTCGCTTATGCTGCAAATTCAACAGGTCGATTTGAAGTTTCAAATGGCGGTTCTGCAATTTTACGTTCGTTTAGAATGGCACAAGGCGGTGCAAACGCAAAAGCAACTTTGATAATTAAAGACGCCGGTTCGTTTGTAAAAGCAACAAATACTAACGATACAAATTATCTTTTCTCTCTCGGTATGAATGTTGCTGATGGCGATAAATATACGGGCAATTCCGCAATTGTTGAAATTCATACAGGTGCTCAACTTGCAAATACCGCAGGTGGTTTTTCATCTATCAAAGATTCTGCACAGATGACATTTGTTTTGGATAGTTCAAATATTAACTATGCGTCAACTGCGATGTTCTCTACGAAGAATCTTGCAGTTTACAAGACCGCCGACACTGTTTCAAATCCATTTGTGATTGACGGCGCAAATCTTGGAGAAGTCAGCGGTTTGTCGGAAGGCGATATTGCTGAATTTGTTATAATGACAGTTTCAGGCGATGCGACGCTAAACGATGATATTCTCGATTTTACTAATGCGGAATCTATTGCAGGCATTATCGAATTTAAAAACAACACAAATTTGGCAGATTGGGAAGATTTCGGTTTGGACAATCTTTCATTTGAAGACGGAAATCTTGTGCTTTCTTTGACATATGTTCCCGAGCCTTCCACATACGCGGCGATATTCGGCGCGCTGGCTTTGGCATTTGCGGCATATCGCAGAAGAAAGTAATTTTGATTGTTTCTGAAAACGGGCAAGGTTTTTTTAACTTTGCCCGTTTTTTTATGTTCGTTGAAAGTCGGTATTTGTATTTTTTTGAGGGGATATGGGGCAGTTAATAAAAAAATGAAAAAATGCTTGTAATTTGTTGAGAGTCTTATAATTTAAAATTCATTAAAACTTATTTAACCTATATGTATATGAAAAAACTGATATTACTACTTGTTATGACAAGCGTTGCAAGCTTTGCTTTCGCTGATTTTTACAGAACTGGCAATGCAGATACTGATTGGTCCAATCTTGATAATTGGACGACCGATGTTGAAGGGACAACTCCTGCAACTTCCGTTCCGGGAATTGGAAATAATAATACTTGGTATTTTTTAGATTCCGCAAATGGTTCCACAACCGTATTAGATTCAAGCCTGGGCAATATTAAAGCCACCAGAATTGATTTGAAGTCTGCAAATATGGTATTGGATGGAGCAACGATAAATGTTTCCAACCGAGTGAATTTCGGCGTATCAAATGCCAACGCAACTGCCGCAACGGAAGATAACCGCAACACTGTAAATGTTACTTTGCAAAACGGCGCAAGCCTTACCACTTGGATGGCGTATTTCGCAAACGAGCAATATACCGACTTGAATTTGAAAATTACGGGTAATTCAACTTTTACGATTACGTCAAATACTTGGAACCATTTGCAGGGTGTGGGCACTAAAAATTCCAATACCACTGTTTTTATTGATAAAGGTTCAACTTTTAAAACGGGGACATTGCTTACTGTAAACGGTACGCATTCTCTCGGTCAAAACAGTACGGCTCTTTGGGATATTAAGGGCAATTTGACATCCGCCGGAATTTATACGACAGACTCTGCGGGTACGCAGTCAACAATCAATATTTACGGTTCCGCGACTGTTTCCACGGGTGAAGTTAAGGCAAACCGCTCCAATTCTTTCTTGAACTTCATAATGCAGGATGTCGATTTTGCAAAAATGTCGCTTGTGGCTGATGACACTATTGTGGATAATTCCATTGACGCAATTTTGACAGGTAAGAATTTGGCAAATGTGAATAATTTCACAATCACGCTCGATTTGGAAAATTTTTCGGTTGATGGCGATTTTGATGCAGGCGAAACATATGTGGTTGCTCTCATAAGGCTTACGGAAACACTCGAACCTTTTGATGTTTCAAATATATCAATCGCAAATTCCGACAAAATGGGCGAAACTTGGAGTTTGGCGGAAGGCGAAAATCTCTTCTGGGAAGACAGCACATTGTTCTTGAAAGTGGCTTCGCTTGGTTCTTCAATTCCCGAACCATCGACATACGCGGCGATATTCGGCGCGATTGCTCTCGCATTTGTGGCATATCGCAGAAGAAAGTAATTTTGATTGTTTCTGAAAGCGGGCAAGATTTTTATCTTGTCCGCTTTTTTATTAAGCGGTTGTTTTTACGCGGTTTTGTAAAAATGGTGCAGTACTCATTATTCTTTTGCGCAATGAAATGTAATACTGGTAACAATTATTATTAAGGAATGAAAAGGTGAACTTTTGTTTTGAATTTGTAAAAAAAATTCGGAAATTCTTGACTTGTGTCAATCTCAGATATACTTTTATAAAAGTTTTATTTTTCTATTTTAATTCTATATATAAATTACCTATAATCATGAAAAAGCATGTATTAGCGGCATCTGCATTGGCGGCGACTTCCCTCGTCTTTGCGGCGCAGGAAATTACGGTATCGGGAGGCAATTTTATATCGTCGAATAACAATAATTACAGATATTCGGACACGATATTTAATTTTGCGGAAGGAACAAATACGGGTTCTTTCATATTTTGGGCAGATTCAAGGACTGCCGACATCGCCTTTACTGACGGTACTGTCGTAAACGGCGCGGTTTTGGTTGGAGATAAAGAGGCAAATCCGCTTACTTGGGGCAGGGTTGCCTCAAATCCCAACGGGACAAACGTGAGAATCGGTTGGAACAATGTTTCTTCTTATGACGCGACAATTGAAGTTAGTGGGAATTCTTCCGTAGCCATCGGCGGTAACTGGATTCAGCTTACAAATGGCTTTGGAGCACTTGAAAGCGGCAAAGTTCAGACCAAACTTTACAACGAAGATTCTTCTTCAAAGAGCTATGTCCATATCGACAAGCTGGAAATGGGGCTTTCGGGCTTGGAAAATTCCACTTTGGTGAACAGCTTTGAAATCGGAAGCAATGCCGAATTTTGGACAAAGAGCGGTATTGACATCGGCAAAAACGGCACTTCCACCCAATCCACAGGTGGCACGGTAAAAGTTGAGATGGTCGGCGAAAACAATGCGATGTACGTTTATGGCGATTCTCATATCGGGAATAACAATGCTTCTGCCGGCGACACATTTGTGTATGCCAAAGGTACGGGTAGCGCGCAGTCGGGTTTTTATCAGGACGGCGGAATGATCATTCACCTTTCAAAAAAGTCTGACGCCACAATGACGTCGGCGGTTATTTTGGACGGCAATGTCGAATTTAAGCGTCCCGGCGGAGCCCACATTACATTGAATATCGGAACCGACTCGAATTCTGCGGGCGGCGAAGCCTCTTTCCAAGTTAAGGGCGCAAATAATTTTGCCTCAATTTGGAACGCGACATTGTTTAATGCAAGCGCAACTGGTGGCAAGGCAACTTTGCTGATTGAGGGTTCGGGTTCAACCATTAATGTCAACAGCGACCTTAAAGTTTACGGAAGTGGCATTGTTGACGGCAAAATCGTAGGCGGCGAACTTCGCTTTAATATTGACGATACGGGCATATCGACATTGTTTGCAAACAAGTTTTCCGTTTTTGAAGGCATCATAACGGTTGACTTTACGCAAATTCTTTTAAATGAAGTCGAATCAGAATTCACAATTTTGAAGTCTAACAATTCGCTTGCCGATTTGTTTACAAACGACTCTTTCAACTTCATAAAAAGAGATGAAAGCGATATTGTTAGCTGGTCTCTTTCAGAAGACAGCAAGAGCCTCATTATAAGCTATGTTTCGACAATTCCCGAACCGTCAACATACGCGGCGATATTCGGCGCGATTGCTCTCGCATTTGCGGCATACCGCAGGAGAAAGTAATTTCATAAAATAAAAATTAAAGGACGCCGTGAATTTGGCGTCCTTTTTTTATGCTTCTTTCTTGCGCAAATTTTTTGGCGGAATATTCAGGCTTTCCCGATATTTTGCGATGGTTCTTCGGGCAATGTTCAGTCCAGAATCGTTTAGCATTTCCGCTATTTGCAAATCAGAATAGGGTTTGCGCGGATTTTCGCTTTTTACAATTTTTTTGATTTCGTCCTTTACCGAGGTGTTCGACACAAAGCCGTTTTCTTTTGCGTATCCCGTTGAGAAGAAGTAGCGCATCGGCAGAAGTTTCGTTTCAATTTGCGCGTACTTCTCCGCAATGGCGCGGCTTATTGTTGTGTGGTGCAGTCCGAGCCTTTCCGCCACGCTCTTCATTGTGAGCGGCTTTAAATAGGCTATGCCATGCTCAAAGAAATCTATTTGCGTTTCAAGAATGACATTCGCGATTTTTAGCAGGGTGGATTGCCGTTTTTCGATTGCCTCTATGACGTTTTTTGCGTCGCGCAGCTTTGTTTTTATGTAGGACTTATCTTCCTTTTTTGAAATAGCCCCGCTTGCGATTTTTTGGCGGTAGGAATCGTTTATGGCAAGCTTTGGCAAATATTCCTTAGTGAGAGACGCTTGCCATTTTCCACCGATTTTTTCAAATTTCACGTCCGCAAAAATCGCCTTGGCTTCTTCTGTTTGAAAATTTTTTGCGGGAGCCAAGTCAAGCGTTGCTATTTGCGAAATTGCAGTCTCGACTTCGCTTGGGCTTGCGCCGAGCATGCGCGCGATTTCCTTTATCTTGCGCTTTTGCAAAAGTTCGTATGCCTTGTCCAAAATTTTGAAGGCCAAAGAATTTTCCTGCCTTTTTTGGCGCAGTTGAATCATAAAGCATTCGCGATAGTCGCGCGCGCCTACGCCCGCAGGTTCGCAGGACTGCATGAATTCCAATGCCTTTTCGAGATTTTGTTTTTTCAGCCCTTCGCGGGTTCCGCACTCGAATGCGTCGGCTTCCAAGAATCCGCGCTCATCGAGATGGTTTTGCAAAAACAAAAACGCGCGCAGAATTTCAATGTCTTTTATTTCCATCGCCGCCTGTTTTTGCAGGTGCTCCTCGAACGATTCGCTTTGAGTTTGGATATTCAAAAGATAGTCGTGGGCTTTTTGGGCGTCAGGGGTTGACGCTCCGCTTTCCAGCCCGTCGAGCGAAAGCGTTTCGGAGTCGGGCTTTATTTCTTCAAGCATCGGGTTTTCGTTTAATTCGCTTTTTATGAGCGTTTGCAAATCGAGCGCGGAGGCTTGGAGTATTTTCAAGCTCTGGTACATTTTAAGCGTAGGACGTTGAATTTGCCCGAGCTTTATGTTTTGGGAAAGTTCCATGTTTTTAATATATTTTTTTGCACAACACTGCGGATTTTTCAATTTTTATTTTGTTTAGATATGTTGACAATCCGATTTAAGTAGGGTGTTATGCCAATATGAGGATGAAAAAACCCGAAGTGATGTCGCCCGTGGGCGATATGATATGTTTGGACGCGGCAATCAAGGCGGGGGCTGACGCCGTTTATTTCGGAATTGAGGGCTTGAACATGCGAGCAGGCGCAAAGAATTTCAGCATTCCGCAAATGCGCAGGCTCTGCAAAAAATGCGATTTGGCAGGCGTCCGCAAATATCTTACGCTTAACACAATTTATTACCAAAGCGAAATGCCTAAGCTTAAACGCGCGGTTTTCGCCGCAAAAAAAGCTGGCGTCGATGCAATCATAGCTTGGGACTATTCCGCGCTGAAATTCGCAAACGAAGCTGGAATAGAGGTGTATTTGTCAACGCAGGCCAGTGTTTCAAACGCCGAAGCCATTGCCTTGTACCATAAAAATTTCGGCATAAAACGTTTCGTGCTTGCGAGGGAATGCTCTATTTCAGACATAAAAAAGATACGCTCTTCTCTCGTAAAAATTCTGGGCAAAAAAGTCGCGGAAGAAATCACCTTCGAGGTTTTTGCGCATGGGGCGATGTGCGTTTCGGTGAGCGGCAGATGCTTTATGTCGCTTTTCCAATGCGGAAAGAGCGCGAACAGGGGCGAGTGCTTGCAACCGTGCCGCAGGGAATATTTCGTAAGCGACGGTCGCGGCGACAACGAAGGCTTTTTGGTCGGCAAGGGTTATGTGATGAGCCCCAAAGACTTGTGCGTTCTGCCGTTTATCGAAAAGCTGATTGAAGCGGGCGTTAATTCTCTTAAAATCGAAGGCAGAAACCGAAGCGCGGACTATGTTTTTGAAACCGTCGGCGCATATAGAAAAGCCGTCGATTTCTATTTCGCAAACCGCAAGTTGCCTGATTTTGGCGAGAAATTTGAAGCCTTAAAAGGGGAGTTGCAAAACCGCTTAAATTCCGTGTTTAACCGTGGCTTTTCGTCGGGATTTTATATGGGAAAACCCACCCAAGATTGGACTTCGTTCGGCAATCATGCCTCAAAGCGCAAAACGATTTTAGGGCATGTCTTGAACTATTTTTCAAAACTCGGTGTCGCAAAAATTTCAATCGACAATTCCTCGGTTGAAGAGGGTCAGGAAGTGCAGGTCGAGGGCGACGCCACGGGTTTTGTGCGCTTTTTGCCGCAAAATATGCTGTGTGCGGGAGTGCCTGTGAAATCCGCAAAAAAAGGCGATGTAATATCCGTGAAAGTGCCGCAGAAACTTCGCAAAAACGACAGGCTTTACATATTTATTTAGCAAAGGATTGCGTTCATTTCAGAAAATCCCGAGAAAACGGGATTTTTTTATGAAAATAAACCATTTTTAAAATGATAAATATTATTTTAGTCTAAAAATAAAACAATAAAATAACTAAAAAGCGATTGCATTTTATGATAAAATATGGTTTAACACTTTAAATTGCTTTCGTAAATGCCAAAAGAAAAATAAAAAACAAGAGTGCATGAATTCTCCAAAGATTCAGATAAAATTGATAATGAAAACGGAAGACGTTGCCGTGTTGAACCGTCTTGCGTCGAAAGAAGGCATGAACTTGAAGACATATATAAAAAGAGTTCTAAATGATCTCGCGGCAAAATTCCTTTCAGGGAAAAAATAAAGAGTGTTTTGTTTTCGGGCAGTTGGCTTGAAACCCTTTATTTATCGACAAAAAAGCCCGCAAACGCTCTTGTTTGCAGGCTTTCTTAAATGGCGGGAGAGGTGGGATTGTACTCGCTCGCACTTAGTGCTCGGCTCGCCCCTTCGGGGTCTTTTTACGATGTAAAAAGCTACCGTCTCGGGTTAGCGCGATACGCCGCCCTCGTCGTCGAACCCACTTCGTGGCTTCTCGTCCCACCTCTTTAATACAAAAAGCCCGCAAACGCTCTTGTTTGCAGGCTTTCTTAAATGGCGGGAGAGGTGGGACTCGAACCCACGACCAACGGTTTAGAAAACCGCTGCTCTATCCACTGAGCTACACTCCCATTTTTTTTAAAGATTTCTTTTATACCCTCTTTTTTTCTTCTATCAAGAAAATTTTTTAATCTCGCGCTATTTCGTTTCCTTATTTTTTGCTTTTATCAAACCGTTTTTTTAAGATTGTTCTTTGCGGAAATTTTTACAGAATATTTATTTATGGTGTATGGCAATTTAAATTGGTTTAATGCAATGGCGGTTTTTAGGTTTTTGCTTGTTATGTTTGCAAGCTTGTTTATGTTGCCGGTGTTTGCGAAAGCCGTTGTGAAAGAAGGCATGCGCGAGGTTTTGCAGTCGGTTTTAAATTCGGGGGAGGATTTGGTTTTGGAGCCGAACGTGGTTTATGAGCTTGACGGTGCGTTGAATTTCAAAAAAGAAAATCAAAAGCTTTACACAAAAGGCGCGAAAAATCCTTCGGAGTATGCCGTGTTGAGGCTTGTTTCGGATGTTCAGTCGCGGCTTTTAAACGGATTGGGCGTGCGGGGAGTTGTCGTTAAAAATGTTGTTTTCGACGGTTCGAAGTATTCCGAAAACAGGAAGGTTGGAATTCGCGATAGTTTGGTGCAGATGGGAGGTCGCGGCGGCGACAATCAGGTTGTTCAAAACTGTGTGTTTTTAAATTCCAGGGGGTGGTCGATGTTGCACGTTTTCGAGCCTGCCAAGAACATTGGCATCTTTGACAATTTTTTCTTTTCGTCGGGCGCGGATTGCCGCGGGTCGGGGGCGCATGCGGGAGAGTTTTTGCCTGTTTGGGGCGACGGAATTTCGCTTGCCTCGAAAAACTCCAAAGTCGAGGGTAACATAATCATAGATCCCACTGATGTCGGCATTGTGGTTTTTTGCGCGTCGGGTTCTTTGGTTAAAAGAAATGCTGTCGCCGCCGTTTCGCGGGAGGCTTTGGGCGGGATAAACATGGTTGACGCGGTTAAACATTATTTGATTTCCGACAAAAAATATGATTACCGAGGTGTTTGCGTCAGGGAAAATTTTGTGGAGGCGTTGGGGGCGCGCGTTCATATCGCGTATCCGATAGGAAAGCACATTTGGGGACCGGGCAAGAATGCGGGGAAGTCGGGCATAGTCCTGGTTGGCGGGGAGCTTTTGGAAAACGAGATGTCGGGCAAGTGCATGGGTTATGGCATTGCGGTTTCGGGGGCTGAAAATTTCATTGTAAAGGGAAATGTTTCAACTGCCAAATATTCGCGCATTGGAGACGGCTTGCGCTATAAACTTCCCGATGGTCCGTGCGCTTTCATATATGATTTTGAAACTGTCAAAGGCTGTGAATTGCAGCCTGAATTCAAGAAAAGCGTTTCGCATATCATTCATTTGCTTGCGTGCAATTTTGGTAAGAAGCGCGAAGATTTGGGCGGATTCAGAATGTACGGCTATGGAGATTTTGAGGCGGAGGGCGCGATAGAAACCGCGTATCTTGAAATGCTTTGCCGCGAGCCTTCCCTTTCTGAATTTGAATACTGGAAGGCCAAAATAAACGATGAACGGCTTTCAGCCGACGCAATCCGTTTAGAGCTTTTGAAGTCGGGCGAATTCAAGAAGCTTTTTGGCGATGTAAAGCCTTGCGATTTGCATTGTTTCAGGGCGGCGGTTTGGCTTAATTCGTTCTCGGAGTTGTCCGCAAAAAAAGAATGGGCTTTGGCAGACGCAAAAGACAGGATGAATATGCTTTGGCGCAGTGTTTCGGGCAGGGCAGACGGCGCAAAAAAAGGCGCGCAAAAACGCGCGCCATGAAAATTTGCATTTATCAGCCGACTTTCGGCAGGCGAGAGAGGCTTTCCTGCAATTCCGCGTCCGTCGGGATATAGTCGGTCATTTGGCGGTCGTTGTACTTTTGGTAGGCATACATGTCGAAATATCCCGTGCCTGTCAAGCCGAAGAGGATTGTTTTTGCTTCGCCCGTTTCTTTGCATTTCAAGGCTTCGTCCATTGCCGCTTTGATTGCGTGGCTGCTTTCGGGAGCCGGCAAAGTTCCTTCAACTCTCGCGAACTTAACGGCGGCTTCAAACACTGAAGTCTGGTCAACGGAAACTGCTTCCAACAGCTTGTCGTCGTAAAGCTGGGACAATATCGGGCTCATTCCGTGGTAGCGCAATCCGCCCGCGTGGTTTGCAGACGGCATAAATTCAGCACCGAGCGTGTACATTTTGGAAAGCGGGCAGACCATGCCCGTGTCGCAATAGTCATATGCAAATTTGCCGCGCGTAAGGCTTGGGCATGATGCCGGCTCTACTGCGATAAATCTGTAATCGGCTTCACCCCTTAATTTTTCGCCCATAAACGGCGCAATCAATCCGCCGAGGTTTGAACCGCCGCCCGCGCATCCGATTATTATGTCGGGCTTTATGCCGTATTTTTCAAGCGCGATTTTCGATTCAAGCCCAATTATCGACTGGTGCAGCATAACCTGGTTTAGCACCGAGCCCAAAACATAGCGGTAGCCGTCGGTGTTTGTTGCGGCTTCCACCGCTTCCGAAATCGCGCAACCGAGGCTTCCCGAAGTGTTGGGATGTTCCGACAAAATTTTCCTGCCGACCTGCGTGGTGTCTGAGGGCGAAGGCGTTACCGACGCTCCGTAAGTGCGCATTACTTCTCTTCTGAATGGTTTTTGCTCGTATGAGCACTTAACCATGTAAACTCTGCAGTCCAGCCCGAAAAATCCGCAAGCCATTGAAAGGGCAGTTCCCCACTGTCCCGCGCCCGTTTCGGTTGTCACGCCTTTCAGCCCCTGCTTTTTCGCGTAATAGGCTTGCGCGATTGCGGAATTGAGCTTATGGCTTCCCGAGGTGTTGTTGCCTTCAAATTTATAGTAAATTTTTGCGGGAGTTTTCAGCTCCTTTTCTAAAAAGTATGCTCTGATTAGCGGGGACGGGCGGTACATTTTATAGAAATCCAAAATTTCCGAGGGGATTTCCGTATATTGGTTTGTGTTGTCGAGTTCCTGCTTTACAAGCTCGCCGCAGAAGACTGCTTCGAGTTCGCCTGCCGTCATGGGCTTTAATGTTTGCGGGTTCAAAAGCGGGGCGGGCTTTTTTTTCATGTCCGCGCGCACGTTATACCACGCATTAGGCATTTCTTTTTCGTTTAAATAAATTTTGTATGGAATTTCGCTCATGGATATTTTTTTAATGATTGACCGCAGTCTTACTCAAAACTGTCTCTTTTTCAAATACAAAATTTTGCGCGGGGGCGTCTTTTAATTTTCAACGACCGGCAAAATCTGTTTTGTGTCAAGCGGAATGCTTTCTGATTTCGGAATGTTGGTTGAGAACACATAGAGTATCGCGCGCTCCGATTCGGTTCCGCCGAGCATTCTTTGAATCATGAGCTTTGGCTTTTTTCTTGTGTCTAATATTGAAATAAGCCCCATTTTGTATTTTCCCCTCATCGGGAAGTCCGCTTTCCAAATTTCAAACGAATTCAAAAAATGCAGCTTGTTTTTGTATGTTGCCCCAATCTTGTAAGGGGACAGATTTATTATTGCGGAGGAGCCGATTGGTATGTTTTCAAAAGAAATGTCGGCAACTTTGGTTTCGAGTTTTTCTTTTTCGGGGATAATTCCCAATACAAGGCTGTTTGATGAGGCGTTGAAAGTTGCCGCCTTTTCAAAATATTCCTTACCGTCTTCGAGCTTCCTGTAAAAAAGGTTTATCTTTTTGTTTTTTGCGACGGTGTATTTTTCTCCAAGCTGTTGTTTGGGCGCGAAATGAACGCGCGCATAGTATTCTCCGACTTGCGCGTAAAGGGCGGGCTGTGAATTTTCTTCCCCGAGCCAAATCAAATGAAATGCGGTTGTGTTTACGTTTGGTTTTGGCCAGGAATAATTTTCCAATACTCTGCTTTTTTCTGCCGATAAACAAAGCAGCGGCAATGTTGTCAAGATGGCAAGTAGCAATTTTTTCATTGATTTATTATATAAATATGTATTTACTATACATTAAATAAATTTTTACTACCATACCAATTACTATCATGCAATATAAAAACGTTAGAAAGCGCAAGGCGTTTGCGCTTGTGCTTGCCATAGGCGCGATGGCGTTTATGGTTTTGCTCACTCTTACGCTTTCGGCGATAATAAGTTCAAAATTGCGCATTTTAAACGCCCAAAAAGAACAGCGCATGGCGCGCGCAAATGCCCTCCTTGGATTGAGCGCGGCGGTTTCAAGTTTGCAGAAGTCTCTCGGCCCCGACATGGCAGTTTCAGCTCCTGCCACGATTTTGGACGCCGATCCCGACACAGTTAAAATAGACGATGTCCGCTCTCCGTTTTTGGTGGGGGCTTTCAAGGTAAACAGGGGCGATGAATTTTCCACTCCGCTTGAGTTGCAGGAAAAAAACAGGGAGTATGCCGACAGGCTGAAAAACAGGGAGTCTGTTTTTGATTTAAACGCGGTAAGCTGGCTTGTTTCGAGCAATGCGCCTGTTAGAAATCCCGCAACGCAGTCTTTGCGCGAACTTAACGGCGAGGTCGTGAAGCTTGCGGAATACAAGCAGCTTGAAGAGTATCCGAGCGACTTTGGAGGATTTGTGGAAGCCTCTTCGAAGTTGGGGGAAGTAGAGGTTTTGGCGGGAAAAATTCCGCTTAAAAACGGCTCTTACGCCTGGTGGGTGAGCGACGAGAGCGTCAAGGCGAAGATAAATCTGACACGTCCCGACACCTATCTTGACGGCGAGGACATGGGAGATGCCGCGTCTTTTTCCGCTCCCGCAGATGCGAGGATTGCGCAAATTTCAAATTTGGATTTCTTGGAAAGCCTTTCGAGATTGCAGCTTAATCCGTTTTTGCCGTCCTTTTCCAAAGAATCCGCCTTGGCTCTTAGAAAAATCAGCTCTTTGGACGAATTTTCAATTCTCGATTCAAGCCTGAAGGATTGGGCAAAGGACAACAAGGGCGACTATACGGCGGTATCCGCAGGCTTGCCCGTTGACGTTGCAAACGGCAGGCTTAAAGAGGATCTTACCGTATATTTGCAGACGGGAAAAGGGCTTAACGATTCCGACCCGATAATACGCGGAAGCGGAGATTCCGACCCCGACTATACGGGCGTCGATTTCGGGATTTCAGACTATTCGCAAAATATGCCGCGAATGGGGCTTTTGAAAGGCTTTGCAAATTTGGTTTCGGACGGCGAAAACGGGCGCACCCCGAAGTTTGAAACCGCAGTTGAGCCTCTCGGGCACAAATCAACCCCGTCGGAGGTTCAGCACGGTATTTTCCCCGTGGTTTCCGCCATAACATACCACTTCCAGCTTTTTTACGACAACAATTTGTCAACCGACAACAACATAAATTTATACCTCATGTTCTATCCGCGCGTCCGAATTTGGAATCCGCACAGCGTGAGGCTTGAAAGGTCCGACTATATTTTAAAAATCGGCTTGCCGTACACCATACAGGTGTTCGCCGCCGAAAGCCTCGTTAACGGAAGCAGCAACCGAAGAATAGGAGCGTTGATTGCCCGCGGCGACACAGAACGCTATTTGGTTGATCCTCAAAATGCGGAAACTGCATATTATTATAATCCGTATGCCGTTTTCAGCGCAGGCTCGTCTTACGGAACTTTTGAAAAGCATTTTACAGACGTTTTGAAAAACAGAATGTTAAAGAGAGGAAAGGGCGTCAGAAGCGGCGGCAATTTAAAAGACGAGGGAATGCCCGCCATCTCGCTTGGCATTAAAGATCTCGCGTTAAACCCGGGCGAAAATGTCGAGCTTACCATTCAGAAAACCGCGGAGTTTCGCGATTCCTCGTTCGGCAATGCCGACGGCATGGTGCGTTCGACAAACATAAATTCGCTTCCGTTGCTTGAGCCCGGAGTTGTGGCGCACCCGAGCGCGCGCACCATCGAGGCAAACAAGGGGGGGGCGTATTTTCCCGTAAATTCTGGGGCGAGGGTTTCCACAACCATTTCAAAGCAAAGCCTTTCTTCCGTTTGGGACAGCGATCCTTTCAGCATCTTAAAGCCGAGCGTGTTGCAGGCTTCAAAGCTTAAAACTCTCCACGCGAACTGGAGGGTTGTCCCGTCGTATTTTTTAAACAACGTAAGGGAGCAGGAGAAAACGAAATTCCCTCCGCGCCCAAGCTGTGAATTGTGGCGGGTTTCGGGCAAGAACGCTCCCGAGTTTTTGACTTCGATGGATTTTACCGCGTTAAACGAGGGTGGAAATCCGAATACCGCAAACGGCAAGGGCTTCTTTAATGACTACTGGTTTGTAGAGGGGCAGAACGAGCATAATTCAGTATTCATGCCTTACCGCTTTTCGACGGTTATCGGTTGGGACAATTCAATAATGAAAGAGTGGACAGGCTCTTCAGCGTACAGGGGATATTTCAGATACGGGGCGTTGGCGCAGCCTTCAAATTGCGGCTGGTATCAAATTGCATGCTCGATAGGCTACGGGCTTGCGGGCTACTTTCAAGATAGCGGAATTTACCAATGGGAAAACGGGGCGATGCCCGATTGCATATTGCCGAGAATTCCGAAAAAAAGCGAGCTTGTCGGCGGGGCTTTGGGAGTCAACACTTTTAATAACGGGACTTCTTTTGTATCGAATGTGGAAGCCAACACTGCTTTGGGTGTCGCGCCATACTACAATTTAAGCAGCGGTTCGAACAAGCCTTTCGGAATGCTGAAAGAGGGAAACTCCATCACTTATGACGACGCCCACAACGCAAAAAATTCCGACAAAAAAGAAAGTATTTTGATGATTTCCCATTCATGGGCGATGTGTTCTTATTCCGCGCCGAAGGGCTGGGGCGGAATATACAATTCTTCAAGAGTGTGGCCGTGGCCGATGCTTTCAAACTTCATGCGAGATAGCGGCGAGGCGTGCCGCGTTTACAAGCCGCACGGAATGGTTGCGCCTCTTGTCTGCCTGCAAAGCGACCCTCCGCGGAAATCGCTTTTGAGCGAAACTCACTTTGAAATTTCAAGCGGCACTTGGAACAGCTACAATCTCATTGACGAGAACGGAAAAATACCGAATAGCAGTGCGGTAAGGGGAAGCATGGACTGGATTTCAAATTATAGAAACACGGGCGACAGGTACTCTTCTTCCGACAGATACACTGCTCCCGTTTTGATGGACTGCAAAATTTCGGGCAGTTCTTTGAACAATACAGACTGGGCGTTGGTAATTCCGATATTCGATTATCCGCGCAACAAAGACGACATGATGAGCCTTGCCGCATTTTCAAACGCAAATCTTTCAATGTTTGTCTGGCAGCCGACTTTCGCCTTTGCCGAAGGCTTTGCAAATCCGTTCGTAAGGCGCGACGCGGTCATAAACAAAGCTGACAGCGTTCTTCACGAAAACGAGCTCATAGACATATCTTACCTTCTAAACGCTTCTGTTTGGGACAGGTTTTTCCTTTCGACTTTCCCGCAAAAGAACGCCCCGTCTGTCATAGAGGCGGGAATGCGCCTTCCCAACACCCGCAATTTTTTGGCGTCTGTGCCCGAAGACAAATCCGAGCTGTACGGCTCGGAGGACGCTCTTAAAAACGCCGCGAGATTTATTGCGGTTGACGGCGCGTTCAACGTAAATTCAACTTCGTACGAGGCGTGGAGGGCACTGCTTGGCGGGCTTTTGGGAACTCAAAAAAAATCTGTCCTTGAAGGCGATTATCCAAAGTCGGTAAATTCTTCCAATCCCGACGAATATTACATGCCGAATCCCGGCAACCTAAATCCGCTCTTGTCTCCGCAAGATGAAACTTTCAACTTCGGATTTAGAGACGCACAGGCAGGGCGCAACATCAGCAAGTCCGACATCGACCGCCTTGCGCGCGAGATTGTCGCCGAAGTCAAGCGCAGGGCGCCGTTTTTCAGCCTTGCCGACTTTGTGAACCGCCGCCTTATCCCGTATTCACAGGCAAAGTCCGACGAGAGTTTGAATTACCAGTCGCTCATGGGAACCATATCCGCCGCAATCGACCGTCTGGAAAACGATGACTTAAATTCAAACAAAAAGGGTACTTTTTACACCGATTTCAATTACCAAAAAAGAGAAGCCCTCACATCTCTTACAAATGTGAACAAGGTTTTTAAGGAGTACGAAAACAGCGAGGAGTTTGCGGAAAATTCATTCAGCACCGTTTTGGGCAAGAAATACCAGCGTTTCATGGGGCTTCCCGGCGCGGTTTTGAAGCAGTCGCAAATTTTAAACGCGATAGGCCCCATCATAACGGCGAGAGGGGACACTTTCACTGTCAGGGCGTTTGGCGAATACAAAAACCCGATGTCCGACTCTTCCGCAAAAATGTATTGCGAGGCCGTTGTCCAGCGTTCGGTCGAACCCGTTGAAAGCGGCGACGACAAGCTTTCCCCCCATGGGGCTTTCGGGCGCAAATTCAAAATCGTTTCATTCAGGTGGCTTTCCCCGAGCGAGTTGTAAAAAGCTTTTTATTCCGCCTTTTTTGACGATGATGCAAATAAGAAATTTCATTTCCGAGACATTCGATTTTATTGCGCGTTTCGGCATTTGGGAATTTTATTTTTATATTGAACATTCTTTTTTTGGTGTCATCTTAAAATAGAGAAAACAAGGTGTTTTATGGCTAAGAAAATTTTAATTGTCGGCGCGGGCATTTCGGGGCTTTGCGCGGCTTACGCATTGAAGAAAAAAGGCTTTGAGGTCGTCGTTTTGGAATCCAAGAGCAGGGCGGGCGGCGTCATCAACACTTTCAACGAAAGCGGATTCAGGGCTGAAAGCGGTTCAAATTCCGTCATGGTGCAGAGCGAAAAAACTTTGGATTTCATCGAAGAGCTCGGTTTGGCTCCGCGCATCGCAAATTCGAGCGAAGTTTCAAAGAAGCGTTTTTTCGTAAAAAACGGAAAAATTTGCGAAGTCCCTATGGGCCCCTTGAAAATGCTTCTAAGCCCCTTGTTTTCGCTTGCGGGAAAATTGCGCTTTTTGAAGGAGCCGAAAATCGCAAAGCATAGCCCTGATTCAGATCCGAGTGTCGCGCAGTTTACCATAGACCGCTTGGGGCAGGAAGCGTTGGATTACGGAATGAATCCTTTCATGGCGGGAATTTACGGCGGCAACCCCGAAAAGCTTTCGATGAAGCACGCCTTTCCCCCGTTTTGGAATTTGGAGCAGAAGTATGGCTCGATAATCAAGGGCGCGATGAAGGCGCGGAAGGAAAAAATCGCCGCGGGGAACTTCTTTAAGCCCATAATGATTTCCTTTAAAAACGGGCTTGTCGAGCTTGTCGATAAAATCAAGGATAGCTTGAAGGACGACATTGTTCTGAACGCGAAAATCGCGAGCGTAGATTACGACATGGGTTCGTGGCAGGTTTGCTGGACAAACGAAAGCTCCGACGACTGCGACGTGTTTAACGAAATTGTTTTTGCCGTACCCGCAAAGGAGATTTCAAAACTTCCGCTTCCGGGCGCGCTTTCGTCGCGTTTGGCGTTTTTGGATAAAATCGAATACGCGCCCGTGGTGTCGCTTACTCTCGGTTTTAAAAAAAGCGGCATTTCTCACAAACTCGACGGTTTTGGCGCGCTTGTTCCCGCGCTTGAAAGCAAGTACAGAATTTTGGGGGCATTGTTTGTTTCGAGCGTCTTTGAGGGGCGCGCGCCCGCAGATTGCGCAACCATTACCTGCTATATCGGCGGAATGCGCAATCCTTCGCTTTTCGACAAGAGCGACGAGGAATTGGAGTCCATTGCAATGGAGGATTTGGAAGCCCTTATAGGCTTGAAAGGAAAACCTATTTTTAAGAGGATTTTCCGCCACAAAAACGCAATCGCGCAGTACAATGTGGGCTATGGAGACATATTGGAAGAAATGCGCGAAGTTGAAAAAGATTTTCCCACAATCAAGCTTTTGGGCGCGTACCGCGGTGGCGTCGGCGTAAGCTCCTGCATTGAAAACGCTCTTGCGCTTGCAGGCAAAATAAGCCAATGAGTTTCGACGCGGCAGTCCTTGTGCATTTGGGTTGCCCGCGCGCGATGGAGCGCGGAGAGTGTGAAATTTTCCTGCGCGAATTTTTGGGGGACGGGAATGTGTTGAGCCTTCCATATCCCCTTCGCAAATTTTTGGCTTGGCGCATCGCGAAAAAACGCGCGGGGAGTTTTTCAGAAAAGTTGAAGGCTTGTGCGGAAAATTCCGACGATTTCGGGGTCTTGCCCGCGTCGCTTTCCCACGCCAAGAGTTTGGCAAAAAAGCTTTCCGCCAATTTGGGCGTCAGGGTTTTTGAAGCGGGCGTTTACGGCGGCGAAAACCTTGCGTCTTTGCGTAAAAAAATGGACGCGCAAAATTTATCAAAAGGCAGAATACTTTTTATCCCGTGTTATCCGCAGGTTGCAAGCTCGACGGTTTTCCCCGCCATTAGAGAAATTAAAAAACACTTTAATGCTGTCGATTTTAAAATCGCCGCAAGTTATGCGGAAATGTCGGAGTATGCGTCGGCAATCGCAAATTCCGTCTTGGAAAAAAAGGAAAATTTCGACGCCGTCATAACAAGCTTTCATTCTGTTCCGAAATCACAGCTTAAAATTTTTGACTATGAAGATGAATGCCAAAAATCGCATTTAAAAATACGCGAAAGGCTTGCTAATTTCAGGGTCGAGCTTGCCTACCAGTCCGCAATGAAATTCGGAAAATGGCTTGGCCCCGACGTTTTTTGCGTTGCCGAAAAACTCGCGAAAGAGGGCGCGAAAAACATTGCGGTTGTCTGCCCCGGGTTCTTTTGCGACTGCATTGAAACTTTGCTTGATATAAACAAAGACTTGCGCTCGCATTTCCTGAAATGCGGCGGAGAAAAATTTTCATACATAAACTGCTTGAACTCTTCGGAAAACCAGCTTAAACTGTTTGCCGAAATCATAAAAAGAGAAAGTTTTTTATAATGCCAGAAATTATGATTTTCCTTTTTTGCGCCGCCGCAATCTGCTATTTGCTTTCGGCGTCGGGGAGCTTTTCCGACTTGAAGAAAACCCGCGCCGCCGTGTGGGGCTTTTCGGTTGCGGGATTTTTGGCGCAGACTTTCGGCTTGGGCTTTATTGCCTTTAAGTTCGGGCGAATGCCCGTTGCGACCTCTTACGAATTGTCGGAGGCGATAGTTTGTGTTTCGGTTTTCTTTTTCATGGCGTCATCTCTTTTTTTCAGGATGAAGATAGGCGCGTTTTTGTTCTATTTGTTTGCGGCGGCGTTTTCGGTTTTGCCCGTATTATGCCCAAAGTTTTTCGAGGGCGTTTCGGCGGGGCGCGCGATGGGCGCATTGTCTTCTGTGCATGTCGTTTTGGCGGTTTCAAGCTACGCGCTCTTGGCATTTTCGGCGTCGCTTGGCGGAATGTACATGCTTTCGCGTCGGCTTATAAAGGGAAAGTCAAACAGCCTTGCGGCGCGGGGAAATCTTTCTCTTGAAAAAGTGGCGAGGCTTGGCAAGCAGGCTTTGTTTTCGGCAACGTTTCTTATGTTTTTTTCGATTTTGGCGGGAGGCTTTGCGGCTTTGGGCGCTGGGAGTGAAAATCTTGCCGCGCTGAAGTTGGCGGCGGGGGGCGTCTTGTTTTTGATGATGCTTCTTTTGAGCTTTTTTTCGAAATTTTTGACCGATATTACAAACGCAAGGCTTTGCGTTTTGCTTTTCGCGGTTTCAATACTGCTTTTAATTCCAATTGAAATGAGGACAATGCAATGAACAGGGAAATGCTATCTTTAAATATTTTGTCGCTTCTAAAAAGCAAGAGCTACGCTCCGTCCAATCTCGCGGGCATAGCCGCCGCGCTCAAATTGAAGCGCAAGGATTTTCCTGTTTTTCGCGACACCATCGAAAAAATGGTAAAAGAAGGCACCGTCGCCCACGTCAAAGGAGACAGGTACTGCGCCACAAAAGACTTGGGGCTTGTCGCGGGAACGATAGAATTCAAGCAGAGCGGCAGGGCGCAAATCCGTCTTGAAAACGGCGAAACAATTTCAGTGAGAAGCGAAGACACGGGTGTCGCGCTAAACGGAGACAAAGTGCTTGCGCGAATTTTGGACGAGCGGTTCGGTTCGCGCCGCAAGTTCCGCAACAGGGAAAAGGAAATGCCCGTTTCGCAGAAATATGCGAGGGTAATCCGCATAATCGAGCGCAAGCTCACGACCGTAATCGGCACTTTGGCGCGTTCGATGAATTTCTGGCACGTTGTGGCTGACGACCCCAAATTCTTTTACGACATTATAGTGGCAGACCCCAAAAAAAGCGGCATAAAACCTGTTCCCGAAGAGGGCGACAAGGTTGTGGTGAAGCTTTTTGAATGGACGCAAAAGCACATAAATCCTTCGGGGGAAATTGTAGAAAATTTGGGCAAGAGCCACACTCCGATGTCGGAATACAAGGCGATTTTGATTAAGTACGCGCTTGAAACGGAATTTCCGAGCGAAGTTTTGGACGAAGTGAAAGCTCTTCCGCAAGAAGTTTCTGAAAAAGACATCGAGGGCAGGCTGGACTTGCGAAACGAGTTTGTAATTACCATCGACCCGAGCGATGCAAAGGACTTCGACGACGCCCTTTCATTCAAGCGCCTGCCAAACGGCATATTGGAAATAGGCGTCCACATTGCCGACGTCTCTTACTATGTAAAGCCAAAGACCGCGCTTGACAAGGAAGCGCGCAACAGGGGCAACTCGACATATCTCGTTGGCACGGTTTTGCCGATGCTGCCATTCGAGCTTTCAAACGGATTATGCAGTTTGGTCGAAGACAAGGACAGGCTTGTAAAGAGCGTCTTTTTGGAGTTTGACGCCGCGGGGGACTGCAAGAAAGTACGCTTTGCAAATTCCGTGATACGAAGCTCCAAGCGTTTGACTTACGAGCAGGCTTACGCTTTCTTGAAGGAAAACGACTTAAACATAATAAAGGCAGTCCGCCCGCCTGCGGAATATTCCACGGGTTCGACGGGAAAGCCATTGGACGAGTTTGATGACGCGTTTTTGCAGAAATTGCGCACAACCATAAGGCAGATGTGGGGCTTGGCTTCCATTCTTCGCAAGAAACGTATGCGCAAGGGAAGCTTTGACTTGGAAATGCCCGAAATCAGGATTTTCTGCGATGAGCAGGGCTATGCCCAAAAAATCGTCCGCAGGGAAAATGACGAAAGCCACCAGCTTGTCGAAGAGTTTATGCTTGCGGCAAACGAGGCGGTTGCCCGCGAACTGTTTGAATTTCATATTCCGTTCATATCGCGCGTCCACGACGACCCCGAAGAGGAGAAGCTTTTGGACTTGCGCGAATATTTGGAGCCTTTCGGAATTTTTTGCGGGGATTTGACAAGGCGCAGGGAAATCGTGAAAACGCTTGCGGCAATTTCAAGCCATCCGCAAAGCTATATTTTAAAGACGCAGTTCTTAAAGAGCTTAAAAAGGGCAGTGTACAGGGCATCTCCCGACGGGCACTTCGGGCTTATGAAGCACTATTACGCCCATTTTACCTCTCCGATAAGACGATATGCCGATTTTACCGTCCACAGGGCGTTGAACTTTTACATGCAGAAAATGAAGCTTGCGACTGCGCCGAAAGGCAGAATGTCTATGGACTCCCAAGCCGCTCTCGAAGGCATTGCAAACCATATTTCAAAGACGGAGCAAAATTCCACGGACGCCGAACGCGAATCCAAAAAAGTAAAGCTTTTGGAATTTTTCGAGCGCAAGATAGGAACCAATGAAACTTTCGAGGCGGTGGTGACGGCAATGTCTTCGCACGGATTTTTCGTCGAGCTTACGGAGTCGATGGCTTATGGTTTCGTGCATACCCACACCTTGCACGATGATATTTACCGCCTGAATGCCGAAGGCACTGTAATGCGCGGGCGCAAGACGGGCAAAACCATAAAGGCAGGCGATAAAATTAAGGTTTATGTGGAATCTGTCGATTTGTTTAAGCGGCAAATCGATTTCGCAAAATCGGAAAGTTGATTTTTTTGAAAAAAAAACTTGAATATTTAAGCTCAAGCAACTAATCTTTTATCAAAATTAGTCTTAAAGACGAAATATTTTTGAAAGGAATAAAATGAAAAACTTAAAAACTACTTTGGTATCGATGGCGGCTCTTTCTGCTGCTGCTTTCACTTCTTTTGCGCAGGAGCAGGCTCAGCCTGCGGCAGCGGCTCCCGAAGCTTCGGCTGTCCAGCCCGCTTCCAATGCGGTTTCAACTACAGTAAATACAAAATTCGGTAAACTCAAAATTACGACTATTAAAGGCGTCGATTCTGACGTCATTTCTGTCGTAACTCCGAACTTGCCCGCAAAAGTAAATGAAGTTGAACTTGTACACACTTTGGTTGCCGTTGTAATGTCTATTACTGACGATATTAAGCATCAAGACGCCTTGAAGGCTTTTGCGGCTTCCGTTTCGACTTTGAACTTGGGTGAAATGGGTGGAAAATCCGTAACTTTGAACGCAACATTCCCGAAAGCGGGCAATCCGAATTTGGAACTTTTGGTTGGCAAGTCCGTTGTTGAATTTGCTCCGGAAATCACAACTGCGGGCGAAGTTAAGGGCGATGTTGTCGTAACTGACGAACGCGGCGCAAAAACATCGACTGCTGTTGATGTCAAGTCAACTCCTGCAGGTGTTTCAGGCACGGTTGGCGGTTCAAACGTAACAGCTTCCACGCCTTCTGTTTCGCAGACTGAAGCGGCTCCCGTTTCAGTTCCCGACGCACAGGAAGCAATTTCAACCACCAATGATTCGGTAAACGATACAGTTGGAGACGGTAAGGGTATTTCTCCCGAAGCTTAATTGAAAAAGAATTTTATAAAAAGACTCCTCTTTTGGGGAGTCTTTTTTTATATCTTCTATTTGGAGATATGGGAAGAGCCTTGAAAAATATTTTTTGTTTAAAAATTTTTAATTTATTTCAGAAAAAACAACCGCATAGAAGAACTTGAAATTTTTAGAATTTTTTTAGTTTATTTTTGCCGAATTTTTTTGAAGTTTGCCCCATTTTCATTGCGCAAAAAAATATCAAATATTGTTTGATTTTTTGGGGGCTTTTGGCAATATTTTGTCTCAATAAATTTGCAAAAAATTATTTATGAAAAATCCACTTAATTGTTTAAAGGAATTTAAATCTTTGTCTTCGGGCAAATCGGGTTATATTTACAGTTTAAAAGAGCTTGAAAAGCAGGGTATCGGCAATTTGAAGAGATTGCCCGTAAGTATAAAAATCGTTCTTGAAAGCGTGCTTCGCAACTGCGACGGGGTTTTGGCAAATGAAGGCGACGTAAAGCGTTTGGCAAACTGGAACGCAAAACAGCCGGGCGACTATGAAGTGCCTTTTGTCGTTTCGCGAATTGTATTGCAGGATTTTACGGGCGTTCCCCTTTTGGTGGATTTGGCGGCAATGCGCGACGCCGCGGCGCGACAGGGCAAAGACCCATCGGTTGTCGAGCCTCTCGTTCCCGTTGATTTGGTTGTGGACCACTCCGTACAAATGGATAGCGCGGGCAGTGCAAATTCTTACAACATCAATTTGGACTTGGAATTTAAGCGCAATTCTGAGCGTTATGAATTTTTGAAATGGGGTCAGCAGGCGTTTAAGACGTTTTCAGTGGTTCCCCCGTCAACAGGAATTATCCACCAGGTAAATTTGGAATATCTTGCAAGGCTTGTTTTTGAAAGCCAAGTCGATGGCAAGACTTTGTTTTACCCCGACACTCTCGTAGGTACGGATTCGCATACGACAATGATTAACGGCTTGGGCGTTGTCGGCTGGGGTGTGGGCGGCATTGAGGCGGAAGCGGGAATGCTGGGTCAGCCTGTTTCATTCAAAGTTCCCGAAGTCATCGGCGTGCGCGTTTTCGGAAAGTTAAATGACGGCGTGAGCGCGACGGACATCGCCCTTACCGTGACGCAGATTTTAAGAAATGAAAAAGTCGTAGGCAAGTTCGTTGAATTTTTCGGCGAAGGTGCGAAGATGCTTCCTCTTGCAGACAGGGCGACAATCGCAAACATGGCTCCCGAATACGGGGCTACGATGGGCTACTTCCCCGTCGATGAAAAAACGCTCGAATACATGCGCCTTTCGGGCAGGAGCGAAGAGCAAATTTCGCTCATCAAAGACTATTTTGAAGAGCAAGGCATATTCGGCATCCGCGAAGACGGCGAATGCGACTATACGAAAGTTGTCGATTTGGACTTGTCAAAAATACGCCCGTGCGTCGCGGGTCATAAACGCCCGCAGGACAGAATAGAATTGCCCGACCTGAAAAAGAGCGTTTCCGCGCTTTTGGAGCAGTCGGGGAAAAGCTCCTCCCAAAAAGTTTCCACCAACAAGGGCGAAATTTCAAACGGAAGCGTTTTGATTGCGGCAATCACAAGCTGCACGAACACTTCAAACCCGTCGGTTATAATCGCGGCGGCGTTGCTTGCAAAGAAGGCGTGCGAATTCGGATTGAAGCCTCCGAGCTATGTAAAGACTTCGTTTGCTCCCGGGTCGAGGGTGGTTTCCGACTATCTTGAATGCGCGGGTCTGCAAAAATATTTGGATGAAATCGGATTTAATCTCGCGGGCTATGGGTGCGCGACTTGCATCGGAAATTCGGGACCTCTTGAAGAAAGCGTTTCGAAAGCGGTCAAGGAAAACGATTTGCTTTGCGCGAGCGTTTTGAGCGGCAACCGCAATTTTGAAGCCCGCGTCCATGCGCAAATCAAGGCAAACTATCTGATGAGTCCGCAGCTTGTCGTGGCTTTCGCCCTTGCGGGCAGGGTCGATATTGACATGGAAAGCGAGCCTGTCGGCGTTTCAAAAGACGGCAAGGCTGTTTATTTGAAGGATATAATGCCTTCAAGCAGGGAAGTCGAAGAGTGCATGGCAAACTGCATAAAAAAAGAGATGTTTGCAAAACGCTACTCTGACATGTCGGGCCCCAAGCTTTGGCAGGCTGTCGAAAGCCCCGAAGGTGCGCTTTACAAGTGGAACGAAAAAAGCACTTACATTCAAAATCCGCCGTTCTTTGACGCCTTCACCATGGGCGAGACGACCTTGCCCAGCTTGAATTCCTTGCGCGCGCTTGCAATTTTCGGGGATTCGGTTACTACCGACCACATTTCTCCCGCAGGGTCGATTTTGCCCGAAAGCCCCGCAGGCAGGTATTTGCGCGAAAACGGCGTGGAAGTGAAGGACTTTAATTCCTTCGGTTCGAGGCGCGGCAATGACAGGGTAATGGCGCGCGGAACTTTCGCAAACGTAAGAATTAAAAACTTGATTGCAGGCGGCGTTGAAGGCGGCTACACGAAAATCGACGGAGAGGGCGAAAATGTTTACATTTTTGACGCATGCCAAGCTTATGCGGCTCAAAACCGCGGGCTTATTGTTTTCGGCGGGCGCGACTACGGCATGGGGTCTTCGCGCGACTGGGCGGCAAAGGGTACGTCTTTGCTTGGGGTTCGCGCTGTTGTGGCAAAGTCATTTGAAAGAATACACCGCAGCAATCTTATTGGAATGGGTATCCTTCCCTTTGAGTTCGCGTCAGGAGAGGACGCTTCAACGCTTAAGCTTGACGGCACTGAAACTTTCTCGATTTCCGGTTTGGAAGGCGGCATAACGCCGGCTATGAGCGCGAAGCTTAAAATCGAGCGTAAGGACGGAACTGTCGATTTTGCAAATCTGCTCCTTAGAATTGATACGCCTGTTGAAGTTGAATACTACAAGCGCGGCGGCATTTTGCCGTATGTCCTCAAAAAGATTTTGGAAAAGTAGAAGTCTATGGAGAACTCCGCAAAATATTTGGTCAAGATTGATTCCTGCAAGGCTTGCTTGGAGGTTGTAGGTCGCGCCACATATTTGAACTGCAAGCCTGTCGGGGAGTTTTTCGACTTTGCGCAGTCGCGCGGTTGCGACGAGTTTTTCATTGATTTTTCAAAATGCACCGGAATGGACAGCACCTTTATGGGTATGATTGCAGGTCTTGCCTTAAAGCTTGCAAAAAACGGCAAGCCTGACGCCGTAAATCTCTGCTCTTTGGAGGGGCGCAATTTGGAGCTTATTGAAAATCTCGGTCTTGATAGCATCGTTAAGATTTCTGACTGCGCGGATTTTAATTCAGGCAGGGAAGGCTTGACACCAAATCCCGTTTCAAAGCCTGAAATATTGGATGCCCACAAAAACCTGATAGAGGCAAATCCCGCAAACGCGAAAGACTTTCAGGACATTGTAAAGTTTATGCAAAAAGAGTTGGAGCGCGGCGGCCAATGACGACGGGGGCTTACTGCACGGTTTTGGTTTTTGCAATCCTCTTTGCGTGGATGTTGTGGCGCAAAGACAAGGAAGTGCGCGATCTTAGAAAAGAGCTTGAATCGGTTGGCGAAGAAAATGACATCGTGCTTGACTTCATGCACAAAATCGTTGCCGAAGTCGCTTCGGGGGCTGACAAGCACTCGGTGTATTTGCGCATTTTGCGCTCGATTACTTTGGCTTGCGGCGCGACGAGCGCGTGCATTTACGAGCGTAACTCAAAAAATAATTTGGTGGCTGTCGAAAGCGACGGCTTGTTCCCGCCCCAGCGCGAGATAAATCCGCTAATGCTGAAAACCGCAAGATCGAGGGCGGATTTCATAGACAAAATTTTAAAGGGCGAGGAGCTTGAGCCCTATGAGGGCATAATCGGGCAGGCGTCGGAAAGCGGTGAGCCTGTTTTCATCAAGCGCGCGGAGAGCAGTGCAAGGGTCGTAAACCACAAGGACGCGGCTTTGAGAATTACCTCGATTATGGCAATTCCGATGATGTTCAGGGGCGAGTTTTACGGCGTTTTGGCGTTGGCGAACCCGATAGGCGGCGAGTATTTTTCAGATCTCGATTTTTCCATCGCTTGCTCCATTGCCGACCAGTCCGCGCTTTCTCTTTACAGTATAAACGCCTTTAACCAGCTTGTCGAAAAGAGCAAAATGGATAGCGACCTGACTCTTGCAAAAAGCGTGCAAAGCTACATTCTTCCCGAAAAATTGTGTAGCATAAACGGTTTTGACAGCGCGGCAAGATATATGCCCCAGCAGAAAGTCGGAGGGGATTTTTACGACACCTTTGATTTGGGCAGGGGGAAAATCGGGGCTGTTATCGGAGATGTTTCAGGAAAGGGCGTTTCAGCCGCAATCATTATGGCGATATGCCAGTCAAAACTGCGCTATTTGGCAAGCCGTTATTCTTCGCCATCCGAAACGCTGAAAGCACTTAATTCCGAAATGGTGGTTGCAATGCGTTCCGATATGTTCGTCACAATGGTTTACGCAATTTTCGACACCACCAAAAATAAGGTGTCTATTGCGAGGGCGGGGCATGAGAAGCCCCTTGTTTTCAGCGCGGAAGCAGGCGTTGCGGACTTTGTGAAGTCGAAGGGCATTGCAATCGGAATGGTTTCTTCCGAAATTTTTGATTGCGCGATTTACGACGTGGAGCGACCGTTCGGCGTTGGGGACGTGATGATGCTTTATTCGGACGGAGTGACCGAAGCCGTAAATCCCGACGGCGAAGAATTTTCAACGGGGCGTTTGAAAAACGTTCTCGAAAAAACCGCATCGCTTGCGGCGGACGAGATAAACGAATTTGTAACGCGCGAAGTCGCAAAATTCTCCTGCAAATCGCGTCCGACGGACGACGATTTCACTCTTCTTACAATAAAGCGCGTTGGTTGATTTTTTTTAGTTAAAACTCAAAATAGAATGGATAAACATTATGCCGGGTGTAGGTAAATTATTAAAACAGGCTCAGAAAATGCAAAAGGCAATGGAGGCGGTTCAAGCCGACTTGTCCGCAAAGGAAATAGAAGTGTCGTCGGGCGGCGGCGCGGTTAAAGTCGTGGTTGACGGGCATGGCGCGGTAAAAAGCTTGAAGCTTGACGGAGAGTTTTTGAAAGAGGGCGCGGAAGTTGTCGAAAGCGCGATTTTGGAAGCCATAAACGAGGCTTGCGCAAAGGCAAAGAGCGAAAGCGAAGCCGAAATGTCGAAAATCACGGGCGGATTTTCAATGCCCGGCTTATTCTGATTGAATGAACAAGGCGTTTGAAAGTTTGTGCGCAAGTTTTGCGCGGCTTCCCGGCATGGGGCGCAAGAGTGCGGAGCGTGCCGCGCTTCATCTTGCTTTTGCCGACAGAAAGCAGGCGGAGATTTTGATTGAAAATCTTCGCCGCGCGCTCGACGTTCTCACGCCTTGCCCCAAATGTTGCGGGATTTCCGAAAACAACGCTCTTTGCGAAATTTGTTCCGACTCTTCCCGCAATCTTTCGAGCGTTTGTTTGGTGGAGACTGCCGCCGACATGGCTGCCATCGAAAAATCGGGGGCATGGAGAGGGTCTTATCATGTTTTGGGCGGAAAAATATCGCCCATAAAAAACATAACTCCAAATGATTTAAATTTCAAAGTTCTTGAAGAACGGGCGCAGAGGGGTGAAATTTCGGAAATTGTTTTGGCTCTTTCAAACGACATGGAAGGCGAGGCGACTTGCCATTACATCTCCAAGGCTATTGCCGAAAAGTTCGGAATAAGCCTTTCGAGAATAGGTTTCGGTCTTCCGAACGGAAGTCAGCTTGGCTTTGCCGATACGGGAACTATAAAAAGCGCGCTTGCATCTCGCAAGGTCTTTTAGAATGGTTTGCCATGAGATTTTTACTTATCCTTTTTTTTATACTTTCGCCCGCTTTTTTGTTTTCCCAATCCGTTGAAATTTCGGGAAATGAACCTGAAATAAAGGCAGAGGAATTGGTTGTTTTTGAAAGCCCCATGTCGAACTTTGACGGTGCGGTTTTGGGGCTTGTTGAGGGGCTTACGGAGTTTCTTCCCGTATCCTCCACGGGGCATTTGATTCTTGCGGGAAATCTCTTGGGGCTAAATTCCGACGAGCCTGCCGTTGACGGAAACGGCAAGTTCATAAAAAGCGAAAGCGGCGACGGATATTACACTGTAAAAGACGCTGTTGACGCGTATTGCATTGTAATACAGATTGCCGCGATTGCCGCTGTTTTGTTCGTGTATTGGAAAGACGTTTCAAGCATGCTCCTTGGGCTTGTCGGCAAGAGCGTTGTAGGCTTTAAGCTTTTGCGCAACTTGACTGTGGCGTTTATTCCGGCAGTGGTTGCCGGGCTTTTGCTGCATAGGGCAATCGAGAATTATTTGTTTTCTGTTTGGCCCGTTATTTACGCGCTTATTATGGGCGCGCTTGCGATGTTTTTTGTGCAGGACAAATACGGCAAGTCTTTCAATACTGCAACTCGCGCCGTTGAGCTTCACGAATTGTCGGTAAAAAAATCTTTTTTGGTGGGGATGTTTCAATGTATTGCGCTATGGCCCGGCACAAGCAGATCGATGGTTACCATAATCGGCGCGTATATGGTTGGGCTAAGACCGGTGGAGGCGGCGAAATTCAGTTTTCTGCTTGGGCTTATAACGCTTTCTGCCGCAAGTGTTTTCAAAATTTATTCAGACGGGGTTAATATGTTTGCGGCTCTGCCTGTAATGCCTCTTGCAATAGGCTTTGCCGTGGCTTTTGCAAGTTCGGTTGTTGCGGCTAAATGGCTTGTCGGATTTTTAAACCGAAGGGGGCTTGCGCCTTTTGCGTGGTACAGAATTTTACTTGCGGCTATTCTTGTCGCATATTTTTACTTTAATGCTTTTTGACGCACATACGCATTGGTATCCTCAGGACATGTCGCTTGACCCGTCCTCTTGGGCGGCGCAAAACGGGGAATTGCATTGGGGTGCGCTCATGGGCAGGCGGCCTGATTTAAAGCCGAGTTTGCAATCGTTTCCGAGCATTGACGATTTTTTGCGCAAAATGGACGAGGCGCAAGTCGAGAGGGCGGCAATTCAAGGCTGGTATTTTTTGCGCTTGGAAAGTTGCAGGCATTGGAATTTGCAGACGGCAAAAGCCATCGAAAAACACAGGGACAGGCTTTCGGCCTTGGCGTCATTAAATTGTGCCGAAAAAGGTTTTGAGAAAGTTTTGCGGGAAGCTTTCGATATGGGGTTTTCGGGCGTTGGCGAGCTTCATGACGGCGTTCAGGGGTTTGGCTTCGACACTCCCGAATTTGACGAATTATGCCGCTTTTGCGGGGAGCATGGCTGGTGCGTGTCTTTGCATTTGTCGGACTTTCGCACAAAGGATTATCCAAACAAGGTTTTGACCCGCAATTCTTCTGCTTATGAGGCGGCAAGGCGAAACGGCAAAACAAAATTCTTGTTTGCCCATTTTGGCGGCGGCGATGTTTTTGAGCAGAATTTCAGCCCGCCTTCCAATGTTTATTACGATTGCGCCGCAAACACTTTTTTATATGGATTTAAAGCCTACGAGAAATTGCCTGAAAGCGTCCTTGAAAAAATCGCGTTCGGTTCCGACTATCCGCTCAGGCTCTATCCGCGCAAGTTTAAGGTTGCGGAAATGCGCGAGTTTGCAAAAGAAAATCTTGCGGCAATTCCGCAAGATTTTATCGAAAGCTTTTCCTGCGGAAATTTCCGCAATCTCATTGCTCTTCCCTGATGAAAAGGCTGTTGCCGTGCGCGTCGAGCGACTCCATCTTTGAAAACGCCTTGACGGTCGGTCGCGCTTTTTTTATTGATTTTGCGTCGTATCTCACGACGGAGGAGCGGCGCATGAAGTCAACGAGCTGCAAGCCGCTCGAAAATCTGCCAGTCCTTCCAGTAGGCAAGGTGTGGCTCGGACCTGCGGTGAAGTCGCCCAAAACTGTCGGGGTCATTTCCGTTTGCAGGATTGCCCCTGCTGTGGTGATTGCCTTTGTTAGGGTTTCTATTTTGCTTTTTTCGACTTGCAATTCAAGGTGTTCGGGGGCGATGAAGTTCGCGACTTCGGCTGCCGCTTCGAGGTTTGGCACGAAGATTACAAAGCAACCGTTTTCGATTATTTTCGCGAGTTTGTCGGCGTGCGAAAGCGGCTTTGACTGCCTCTTCAATTCGCTCGGGATTTCTTCGACAAGCTTTTTTGAGGTTGTTGCAAGGTAAATTTTTTCTTTGCCGCTACCGTGTTCGGCTTGCGAAAGCAAGTCTGCCGCGACGTTCTTTGCGGTTGCGGTTTCGTCGGCTATAATCATTACTTCGCTTGGACCCGGGAGCAAGTCAACGCCCGCTTCCCCGAAGAGCCTGCGCTTGGCTTCCATCACAAAAGCGTTGCCCGGTCCGAAAAGCTTTTCGACCTGCCTTATTGTTTTTGTACCATAGCCCATTGCGGCGATTGCTTGCGCCCCGCCGACTTTGTAGATTTCTTTCACTCCCGAAAAGTAAAGCGCGGTCAGAAGGTGCGCGTTTATTTTGCCTTCGGGCGATGGAGGGGTGCAGACGCATATTTCGGGACATCCCGCGAGATTTGCCAAAGTTGCGGTCATTACCACTGTCGATACGAGAGGAACTTGACCTCCCGGAATGTACAACCCCACGCGCTTAATCGGATAGAAATTTTCGCCTATGATTGCGCCGTGCGGGTTTTTAGCCCTCCAATTCTTCGGCATTGTGTGCTTATGGAAAAATCTCACGCATTTAATCGCGTTTTTGATTTCCCGCTTGTCGCTTGCGGGAACTTTTTTAAGGGCGTCTTTTATTTCGTCTTCGCTGACTTTCAAAGTTTTCGGGGTGAGTGACGCCTTGTCGAACTTATGAGTATATTCGATTAGAGCCTTGTCGCCGTTTTCTTTGATGTCGCTTAGAACTTTCTCCACTATTTCGGAGACATCTTTTAGCTGCATTACGGGTTTTGCCGCTTCGGCGAGGCTTTTCCAGAAATTTTTTGAATTGAAGTCTAAAATTTTCACGATTAAAAAAATTGCCGCATTTTGGCGCGGTTGCAACAAAATTTTGTTTGTGTAAACAAAAAACGCCCGCTTCAAGCAGGCGTCGGTTTAAAAGCATGAAAGTAGAAAATTATGCGCGGCGGCGACCGAACTTCTTTTGGAACTTTTCAACGCGGCCGGCGGTGTCAACGAAGCGTTTTTCACCCGTGTATGCTGGGTGAGAGTCTGCGGTGATGTCGCGCACAATCATTTGGTATTCAACGCCGTCGATGGTTTCAACCTGCTTGCTTCTCATTGTGGAGCGGGTCAAAAAACGCGCGCCTGTCGAAACGTCAACAAAGCAAACAGGCTTGTAATCTGGATGAATTTTGTCTTTCATTTGTAAAAACCTCTCCGTTATTTAATTAACCCTGCTTTGCCTTGTAGCGAGGATTTGTCTTGTTGATTACGTACACACGACCCTTTCTGCGCACTACTTTGCAGTCCGGATGACGGGTCTTCAAAGATTTAATGGATGATACTACTTTCATGATTCTTCAACTTTGATTTTGAGGAAAAGTTAAAACAAAATGCTATATGGCAAAATCTGTCAAGCTTTTCCGTAAATTTTCTTTATATTTTTTTTCAAATTTCCGATAAGAGCCGATTTTTAATGTTTATCCTGCTTTAAAAGGAAACTTTTTACCGTGTTCGACATAAGCATTGCGACTGTCATCGGTCCGACGCCTCCCGGCACGGGAGTTATGAACGAGCATTTTGAAGCCACGTTTTCAAAATCGACGTCTCCGACGAGGCGGTAGCCCGACTTCTTTTCGGCGCAAGGAATGCGGTTTATGCCGACATCTATTACGCACGCGCCTTCCTTTACCATGTCTTCGGTTACAGTCAGGGGTCTGCCTACCGCCGCTATCAGAATGTCAGCCTCTTTGCAAATTTCCTTCAAGTTTTCGCTTTTTGAGTGGCAGACGGTGACGGTTGCGTCTATGCCTTTTTGCATCAGAAGAAGCGCGAGGGGCTTGCCGACAATCAGGCTTCTTCCTATGACAACCGCCTTTTTGCCTTTTGTTTCAACTCCCGAACGCTTTATAAGCTCGATAATCCCCGCAGGAGTGCATGCGACGAACGCAGTTTTGTTTTCCTGGCAGAGCTTGCCCAAATTCGAGAAGCTGAATCCGTCAACGTCTTTCGATGCCGCGACCCTGTTGAATGTGGCTTGCTCGTTTAAATGTTTTGGAAGCGGAGCCTGAACCAAAATCGCGTCAACCCCGTCGTCTGAATTAAGTTTGTCGATGAGCGCGTCAAGCTCAGACTGGGTTGTCGTTTCGGGCAGGATGTTGAGCCTGCTTTCTATTCCGATTTTTGCGGCGACCTTGCTCTTCTTTGCGACGTAAGACACCGATGCGGGATCGTCTCCGACCCTGATTAGCGCGACGCACGGCTTGCGCCCCGAAATATTTGCGAGCTTTTCGCTAAGTTCTGCGTGTATTTCTTCCGAAATTTTGTTTCCGTCTATTAAGTTTGGCATAATGTTTATCTTGAAAATTTAATCATGTCGGCTTTTAGGACATTGCCGTCCTGCGTTCCGGTAAGCACCCCGCGGATTACGACGTTTCTATCCATGTATTGCTCAACATTCGACATTACCATGTTTGAAAAGTCTATGTAGGAGACAAAATTGCCGTCGGTGTCGTAAAATGCGTAAAGATACGGCTTGGCGTATTTTTCATGGGTAAAGCGGCTTATGGTGCATTTCATTTTGCCTTCCATTATTTGCGGCTCTTTTGTCGGCTTGTAGCGTGGACTTTGGCACCCCGAAAAAAATGCCGCCGTAAAAATAAAAATTGCAAAAGCGAAAATATTTGAAAGTCTTTTCATGTTTATAAAAAAATTACATCTTCATTTATAAAATAACCCAAGCCCAACTTTCAACATTCAAATTGAAAATAAAATGAGTGTTCCCGACATAAAGCGCAAGCATCTTTTGGTGGACGGCTGGAATATCATCCGCGCTCACAAGGATATGGCGCGCGCCTTTGAGGAGCTTGGGCAGGACGCGGCAAAGAGAATGCTTTCCGACATGCTATCTCCTATTCACGACATTTTGGGCTACCGCGTCACAATCGTTTACGACGGCAGGGGCGACGACATCAACGTGGAAAAAATCGGGCTTTCAAAAACATTTTCCGAAGTTTACACTCCGTCTTGCATGACTGCCGACGAGCTGATAGAACAGATGTGCGCGACTTCAAAAAATCCGCGCAACATTACTGTTGCAAGCAGGGACAATTTGATAAGGTTGACTGCCATGGGGTTCAAGGTCGAAAGCATTACGAGCTTTCAGCTTTTCGGCTGGGCGGAAAGTGCTTCAAGGATGCTGGCGCGGAAATTTGAAGACGTAAAAAGCGAAAGCGGAAAAAAGTGGCGCGAAAGCACCGCCGCTTTCGGAAATATCGAGGAGCTTTTGAAGTCCCGAAAAAATGGGAGCGGCGGGAAATCAAAGGCTTGATTATTGAAAACAAAAAATCTATATGTTTAATTGATGAAAAGAATAATTCCATTTGTGATATTGGCATGTTCGTCTTTTGCGCATGCTCAAGACGGGGGAGAGATTTTGGACGCCGACGGCAAACCCTTGTCTGCCCAGGCATTGGCGGACATTGCCTATAACAAGGCGGTTAGGTTTAAAGATGAAAAGCGCGTCAAAGTTCAGGAGTTTGAAAAGAATTTGGAGCTTGCCGCAAAGGGAGACCCTGTCGCGCAAAACAAAGTCGGCGACGCTTATGCCGAAGGCGACATTATCGAAAAAAACATGCGCACTGCCGCCTACTGGTGGTATGAGGCGGCAACGCGAAAAAATCCCGAAGCCATGTGCAGGTTGGGAGAGCTTTATTTCGAGGGCGGAATCATGAAGCGCAACAGGCACAAGGCGGTCGAATACTGGAAGGCGGCGTCGGTTGCGGGCAACGCGCAGGCGCAGTATTTTTTGGGCACATGTTATTCGGTCGGCGGCAACGGCATATTTAAGAACATGGAGCAGGCGGCATACTGGTGGCAGAAGTCGGCGCGCCAAAACAACATAAGGGCGGTTCATAATCTCGCGTTTTGCTATGCGAGGGGTGAGGGCGTAAAGCAGGACCCCAAGTTCGCGTTTGAGCTGTGGAAGCGGGCGGCGCTGGAAAATTATCTGCCCGCAAAGACGATGCTTGGGCTTTGCTACTTTTCGGGCGAAGGGGTAGCAAAAGACATGAAAATGGCGGCGAATATTTGGACTGCCGCCTCCGAAGAGGGAGATGCCGACGCGCAGAGGTTTTTGGGCTTTTCATACTATTACGGAAAGGGTGTCGAGCAGGACAAGAATACCGCGCTTGTTCTCTTTCAGGCGTCTGCCGCGCAGGGCGACAAGGATTCCGCAAGGGCTGTCGAAGACTTGACTTTGGAAATAGGAATGCGCACTGCAAATTCTCCCGCGCCTAAGGTTGTGCCGAAAATTCCGAATGCGGGCTATGTTGAAACAAATCGCCCGTTCAGAACTTACGACACGGTGGGCAAGGATGTGCTTATTCCGAAAAAACAAGGCGAAAAAGAAGTAAAGCCGTCCAAAAAGTAAAAAATTTAAGCGCGGAATTTTCACTCCGCGCTTTTTTTGTGTTTTGAAAAAATTTTACTTCACGAACTTTATGTTTTCGATTTTGTTTTTTTCCAAAAGTTCGATGATGCTTTTAAGCGATTTTACCGAAGCTTTGCTGTTTACTGAAATTTCAAGCGGCTTGTTTTCTTTTGCGAAATTTGCAAGTTTTGCATCCAGACTCTTTAAGTCTGTTTTTTGGTAATTCCAAAGTAATTCGCCGCTATCGAGAATTTCCACCCCCTCGTATTCGGGAATAGGGTCTCCAAATCTATCGGATTTTTTCGGGTCGAAGATGGCAACTCCCACAAGAGAATCGGCGCATCCGTAATACATATACCACTTGCCCTTGTAGAAGGTCAGCCCCTCTATAAACACTGTGCCTTGCGCATATTGCCCCTTGCGCTCGAAATCCGCCATCGGGCGGAAAAAGGGAACGTCAAGGCGCGCTATCGGCTTTAACGGGTCGTTTAAGTCAAAGAGAACCTGCCCCGCGGCGTAAGTGCCTTCCGCAAAACGCTTGTCGGCGTCTTTTCCCCTCGAATTTTTGCCGTTATACAAAACCAAAATCCCCTTTTTCGTCTTTATTGCGGCGGGGCCGACTTCTGTTAGGGAACTATCGAAAAATCCCCTGCGAGGCGCGATTAGCTCTTTAAGGGAGCCGTTTGGGTTTTCGACGGGTTCCCAGTTTATGAGGTCGCTGCTCGTTGCGGCAAAAATGCGGTGTTCGCCCCAGTACATCAGGTATTTGCCGTTTATTTTGGAAATCACGAATTTGTCGGGGTCGGTTTTCGATTGTTCGGTGAGGATTGCGGCGGACTTGCAGAACATGTTTATGTATTTTCCGCCTTTTGCTTTTTTAAACGCGCTACCGTGTTTCTTCCAAGTGCGCAGGTCTTTTGAAGTTGCTATGCAAAGGCGCGCGCATTTTTTGTTCCAGCTTGTGTAGGTCAATACGAATGTACCGTCTTCTGTCCGTGCAAGGCGCGGGTCTTCCGTGCCTCCCGTCCATTCAAATTCCTTGTTGTTGTCTTCTGCCGGAAAGAACACGGGGGAGGGGTGGCGTTTCATGTTTATGCCGTCGGTCGTTTCGGCAAGCCCCAGTCTTGAAGTGCGCGAGCCGACACCTTGAAATGTGTTGTCTTCTGCCCTGTATAGAATGCAGATTTTGTTTTTGTAAACGGTTGCGGCGGGATTAAATGTGTCGCTTTCTTCCCATCTTATTGGTCTTTTTTGCATGGGGCAATCGAATACGCTTTCTTTGTTTGGCGATATTACGGGGTTTACCCCCTCGGGCCGTTCAAATCCGCCCATTGCCCAGTCGGGCAGGGGATTTTTTTGCAGATTGTTTTCTGCGTGGGCGGAAAGCCCGATTGCAAGCATTAAAATAAATAGTGTTGTTCTTAACATATATAAACTTTTTTTGTAGACGAAAGAATTACGCATAAAAATACTGTTTATCAAGGGTTTTTATTGTTTTTTTTAAAAAATGCTTGCCTATGGCTTTTTTTTAGTCTAACCCCAATGGGGGAAAATAATATGAACAACGCAATAGACGATATTTTCTTTAAAAGTGCGGACGACTTTTTCCGCATGAACGCGCCGACGGCTCTTACTTATGACGATGTCACGTTGGCAACCCAGTATTCGGCGATTTTGCCAAAGCAGACGAAATTGGATATGGAGCTTTCCGAAAGCGTCAAGCTGACACTGCCAATTATCTCTTCGGACATGGATACGGTTACCGAATACAAGATGGCGATTGCAATGGCAAGAAACGGCGGTTTGGGCATAATCCACTCCTCGATGACCGCAGACGAACAGCTCTCGCAGGTAAGCAGGGTTAAAAACTACATTCACGGTTTGATTCAAGACCCGATAAGGGTTTCTCCCGAACAGTTCATCGGCGACGTCTTGAACATGGTTGAGGACAAAAAGTTCCGTTTCAGAACGTTCCCCGTGGTTGACGGGCAGGGCAAGCTTGTCGGTCTTTTGCCGGGCAGCGTGGTGAAATCCCGCTATGCCTCGATGAAGATTGCAGACGCAATGTCGCCCCGCTCAGAAGTGTTCACAATTTCGGCAAAAGACTTGGGTGCAGACCCGATTGAGGCGGCAGACAACTTCTTTAACGACCATTTCGGTGTCCACAAGCTTTTGGTTGTCGATGAAAACGACAAGCTTAAAGGTCTTTTCACTCTTTCTGACATCGAAAGAATTTCAGACGAAAACGCGTCGCAAAAACGCGCGGCGAGGGACTCGCGCTTCCGCCTGCTCTGCGGTGCTACGCTTTCCATTTACCGCAACAAGGATGGCGGTCTTGACAAGGACAGAATTATAAACCATGTCGGCGCGCTCGTGGAACGCGGTTTGGACGTGGCGGCGGTTTCCACCGCGCACGGCTTTACGGAAGGCGTCGGTTCAATGGTAAAACTCGTCCGCGAAAACTTCAAGGATTTGACCATAATAGGCGGCAATGTCACAAGTGCGGCGGGCGTTGAATATCTCGCAAACGCGGGCGCGGACGCGATAAAAGTCGGGCAGGGCCCCGGCTCAATCTGCACGACCCGCATAGTTGCGGGCATCGGCATACCGCAGCTTACGGCTTTGTATGTATGCTCTTCGCAAGCGAAGAAATCGGGCGTCAAAATAATTGCAGACGGCGGCATAACAAAGAGCGGCGACATGGTAAAGGCTTTGACTTTGGCTGACGCGGTTTTGTGCGGAAGCCTGCTTGCGGGCACGCCCGAAGCTCCCGGCAAGATTATGGAAATCAACGGCAAGAGCTACAAGCAATACCGCGGCATGGGTTCCATGGCGGCGATGAAAGACGGCTCTGCCGCGCGTTATGGCAGGGACACCAAAGACAAGACCGACAAGGTGACTGCGGAAGGCATCGAGGCGTTGAAGGAAGTTTCGGTTGGTCTTGATACTTTGCTTGCGCAGTATGCGGGCGGTATCCAAAGCGGCATGGGCTATTTGGGCGCGGAAGATTTGGCGGCGTTGAAGCGCAACGCTAGATTTGCTAAAATCACAGCTGCGGGGCAGAAGGAAAGCTTCCCCCACGACGTGATAGAAGTTAAGACAAACAATGCTTAAGTTGTTTGCCTGACGCAAAAATGTGAAACCCGCCATGTATGCAAAATGGCGGAGTTTCTCTGTATTTTATATTTTTTATTGCTATGACTCCCACAAAAGTTTTTCTGACAATTCTTGCGACGGTCTTGGTTTTGGGCTTTTTCTATTTTCTTACTCTGTTTTCTCCGCGCGGAGTTTACGAGGAGCATCAAGACGCGGAAATTTCGCTTGCCGACGCGCTTGAAATGAAAACCGAAGCGGGAAAGCTTTATAATGAATTTTTGGAAAAACTGAAGCTTGGCGAGCCTACGAAAGCCGACATGGATAAACTCGAAAAATCCATAGGGCTTTTGAGTTCTTTCATAAAACAGACCGAGACTTCCGACAGGGCGACGCACGCCGAGCTTACGCAAATGCGCACGACTTTGCAAAACGTGCAGGGCAGAAAAGACGCCGAAGAAATACCGATGATGTTAAGAGAGGCGGATGAGGCTTTTACGAAGCACAATATGCTCTTGGCGTTGGAATTATATAAAAAAGTATATGAGGCGCAGGAGCGTGTAAACAGGCTCTATCCCGACAGCGACTATTGCAGCGTATCGACCCTTTCAAAGGCGGAGCAAATGTTGCGCCTTGTAAGCGCGGCACCTCTCGCTTCCGAAATAAAGGAAATACAGGCGCAAATAAAAGAGCATGTTGCGTTGAAGCACTGGGAAGAGGCAAAAAAATTATATAAAAAAGCAATATCCTTGCAGAATAGAATAAACAAGGACTATGCCAACACAAGCTATGCCGATTTTTCAAAAGTAAGGGATTTTGAAATAGAATTGGATTCTTTAAACGCCGCTCCTTTGCAGGCTGAAATCGAAGAGGCATTGGCGGCAGGGAAAAAGTGCGAGGAAGGCAAAAACTATCTCGCCGCCGCGGAGCAGTACCGAATCGCGGTTGACAAGCAGAGCGAACTCAACACGCTTTTTGAGCGCAGTTCTTACGCTTCCGGAGAAAAGCTTGCTAAATTCAGGGTTTTAAAGGATGTCGCCATGAGCCGCCCGCTTTTTGACGAAATTTCTCAAAAATATGAGAAAATGCGCGAAATGTTGCGAAACGGAGAGTCTTCCGACAAAATTTTGCCCCTTGCGCAAAATATTCTTTTAAAGTGCGAAAGCTTCAAGACGGAGCATCCTTTAAGCGGGCTTTTAGACGATGAAACTGTCTTGTCTTTGCGCTATATCGGCTATTTGGGCAAAAACTTGGAAACAATTTACAGGCAGTGCATGGAAAATTTGCTGCCGATAAATTCTTCGGAAAATGTCAAAATGCTGAAATCCGAAGTTTCGCAGTCGCTTTATGAATTTGTGATGCAGGAAAATCCCAGCAGAAACAAAAATCCCGAAAATCCCGTTGAAACCGTTTCGTACGAAAACGCCTTGGATTTTTGCAGGAGGCTTTCTTGGATTTTGGGAAGAAAAATCACCCTGCCTTCTTTGGAGCAGCTTAAAAGCGCAGTCGGGTCTTTGGCTTATGTGGATTTGGATGCCATATCGTGGAATGCCGGCAATTCCGGGCTTCGCACGCACAAAGTGGCGTCGAAAAGCCCGAACGTCAAGGGTTTTTACGACTTGCTTGGCAATGTTTCGGAATTTACTTCCGCCGATAAAAACGCAAAGGCTTTTGTATTTGGCGGAAATGCACAGACTTGGACGGACGCTTTAAGCGAAATTCCCGTCCGCGAAATTCAGACGAGCCAAAACGGCGACAGAACCGTGGGTTTTAGGTTTGTCGTATCTTTTTCTGAATAGCGTTTTGCTTTTTTTGTGCGCATTCGGTTTTTTGCGGCAAAATCCGCAATTTTTTGCATAGGCTTTTTGCAATATGGGTTTTTGTTGCATTGCGTTAATATTTGTGTTTACAAGATTGAAATAAAAATCCATTCTCACAAGAAATGGATTTGCAAAATGGGAAATTATCGATAACTGCGCGCGAGCTTGTCAAAGACTATGGCAAAAGGCGCGTGGTAAACGGCGTGAATTTAAGCCTTGCCGCAGGGGAAATCGTGGGGCTTTTGGGTCCGAACGGCGCGGGAAAAACAACGAGTTTTTACATGATTATGGGGCTTGTCCCCGCAACGGCGGGCAACGTCTTTTTGGGAAATGTCGATATTACGAATTTGCCTATGTACAGGCGTTCAAGAATGGGCATAGGATATTTGCCGCAGGAAGCTTCGGTTTTCAGAAAGCTCACTGTTGAAGAAAACGTCATGGCGGTTGTCGAAACTTTGGACATGCCGAAAAAAGAGCGCAAGGACTATGTCTTGAAAATGCTTGACGATTTGGATTTGAAGCGTCTTTCCTCTCAAAAGGCGTACACGCTTTCAGGGGGGGAGCGCAGGAGGCTTGAAATCACCCGCGCTCTGGCTGTCCGCCCGAAATTTCTTTTGATGGACGAGCCTTTCAGCGGAGTTGACCCGATAAGTGTGGCGGAAGTCCAAAATATTGTTTTGGGGTTGAAGGCAAAGGGCATCGGCGTCCTTATCACCGACCACAACGTGCGCGAAACTCTCAGCATTGTGGACAGGGCTTACCTAATCCACCAGGGGAAGGTTTTAAGCCAGGGCACGAGCGAATTTTTGGTAAACGACGAAATGAGCCGCAAGTTCTATTTGGGCGAAAGCTTTAAAATGTAGTTTATGTCGGAAGCAAACGAACAGTCTATATCCGTAAAGGAATTTTACGATTTATTTAAGGAAACTTTGCAGCTCGAAATGGCTGCGGGGGCAGGCGGGCTTGATAAAATCATAAAGGATTTGGGTTCAAACCGCCCCGCGCTGGCGATAACGGGCTACTTTAAAAATTTTGCCGCGCACCGCATACAGATTTTCGGCGCGGGCGAAATGGCTTATCTGCGGGACTTGCCCGCCGAAGAGCAGGAGCAGGCAATGCGCGAGATTCTCGAAAAGGGCGTCACCTGCATGATTGTTTCCCGCAACATTGTCCCGACGAGGGCGATGCTGAAAGTCGCGGAGGAGTTCAATGTGCCGCTTCTTCGCACAAGAATGCGCTCGAAGGAGTTTTCGACTGATTTGTCGCTGGAAGTCGGCAAGAAGTTTGCGCCGCGCATCAGTTTGCACGGAACGTTTTTGGACGTCAAGGGTATAGGTGTTTTAATCCGCGGTGCAAGCGGAGTCGGCAAGAGCGAATGCGCGCTTGCCTTAATCGACCACGGGCATTCGCTTGTGGCAGACGACATGACGTGCTGCGTAAAAATCGGAAAAGACAGGGTAATTGGCAAGAGCAACGACTTAAACCGCGGGTACATGGAGTGCCGTGGAATTGGCATAATCGACGTTGCGAAGCTCTACGGGGTTAGATGCTTGCGCCTCGAAAAGCAGGTCGATTTGGTTGTGACTTTCGTTGAATGGAAATCGGGAATACCCGAAGAGCGCACGGGGCTTGACAAGAATTACTTTGACATCTTGGGCGTTTCAATTCCGCATATCGAAATTCCCGTAAGACCGGGAAGAGACATGGCGCGCCTTGTTGAAGTTGCCGCCATGGTTCAGGCGTTGCGCGAAATGGGTCATGACGCGGCGGCGGAGTTCAATGAACGCCTGATTGCCGCGATGAGTTAAAGCTTTTGGGATTTTTTTTATGGATTTTGAATTTTCACCGCGGGCAAAGAAACTATGCTCTGTTTTGAAAGAGCGCATTGTTTTCTTGGACGGAGCTATGGGGACATTGATTCAGCGCGAAGGCTTGTCGGAAGACGATTTTCGCGCAGGAGTTGCAGAGCTTCAAAATTGCAAGGCGGAGCTTAAAGGGAACAACGACCTCTTAAACATAACGCGCCCCGACATCATCGCAAAAATTCACAGGTCTTATTTTGAAGCGGGTTCGGACATCGTAACCACGAATACTTTTGCCTCGACGCGCTTGGGGCAGGAAGACTATGGGCTTTCGGACTTTTCTCCAAAACTCAATGCCGCCGCCGCAAAACTTGCGAGGGGAATTGCGGACGAGTTCGAGAAAAAAGACGGCAAGCCGCGTTTTGTCGCGGGGTCGATAGGCCCCATGAACAAGACTGCGTCAATTCCGCCCGATCCCAACAACACTGCTTTGCGAAACGTAAGTTTTGACGAACTGCGCGCCTCGTATTACGAGCAGATGAAAGTTTTGTCTGAAAACGGAGTTGACTTGTTCTTGCTTGAAACTTCTTTTGACACGTTGAACGTAAAGGCGGCAATCCATGCGTATTTGAGTTTGGTCGAAGAGGGAAAATGCAATATTCCGATTTCAGTAAGCGTGACAATTTCCGACCTCTCAGGCAGAATTTTGAGCGGGCAGACGATAGAGGCATTCTATGCGAGCATAAGGCACGCAAAACCTTTGTTTGTCGGCTTAAACTGCTCTTTGGGCGCGGAGGGAATGCGCCCTTACATAGAGCAGTTCGACAGGATTGCGGAATGCTTCACCCACTGCTATCCGAATGCGGGGCTTCCCAATCCGCTTTCGGAGTTCGGCTACGACCAGCAGCCGAAAGACACTGCAAAATATTTGTCGGAATACGCCCGCGACGGTCTTTTAAACGTCATTGGCGGATGCTGCGGGACAACTCCCGCACACATTCGCGAAGTCGTCAAGGAATGTTCGAAATATGCGCCACGAAAGCCGAAGAGTAAATCCGAAAGCCTTATTTTGTCGGGCTTGGAGCCTCTCGAGCTTCAAAAGAAAAACGCCCCCTTTGTGTTTGTCGGAGAAAGGACGAATGTTGCGGGGTCCATACAGTTTAAGAAGCTCATTATTGCGGGAGATTTTCAGTCCGCGCTTTCTGTCGCGCGCAAGCAGGTGGAAAACGGGGCGAACGCAATCGACGTAAATTTCGACGAAGCCTTGCTCGACGCTCCGCAGTGCATGACGACGTTTCTCAACATGGTCGCGGCGGAGCCGGAAATCGCGAGAGTCCCCATAATGATAGACTCTTCGGATTTCGAGACAATTTTGGCGGGGCTTAAATGCGTTCAAGGCAAGGCGATTGTAAATTCCATTTCCCTAAAAGAGGGGGAAGAGGTTTTTCTTGCGCATGCAAAGGAGCTTAAAAAATTCGGAGCCGCAATCCTTGTTATGGCGTTCGACGAAAACGGTCAGGCTGTCTCGATTGAGGACAAGGTGAGAATTTGCAAGCGGTCTTACGACTTGCTTTTGAGTGTCGGCATCGACCCCGAAGACATTATTTTCGACGCGGCGGTCTTGACTGTCGCAACGGGCATAGAAGAGCACGATTCTTACGCGGTGAATTTCATCGAAGCCGTGCGCAGGCTGAAAGATCTTTGCCCAAATTCAAGAACAAGCGCGGGCGTAAGCAATGTTTCGTTCGCTTTCAGGGGCAATAACGCAGTCAGGGAGGCGATGCACTCCGTATTCCTTTACCACGCGCGCAAGGCGGGTTTGGATTTCGGCATTGTAAACGCGGGAATGCTTGCGCCTTATGACGAAATCGAGCCGAAGCTCCGCAAACTTGTAGAGGACGTGATTTTAAACAAAGGGCATTCCGCCGTCGAAGCCCTCTTAAATTCCGCGCAGTCTTACAAGGACAAGTCGGGCAAGTCTTCCGCCGCGCACGAGGACGATTTCAATTCTTTGGACTGGGGCGAAAAAATGAAACGCTGCTTTGTAAAAGGCGAAGACGAGCGCATTTTGGAAGTTGTGGAGCATTTCTTTTCGGAACTGAAAAACCCACTGAAAGTCATTGAAGGTCCGCTCATGGACGCGATGAAGCATGTGGGCGTTTTGTTCGGCGAGGGCAAGATGTTCCTGCCGCAGGTCGTAAAGAGCGCGCGCGTGATGAAGAAAGCGGTCGCCTTTTTGGAGCCTTATATGCCCAAGGGGAATTCGGGCAGGGGAAAGGTCGCAATCGCAACCGTGAAGGGAGATGTCCACGATATCGGCAAAAACATTGTAGGCTCTGTTTTGTCATGCAACGGCTACGAAGTTGAGGACTTGGGCGTGATGTGCCCTCCCGAGAAAATTTTGGAGGCGGCGAAAAGAGTCGATTTGATAGGGTTAAGCGGGCTTATTACCCCGTCTTTGGTCGAAATGGCTAACGTTGTCAAGATGCTCGAAAAAGAGGGCGTGCGCACTCCCGTAATTGTGGGGGGCGCGACAACGAGCGATGTCCATACGGCGGTGAAGCTTGCCCCTCTTTACAGCGGAAGGATTATGAGGGTTGAGGACGCCTCTTTGGTTTCAAACGCCTGTGCAAGCCTCATAAATCCAAACGATGTTTTCGACTTGGAGCTTAAAGCAGAGCAGGATTTCTTGCGCAAGAGTTTCGAGGAGAAGGAGCGCGAAAACTCCGCGAGCCTTGTAGTCTTTGAAAAAGCCCGCGAGATGAAATTTAAGCAGGAATTTTCAAAAGATAAAGTTGCGCGCCCGATTAGTTTCGACTTGTGGCTTGGCTCTCATTCCGTTGAAGAGCTTGAAAAGTATTTCTCATGGGGAATGCTTTACTATGCCTGGGGCTTGCATGGCAGGGCTTTAAATCCGTCGAAGGCGGAAGCTTCAAAAGAGCTTTTTGAAGATGCGATGAAGATGCTTGAAACCTTGAAAAAAATCGCGCGCCCCAAGGCGGTTTGGCGGTTTTTCAGGGCGGCGTCGGATGGAGAAGACATAAAGCTTTTCAGGGCGGACAACAAGCTGCTTGAAACTCTTTGCTTTTTCAGAAATCAAATTCCGTCAAAAAACGTTTGCCTTTGCGCTTCCGACTTTGTCGCTCCCGTAAATTCGGGATTTTTGGATTCAATAGGGCTTTTTGCCGCGACTGCGGGAACGGAAGTTGCCGAATACGAAAGCGAGCTGAAAAGCCGCGGGAAAGACTACGAGGCAATTTTGGTTTCAACGCTTTCAAACATAATTGCCGAAGCTTACGCTCATTACATAAACGAAATCAAAATGCGCCCCTTTGCGCCCGATTTTTGCGCGGGCATCCGCCCTGCGTGCGGATACCCGATGTGGGCGGACCACTCCGAAAAAAAGAAAATTTGGAGCCTTTTGAACGTAGAATGCAAGACAGGCATAAGGCTTACGGACAATTTTATGATGAATCCGACTTCAAGCGTATGCGGTCTTTGGATTGCAAATCCGCTTGCGAAGTACATAAATCAAATGGCTGTGGATTCGTCCCAGATTGAAATTTATGCGAAGAGGAAAGGCGTATCCGCCGACGATGCGCGAAAGTTCTCCGCAGTAAAGGTTATTGACTGATTTTGCCGAATGTTTGCCAAGCTTAAAGACGACGGTTTAGAAGGGCGCATAAAGATGCGTTCCGACATTCTCATGCCGATATGTATGGCACTGCTGTCTTTAATGGGGCTTGTTTTCATATACACTTCTCAGAGCTACAATATGGATGAGATGTCTATCGCGCGCCAGTTTTGGTTTAGGCAGACTGTCTTTTTGGCTATGGGGAGCGTTGCGTATTTCTTCATTTCGCGCATGGATTACGAAAAATGCTTCGTGTATGCGCATTTGATATACGCCATGTGCATCGCTCTTTTAATTCCGCTTTTTCTGGAAGGCAGTTGCGGGATAAATTTGCCGTTTGTTGACAAGCGTTTCAACGCGACGCGCTGGATAAACATGGGCATATTTTCCTTGCAGCCCGCGGAAATCGCGAAAATAGGCGCATGCATCATGGTAGCCGCAATCTTGGCGCGTTCAAAAATCGGCACCATAAAGGAATCTCTTAAAGTACTGCTTAAAATTTTTGTTGTGGCTGCAATACCAATTTTATTGATTTTTTTGCAGCCGGACTTAGGCTCTACATTAGTTTTTCCGCCAATGGTGTTTGCAATGCTGTATGTGTCGAAACTCTCAAAAAAATTTTTTGTGATGGCTTTTGCCGCTTTCGCGCTCATGGTTGCAATCGTTGCCTGGGATATTGTCCGCTACACTTCCTTTTTGGAAGAAAACAAAATAACGGCGACAGTGTCTTCAAAGGGCAATTTGTTTGGCTCATCCCATTTTTGCCTTCCGATGAAAGATTACCAGCGAAACAGAATTTTGGCGTTTGTCGCGCCCGAAGTTGTCGATAAGCTTGGGCAAGACGTAACTTGGAACGTTCGCCAGAGTTTGATATCTATCGGAAGCGGCGGATTTTTCGGCAAGGGTTTGGGAGAGGGTACTCAGGCAAAGCTGGGTTATTTGCCTTCCGATGTGGCGTATAACGACTTTATTTTCGCAGTTCTTGCGGAAGAGTCGGGGTTTGTCGGGGCAAGTTTTGCCGTTTTGCTCCAAGGGGCGATTTTACTTTGCTGTCTCAGAGCCGCGCGCAAGTCGCGCGATCGTTTCGGACAGCTTTTATGCGCGGGCATTTGCACAATGCTCGCCGTTCACGTCTTTATAAATATAGGCATGACTCTTGGCATTATGCCGATAACGGGTCTGCCTTTGCCAATGTTAAGTTATGGCGGTTCATTTGTTTTGACTTGTTTTATTCTGCTTGGTTTGGTGCAAAGCGTATTCAGGCACCGCCGCCAGTTTGATTAGTCGGGACGAACCGCTTAAAAATTAAGCGAAAAAATGAAAGAAGAAAATATTCAAGAAAATCAAAACACTTTGGACGAAGAGCTTTCAAAGCGTCCTCCTGAAGTCGCGGTTGAGCCTATTTCAGTGGCGCAGCTCAATGCAGAAGCAAAGCTTCGCGCAAAAAAACGTCCGCTTCTCGAAAAAATCATAAGGCTTTTGAAGCGCGAAGAGGGCCCTTACAAAGAGCTTGTCATAAACGTCGAGCCTTTGGAAAAACGAGTCGCCCTTCTCGAAGACGGGCTGATGCAGAAGTTTGAAACCGAGCATGTCGGCGATGAAAGCATGGTTGGCGCAATCTTCAAGGGAAAAATCCAAAATCTTGAACCCGGCTTGAAGGCGGCGTTTGTAGATATTGGCCAGCCCAAAAACGCCTTTTTGCACTATTGGGACATTTTCCCGAGCGCGACAAACGACAATTCTTATGAAATTGTCCGCGAAAACCGCTCTAAGGAGCAGAAAAAAAATGCGGCTTTAAAGCTTTCAAACAAGGATATTCCCGAAAAGTTCCCTGTCGGAACAGACATCGTAATTCAAATCACCAAGACGCAAATAGGCACTAAAGGCCCGAGGGTCACTACCAACATTGCAATTCCCGGGCGTTATTTGGTGCTTATGCCCTACGCGGGGCAGTGCGGCATTTCCCGCAAAATCGAAGACAAGCGCGAGCGCGAGCGCATCAAGAAAATACTCCGCTCCATGAAAATTCCCGAAGGCATGGGAGTCATTGTCCGCACAGCGGGGCAGGGCAAGAGGTGGACGTATTTCGTAAGGGACTTGCACATACTTTTAAACATCTGGAAGCAAATCCAAAACAAAATCGAAAACGAGCCGGGACCGGCTCTCCTTTACAAAGAGCCCGACATCATCGAGCGCACGGTGAGAGACTTTTTGACGGAAGAAACCGACAGGATTTTGATAGACAACAAAGATGACTATGAAAAAATTTTGGCATCTGTTTCCGAAATTTCCCACAGGGCGCGTTCGAAAATCCAGCTTTACAAGGATAACATTCCGATTTTTGAACGCTACAACATCGAAAAGCAGATTACCCAGACTTTCCAGCGCAGAGTTCCTCTGCCATCAGGTGGCGAAATCGTTGTAGATGAAACCGAAGCTCTCACTGCAATCGACGTAAACACGGGGTCTCACAAGGGCAAGGACGCTGACGGCAAAGACTTTATTTTGCAGGCAAATCTCGAAGCAGTTGCCGAATCTGCGCGTCAAGTGCGCCTTCGCAACATTGGTGGCTTGATTATCATCGACACCATCGACATGAAAAGCCGTAAAGACCGCCAGGCCGTCTATAAGAAACTGCGCGAGGAAATGGAAAAAGACAAGGCAAAGAGCCAGGTCTTGCCGATTTCCCAGCTTGGAATCATGCAGATGACCCGCCAGCGTCACCACCAGTCAAATGCAAGCGAAATTTATTCGACATGCCCCTATTGCGGCGGCAAAGGCATTGTTAAGAGCTCGCGCACGATGAGTGTTGAAATTCAGCGCAAAATTGTGGCGATAGCCCGCGCAATCCGCACCCGCGAGGGCAATTCAAATGAAATTCCAATGCTTGTGATGCTGCACCCCGAAAATTTGAAGCTCATGCAAAACGAAGACTACGAGTATCTGATAAATCTCGAGAAAGCTTACAACTTGAAGCTTACGTTCAGGGCTGATCCGTCTTACCACGTTGAAAACTTCCGAATTTTGGACCCCGCCACAAACAGGGTTTTGCGTTAATTCGGAAATTGCGAAGAAAGAAGCGTCTTTCTTGGCGCTTCTTTTTTTTGCGCTATTCACTTCGGAATTTTCGAAAATTTTTTTAAGCCTTTAGATAAAAAACGTGTTTTTTACAAAATATAAAAAAATTGCGCAAGTTTTCGCTTGCGCAGTCTTTTGCCGTTTGAGTTATCAGAACGGGAACGGATTGTCGAGAGGCTTTGGCGCGGAAACTTCCGCTTTCTGCTTTTCCTGCGGGACGTACAAGCGCATTTTTTCGTCAAATGGAATTGCCTTTTTATGCACTTTTAAGCCCTGAATTACTATCGCCGTGTGCGGGCGCACGGGGCAGACATTTTCGCAGGCTCCGCATCCTATGCAGACGTCTTCGTGGACATGCGGAATATAGAGGCTTTTCTTTTCGTTAAACGGTATCATTTCAATCGCCTGAACGGGGCAGTGTTCGGCGCATGCCGCGCAGTCGGTTCCGTCGGTATAAACAACGCAGAGCTCGCGGTTGAATATGGCGGTGCCGATTTTTTCAGACATTTTTTGCTTTTTTGTGATGAAGCGTATCGCACCGGTCGGGCAGGTTTTTGAGCAGTTATGGCAGTCGGGCAGGCAGAATGCCGCCGAAAAATCCATGTATGGTTGCATAAATCCCGACAAGCCCCATTGGGTGGTTGACGCCTTTAAAACTTGCGACTTGCATGAGCTTACGCATCTTTGGCATGCCGTGCAGTTTTCCAGAAAGTTTTCAATGCTGATTGAGCCCGGAGGAGACGGGAGACGCTTGTCGGCTCTCGCACCGTCTATTCTGTATTCGGACGCTCCTTCCAAGACTTTCAAGCTGTGTTTTTGCGAAAGCTCCTCGTCGCCCTTCTTGCAGCCGAAGAGTGCGGTTGCCATGGAAGCCGCGGCGGCGGCAAAACTTCTTCTTGAAATATTTTCGCCTTCGGTCTTTCGGGAAGATTTGGAAAATATTTTTTTGTATGCGGGATTTATTTTGTAGCCTATCGAGCTTTTTGGGCAGTGCGCCGCGCAGTCAAGGCATAGAACACACCGCGAGAAGTCGATGTCTTTTCCCTTTATGTTTATGCACTTTGCCTTGCAGTCCCTTTCGCACTTTCCGCAGGAGACGCATTGGTCTTTGTCTATTTGCAGGGAGAACAATGCAAATTTTGAAAGCCCTCCCAAAAAAGCTCCGACAGGGCAGAGGCTGTTGCAAAAAAGCCTTCCGCTTTTTGCCGAAACCGCGGCGGTTAAAATCAAAAGGAAAATTGAAAAACCGAATGCGGCAACCGAGACTGCCGCAGTTGTGGCGGGCGTTATTCCGTAATAACCGAAGCTTGCCGCGCTTGAAGCCGAGAAATTTACCGCTTCAGAACTTATTATGAAGCCAGCCGACATTATTTTGCCGTAGAGCGAATACGGGTCAATCAGCCCCAAGAGCGCGCCGAAACCGAAAACGATGCAAATTACCGCAAGTGTCAAAAATAAAACTCTAAGTGCCGTCAGCGGTTTTGCGTATTTTAGTTTTGCAAAATTCTTCTGCGAAAATTTGCCAACGGCAGTCTTTTTCAGAAACTTGTTTTCCGCGGGAAATTTTGCGATTTTTCTGAAAATGTCCATTAATATCCCGAATGGGCATATGAACGAGCAATAGGCTCTTCCCAAAATCAGTGCGAGGGCTGAAAATGCCAAAAACGCCCAAGCCGAGGCAATGCCTATCCCCGCCAGAAACTTCAATAATGACGGCATAAATTGAAGCGATGTGGGAGGGTACATGTAATAAATTTTCGGCAGTTTGTGGTAAATGTCGAAAAATTGCAGGCTTATTGCCGCGAAGAACAATATCGCAAAAATAACTCTAAAATGGCGCAATATTTTCATTTTTTTCTAAAATTAAGGCGCAAACCCAAAGTGCCCCTTTTTTTGATTTTCAGAGGCAACTCTTCAAGTATGCGCCTTGTTTTAATTTTGTTATGCGACGGAAATTCTCTTTACGTTCAATTTGCTTAAATCTGCAGTGCCCACTCCGAGCTTTTCTGCAAGCCCGATGTATGGAATTTCATCGAGAGTGTAGGGCTTGCCCATTCCGTACTGCTTTGCGACTGTCGCAAAAATTTGGACTGCGGCGGCGTCGGCAGCAACGATGTCGGTGGAGATTACCTGGTACTTTACGACAGGCGCAAACTTCGGGTCTTTACCCTGAGGCCCGTGTTCGAGCATTACATGGTAGGCGTCAACGATAGTAAGCGATGTCTTTTGGTATGAGGAGAAATCCGCGATGCACTGGGGCAGGTCGTTTCTGTGCCAGAATTGTCTGTCGAGAATGCAGCCCATGTAGTTTTTCATTGCGCAGGTGATTTTTGTGCCGCCGTGGTGCTTTAAAATCGGCATATTGATGAATACGTCGGCTTCCGCTGCGAGTTTGTGGACTTTTGCTTTCTTCAAAGAAACGCCTCTTGGAATATCCTGATCGATGAACATGGAGTGGGCGTTGCCCGAAACCATTTCGCCTCCCGCTTTTTCAACTGCTTCGGCAGTTCCCGAGTGCTTGTAGCAGTCGTCTGCGGCGTGGCAGGTGTGGTCGAAGCAGAGAACTTTTTTTGCACCTGCGGCAAGGCATGCTTTCACTACGGCGGCGACTAAGTCGGGATCAGTGTTTGCGCCGAAGTCGGGAGTTCTGTCCCATGCGATGTTTGGTTTTAGAACGACTGTCTGCCCTTTTTTCACAAAGCGCGACATTCCGCCCATTTCGGCTATGCCTTTTTCAAACATTTGAACAGCCGAGCCGCCGTGTATCGCTACGAGGTCGGGCTGTTTTTGCGATTTTTTTTCTGCTGCAAAAAGCGAATTTGTGCAGGCGATTGCAGAACCCGCTATTGCGGTTTTTACGAAGTCTCTTCTTTTCATTTTTCCCCTTCTATTAACGATTTATAATTTATCGGTTTTGGCGAAATGATGTTTTAAGAATTTTCGATTGTCAAGTTTTTTGAAAATGCAATCTCAGTTCTGTTTTTTATTCAAATTAGAAAGTTTTTTCTCCAAAAATTCGCGTTCATTGGCGGAGAAAGACTCTTTATTTAAGAGAACGGGAATTACCTTTTGCAGAAAATCGGCGTCGTTTGTTGAATTTAAAATTTCAAGGCATAGTTTCGCGCTTTCTTCTTTTAGATTTTTTGATTTCAAGAAGTCCGAAATTTCAAAAGCAAGTCCGAAATTTTGAAAGTTTTCTTTTGCTTCTTTTGCGGCTTCGCGGGCGAGGGCTATTGATTTTTCTTCGTCCAAGTTGCCGTAGAGCAGGGCAAGCTTCCAGTTGAGCGCGAATTTTTCATTCAGCTTTGGAATGAAACTTTCAGCAATTTCAATCGCTTTTCGGGCGTTGCCGTTTTCGAGAAGGAACAAATTCATTTTGCGTATTACAGCGTATTGCGAAAGCCCGTCAATTTTGCCGTTTTCTATGTCTTCAAGCTGGCTTTGCAAAGTTTTTTTGAGCGGGGAATACAGCGGGTCTGCCAGCATAATCCCTTTCCAGCTGAATGCGCTCATCGAATAAAACGCGGCTTCACCCGCTTCAAATCCGCGAGAAATATAGTGCATGTAAACATCGCTTCTGTGCGTGAAAGTCAAAAACGGCTCGTTGATGTAGCCGAAGGCGACTGCGGCATTTCGCGCGGCAAAACTCGGCGTCCAGTCTCTTGGGTTTGAAAGATTTTGCGCGGAGTAGGAATAGATGTGAAGAGCCGACGCGCCGCTTGAATATTTCACGTCTTTTGACTGCGGATAGTAGCGCGGCATGTCTGTGTACCATCCGAAGTAAAACGCGGGGGCGTCAAACCTGTCAAAGTAGTTGAAAAGTTGGGGTTTTTCGTCGGAAGAAACATCAAAGCCGAGTTCTTCAATGGTCTTTTTTGCGGACAAAAGCCACTTGTCGCCTGTGGGATATTTTTTTGACATGTCTATATAGGCGCGCCCCCTAAGACCTTTTTCTTCGGCTGAAAGCGCGCTATCAGCAAGGTTTAGCGCGTCCGAAAAATTCAGTCCGTCGAGCCTTGAAACCGCCAAAAAATTTTCTTTTTTGTAATCGCCGCGCTGCCTGTTTAATCCGAAGAGCGGATTTTTTTGCATTCCGCGCAGTTCGTATTTGCCTTTTAAGAGCATTGCAAGTTCGGAATCTACACAAGCGGAGTTGTTGGCGGTTGCGGATATTTTCGCATCGGGTGAAATCTTTTCTTCCGAAATTCTGTAAGGCACTCCCTTGGCAATCACTACATAATCGACATCGCTTTTGACAACAAGGGCGTGTTTCGGATTTTCGGAATTTAAGATGTCTTTGACGGCTTCCCGCTCCTTTAAAACTTTAAAGAGTTTTTCCGCTATTTTTTTGTCGTAGTCTTCCCTTGAAATGTTTGCGGAGTCCTTTACGTCTAAGATAACGACGTTTTCTTTTGGGATTGAGCGCAATTCGCAATAATCTTCCGCGAGTTTTTTGGATTTTTCCGAATTTTTGTTTGCCAAAACGAATACGTTTGCCGCCTGCAAATTTATGCAGGAGGCGAAAATAAGCAAAAAAATTATTCCGCGCAAAAATGGCATATCTTTTCTAAAATAGAACCAATATCGGCGCGTATTGCAAATAAAAATGTTTTACTTCGCGTTCAAATAGATTTGCTTCATATCGCTTTCGTCGAGCGGGCGGAATTTTCCGATTTTTTGTGTTCCGCCGTTTGAGCATTTTTTTGCGAGCAAAGAGGCAAGATTGTCGTCGATTTCAATGCCAAGATGGGAAATTCTTGTTGGCATTCCGACGCTTGCAAAAAATTCCTCGAACTTTTCTATCCCCTTCAATGCGGTTGAAACGGGGTCGGAGGCATTGTTTTCAACTCCCGCGACGTTTACGGCAAGCCTTGCGAAGCGTTTCGGGTTTTCGGAAAGAACATACTTTGCCCATGTGCTCCAAATTGCCGCAAGCCCCGCGCCGTGCGCGACGTCGAATATTCCGCTTAACTCGTGTTCGAGAGCGTGGCACGACCAGTCGCCTTTTGTTCGGTCTCCCGTCAGATTGTTATGTGAAAGCGTTGACGCCCACATTATTTCGGCGCGCGCATTCAAGTCTTGCGGATTTTCGTGCAGGATTTTTGCGTTGGCAATTACCGTGCGCATCAAGGCTTCCGCAATGGAATCGGTAAGCTCAAAGCTTTCGGTGTTTTTAAAGTAGCGTTCGAGGGTGTGAAGAAGAATGTCGGCGCATCCGCTTTGCGTCTGATAGTCGGGAAGCGTCAAGGTAAGCTCCGGGTTTAAAATCGAAAACTTTGCTCTTACAAGGTCGTTGTTTATCGCGCGTTTGAGTTGCCCCTCGTCTTTTGTTATGACGGAAGCTTCGCTCATTTCGCTACCCGCCGCCGCCATTGTAAGAATTACTCCGACCGGGGCGCAGGCTTTCGGTTTTTTTGAAGTCGTGTAAAAATCCCAAACGTCGCAGTCGGGATTTGCAATGGCAAGCGCGATTGCCTTTGCGGAATCTATCACGCTTCCTCCGCCGACAGCCAGAAGAAAGTCGATGTTTTCCGCTTTGCATATTTCCGCGCCCCTATAGACGTCGCAAAGGCGGGGATTTGGTTTTACTCCGCCAAATTCTATATATTCAATGCCTTCCGATTTGAGCAAGGTTTCGACTTCATCTATCAGACCAGATTTTTTAGCGCTTTGTCCGCCGAAGTGTATCAGAACTTTTTTTGCGCCAAATTCTTTTAACAACTTGCCGACCTTCTTTTGCGCGCCAAGCCCGAATTCTATTTTTGTGGGTGCGAAGTATGTAAAATTATTCATCGAAATTGAGAATTAAAACTTTTTATGTATTTTGAAACAAAGTTTCTCAATTCGCGCATGGCAAGTCAAACGTTTTCCGCAAAAACTTTAATTTTTATTTTGCAGTGCAGGGGCGATTGTCTTGAAAAAGTGTTTCCAACTGTCGTTGGCATTAAAGTTTTTGAAGCCTTCGTATTCCGAGTGCGAGAGATTGTCGCTTACAATTTTGTAGGATATGAGATTTGGAAATTTTTTGTGGAAATAGAAAAGCTCCATGTCGAAGACGCAAGGTTCTTTTATGTCGGATTCTTCCACGAATTTGTCGGACGAAAAACAGGGGACTCCGCCAAAGTCTGAGATTTTTGAAATTGCGTTCGGGGTTTCAATTTTTGCGACTTTGTTTACCTTGCAAAGCTCGCCTTTACTTATGACGTTGCTTCCGCAGTATCCGACATTTATGACCAATACATTGCCGTGAACAGCCGTGTTTTCAAGGGAAGAATTTACGCAATTTTTGCCGACTCCCGTCGTTATGCATGATATTTTGCCGTTTGAAGAAATGTTCTTTGAAAGCTTTTTTAGCCCGTATTCTTTTTCAATGTATTTGCTTTCATCGGGCATCGCGATTGCAAACAATACGGACGATTTTATGTGGGAACTGTCCGCGCAATTTTCTTCCGCGCAAAATACTGTTTCGTAATTTTGCTTAACCGACGAACACGCCGCAGAAATCAGTGCAAATAAAACAAAAGCCGTTTTGAAAAATGTCTTCATAAAGTTGTTGTAAAATTAGTTTTTTTACGAATGTAAAAAATAAAAAACATATTTATAAAGCACCTTGCAAGCACAAATAAAACCGTTCTACTCAAAGGTTGCAGATGCAAAAAAACGCGGATTGCATATGCAATCTGCGTTTTAAATGGTGGGCGGTACAAGATTGGATTGCCCGCCTTGCTTTTTGCTGTTGCAAAAATGCGCGGCGTTGCAACCCTCGTTTGCACTTCGGGCAACTACGCTTGTGCTTCGTTGTCCTCCACAAAAGCTTTTGCTAAGGCAAAACTTCGCTCATCGTCAAAGGTAGTGGGATGAGGGTAGAAGAAGTAGAAAAAAATGGAGGCAAAGAGGACGGAAGTCCTACAATGCCTCTTATGCTGTTTAGTTTTTATAGAGTAATACGAAGTTGGCGA
>NZ_JALBUT010000009.1:0-115017 GCF_033971905.1 Intestinicryptomonas porci
TTTCGCCAACTTCGTATTACTCTATAAAAACTAAACAGCATAAGAGGCATTGTAGGACTTCCGTCCTCTTTGCCTCCATTTTTTTCTACTTCTTCTACCCTCATCCCACTACCTTTGACGATGAGCGTAATTTTTTAATTCTTTTGCGCCGCCTATAGCATTTCTGACGGCTGTTAATAATCTTTTTTCTGCTATTGCCCTATTTCTAAACCAATCTGTACTCCAAATTCTGTAGATATTCCAACCTAGATTTTCAAGCTGTTCTTGTCTTAATTTATCTCGGTCTCTTGCAGATTTTGACGAGTGGTATGTAGCTCCATCGCACTCAATCCCAATCAAATGCTTACCCTCGTCTGAATCAATTACGATATCTATCAAATATCCAATAGAGCCAACTTGATAACGAACATTAAAGCCATTTCGTTCAAGGAAAGAACCAACGGACGCCTCAAAATCATTTGTAGGAGAAGAATTTGACTTGCCTAAATCTTCAGAGCCTCCATTTGCAGCATAATTTAAGTATTCTTTCAACGCCTTAGGTCCGCTGTCAGAACCATCCGCTACGTCGCTTAACCTGATATCCGAATATTTCATCGATGTAAAAACGTATATTTTCTCTTTAGCTCTAGAGAACAAAACATTCAATCGGCGATATCCATTTTGTTGATTTATTGGGCCAAAGTTGTTTGCGACTATATTGGTTGCTGGAGATGGACCATAGACAAACGAAATAATTATAATATCTCGTTCATCCCCTTGTACATTTTCAAGATTTTTAATGAAGAACTCTTCCAATTTGTTTTCCCAACTTTGAATGTATTTGGCGACATTCAGATTTTGTGAAACAAGAGAATCTAATTTTTCTCTAATCAATTCGGATTGCTTTTGGTTCATTGCAACAATGCCGATACTCTTGTCAGGATTATTCTTCATAATATCAGGCAAAGCGTTTATTAAGGTATCGGCTTCGATTTCATTTACGCCGTTGTCGTATGTCCCTCCGGCAACGAATCGATACTTTATCCCAAAATCAGAGGCGGTACCTTCACTTGAAGGGAATACGACTAATTTGTTATTATAAAAATGTTTGTTGCTGAAATTGATTAAAGATTCGTGCCTTGCTCTATAGTGCCAATTGAGCATTCTTTTATGAGAAAGCTTGCTTTCTGCCATATCCAAAATCGATTCTCCGTCTTGGATGTCGTCGTTAGCATTAATAAGATTTGAGCTAAAGAAATTTGTTGGCGGCAATTGTTTACTATCTCCTACGATTATTACCTGTTTTGCCCTCGCCATTGCGGCGATGGTATCTGATGGCAACATTTGTGAAGCTTCGTCTATAATTAAAATATCAAAAAGCTCTCCTTTACATGGAAGATATTGAGAAACCGTTTGAGGCGACATCATAAAACAAGGTTTTAGAGCCATTACAGTTTGCAAGGAACGAGATAAATATTCGCGCAAAGGCATATGCGCGCGAGTTTTTCCCGCTTCATGAGAAACAAGTGAAAATTCGGTAAAAGTTTTAGGAGATCCTTCGTGAACACCTTGCTTAACTTTAACTTTTGAAAGTGTCTTTGCGATAAATTGAACATTTTCGCTATATAATTCTTTATCCAATTTTACGAAATCACTTTTTATGTTTTCGATTTCTGCGACCTTTTTGATCCCCTCTATTTGAGATTTAGTTAGAAGCGTATAAAGATATGCAAGCCTAAATGCATCTCTAAATTTCTGGACGGGAATCCTCTTTGACAACATTTTATGGATTAAATCAAGTATCCCATTTCCCTTTAGCCTCTCTGAGATTTCGTTCAATTCGCAATACTCACTAAGCATATCTTGCGCATTAAGTATTTCTTCTAAAGACGTAATTGTTTTTGCAGAGAAGTCTTCGGCCAATAAATTTTCTTTTTGGAAACAAGTTGGGACTCCTCCCGCAAGAGTATTTATTTTCGCTAACAATTTCTTTAATGCTTCTAATGTGAGATTATAATTATCAATAGGAATTTTTAATTTATCTACAAATTTTAAATAAAATTCTTTATCTAGCAAATTAGATCTCAACGAAACGTCTTCGGAGAGATTGTTTACTGCGTTTATATAAGTTACAAGCTTGTCAATAATTGCTTTTGTGTTATTGCGATACAATTTTACAAACGTTAAGAACTCGTTTAATTTTGAATATTCTACATCTGCAGACTCGCATATTTTTGTAAGATTATGCAAATCTGCAACAGGTACATCTTCCTTTAAATACAACGAACCCGAAAGGGAAATAATCTGCTTTAAATAATCGCTACGCTTTTTGATTTCGGCATGTAAATCCGAAAGATTTTTTGCATCGTTAATGTCCGCATTTTTGTTCAGCGAACTTATTGCGGATAGAATATTATTGTCATCAAAGGCGTCTAACAATCTCAAAAATTCAGATACAGAAAGATTGAAAACACGAGAAAGGGTATCAAGACAATTGGGATTAGAAATTTTTAACCCCCACATCTTTGCAAGAATGCTATTGTATTTTCTTAAAATAGATTTCCCATTCTCATCCAAAATGAAGTTCAAATTTGCCCTTAGAACAATTTTTTCAGTTCTTACTTCATTTATTGATTCCCATAAGTCGGCAAAATCTTTTAAACATTTTATTTTTTCTTCCTTTTTTAAATTCTTTGCCTCTGGGCATATCTTAACAAGCACTTTTTTTGCTAATCTTGATTCTTTTTTCAAATACCAATTAAAAATAGATGAATTAGTTTCAAGGTCTGTTGCATGTTGTCTGATATTTTCGCATAAAGAAAGTTCTTTTATATTTACAGCGTAAGCGTATTTTTTCAATTTATGCTCAAGCTCTAGCGACTTCCCAAAAGCCGAGTTCCATTCGTTTTTAACGCTATCTTCGTCATGCAAACCTGAAAATACAAATTCGTAATGCTCTTCGCCTATAAGTTTTATTTCTTTTAAAATAGATATTATGTCCTTCAAACCTATAATTGAGAACTCTTTAGAGTTTAAATCGAAAACGCGAGGGAAATTTCCACCGAGCTTCAACAACAGCTCAACAAAGATCCTGTCTTGTTCTGTTGCGGTGTATTCGTCATTTATTTCTTTCAATGTTGTGTTAGGTATTGGAGAAGTAAACGCCTTTATTCTTTCTAAAATATCAGAAATTTTTCTTTCTTCGATGATCGCCCGCAAATATTCGGAATTGTTTGTATAACGATTTGCGCGTTCAATATATTTTAAAAATTTATCATAAGCGGATTTTTCAGTTAATATGGTTGAAAGATATTGCGAATTTCTAAACTTGCAGATTATCTTTTGGTCAATATCTGGCGTATCGGCGTCAAATAAAGTCTTTATAGCATTGATGTTTTCGGTACTTATGTCTGATTCCAAATTTAAAATATTTTTCAGCTCTAAAAGATATTTGTAAATTTCTCTCGCCTTGGATAATAATAAATCTATTTGTTTTATTATATTTTTTTGCTCTATTTTATCTATATTGCAAGATGTTACCCATTTCCAAGGATGTATTGTTATATCGCCGCAAACTTTTTGTATTTGTTCGCATTGTTTTACATAAATATCAATATTACTTGTTATATTTGAAATATTTGCTTTAGAGAGATTTAAAATCTTTTCATCAAAATAGAGATCGTCTACTGAAGCGTTAAATTCAGAACGCAACTTTTCATGTTCCCAAACGGCATCAACATAGGTAATTTCGCTTTTACCAATGTTTTGCTGCATGTTATTGGAAAAAACTCTTAACGCAGTTCTCTTTTCGTTTATATTTTTGACTATTTCGTTGTAATCGCCAATTGAAATACGATTTTCGTCTATTTCTAATCTTCGCTTCATTTCAGAATGAACTGCCTTTTTAGATGTATTTGAATGCAATTCAAAACAGAAATCGCCAAGAGACAAATTCGAACTAGTTTGAGGCTTTATGAAACAGTGATCTAATCTATTTTTTACTACTCTAAGCGCCGCCAACTTTTCACACATAAAGAGGACTTTTTTACCTCTATATAAAGCTTGGGCGATAAGATTGGTAATAGTTTGAGATTTACCAGTTCCTGGAGGCCCTGCGACAACTAAATTGTTCCCTTCCATCGCGTCTAAAATCACCGAATGCTGGGAAGAGTCTGCTTCTTTTATAAGAATATCGTTTTCGTAGTTCTTTACCGCCTCTCTATCAATGTCGTATTCCTTTAAAGATGTTATTGATATTATGCGATCGCTATCTGTGTCATTAGAATCTTTTCCCCAAATGACAGCGCCAATAGTTGGCGAAGAAGAAAGCGGATAATCTTTCCAGTTTTTGGGGTCTAGATCTTCGTAAATTACAACCTTATTAAAATCTAAATTCGTTAATGTTACAAAACGCCTTACTTTCCACTTAGGATTATCTTTTATGGCTTCGTCAACTAACAAGAAATAGTCTTCAATGGTTCCTATCAGATCGCCATTATCGTCAAAACGAAGCGGCGGGAGTTCCATTTTAAAAGAGAGTTTCAGCTTTAAGTCTAAGCCTTTATTTATACGCGGCCCGCCGGCCATAGAAAGCTTATAACTTGCTCCCCTTGCGCCCGTCTTGCATTCTAGCGAAACTGGAAGCAAAATAAGCGGACTTGTTAATTTTGTTGTAGAATTTTGAGATTCTCGCCACTCTAAAAAACCGAAAACTAAGAACAAAGAGCTAATACCTTTATCTTTTTCGTTTGTTTCCGCTTCTGTGTAAATGTACGAAAGACGTGCATTTAAATCATCTTTTGAATACAAGGTCTGAAGAATCGTATCATTATGTTTCTTTTCTGCGGATGCTGAAATTAAATCAAAACTTGGGTTAATGTTCTGCGCTTCCGCAAGAGCTTGAATGTCTTTTGCGTCTGGAATCTTTTTCATTCCGAGCTTTTCACGAACAATATTTCGAATTTCTCTGTCTTTTTTTTGAAATTCAGCTGCCGTTTCAAAATCTTCATCGTCTTCAGATATTCCACGCCTTTGCATTTCATCAGAAAGTGCGTTCCTAAAAGCGAGCGTTTTTTCATCATCTGGATTTGTCAAAGAATCCAGATATCCGAATTTCATAGACCTATCTTCATTCGCGACAAGTTTAAAAATTTGAGAAGGGACTTCGTCAACAATACGTATCAAACGTTTTGATCTATTATTATGAACGAATTTTATAAGTTTGTTCTTTAAACTTATATCCAGGAGATTCTTTCTTAGATCTTGAATTTTTGATTCGAAAAGTTCATCTGTAACAATGTCTTTTTTCATTTTAAAACATTAAATTTATTTAAAAACGCATAAGGATAGATTGTTAAATTCGCGAGTTCTAATTTTTAGTTTTTCAAGAATTGCGAAACTTTTATTTTTTAAAAAACCATATTCCTTTTTTCTGGCGTCAAATATTTCACTTTTATTTCATTATTTTGTCAAGGCCTTTAATTGTTTCTCGATGGCGATAGGAGCACGACCATTAATTATATAAGTCTGTATACAATAGGAGATTCAATACCTGAGTATTTATTAAAATTATCTACTTTATGCAAGTTGTTGAATTTCCGATATATACAAAAATAGGCATTGCAACTAAACGCAACTGACGCTCGCCGTTAAAATTTGCTTGTTGGTAATAAACGACTTGTGAATTTCGGCGCATTCCCTCTCTCTCCGTTTTTTTGGGTCAACCCCAAATGGGTCAACACTAAAGGTTGTGAAATAGCGATTTTTGCGCGGTGTATATGCGCTAAGAATACAAGCGTCTTTCTTAATTCGCCCTTGCCGAATTACTATCTTAAAGTTTTTATATCATATTTGGGCATTGCAAAGGTTTTTCCTTCTCCCGCCTTTTTTCATCAATTCCTCAATTTTTGACGTAGAACGGAATTTGCGCGCCATTTTCTATCGCTTACAACTTTGCGTTAATATGCAAAAAAAAACGGCTTGCAAAAGTTCGCCGCATTTTTAAAAATTATTTAATGACAGATTTTCAATTTAACGTGTTTCTTCTATTTGCAATAGCTATTCTTATTCTGTTTTTTATAAAAAGAATATCTGATTTAAGCAGCCGAATAGATTCATTGCAGTCTTCTTTCAACAGATTATATCAAAAAGTTTTAAAGCTTGAAAAAGAACGCTTTAATATTTCAAAAAAAGAGGCTGCAAACACATCTGAAAATCCGATTTCAAAAACTGCCCCTACCCACAAAATCGAATCGCAAATCAGAGCGAAATTTGAACCCGTCTCCACCGAAAATCAAACTAAAAACGTTGAAGACTTTAATGTTTATTCAACTCTTGACACTTCGAGTTTTGATTTCGGAGAAAAAATAAAGGCTTTCTTTGAAGATTATGTTGCATCGAAAATATTTCTTTGGCTCGGCGGGCTGGCTCTAATTTTTGCGGGATTTTTCTTGGCAAAATATTCCATTGAACGCGGATTGCTTTCGCCCTTTATGCGGATATGTTCCGCTGGAGGATTTTCTTTTATATTGTTTATAGTTTCAGAATATTTAAAGCGAAAGAACGAAAGTTTTTGCATAATATCTGCCATATTGTTTGCATCTGCATTGGCAATAGCTTACGGAGATTTTTATGCGGCGGGTCAGTATTACGGAATCATTTCCAACAAATGCAGTTTCTGGGGCAGCGTTGCAGTGTCGATGGCAGGTTTTGCTTCCGTGCGCCGCCATGGAACTTCCATGATTTATTTGGCTTCGTTTGGTGCCCTTTTGGCTCCCGCCATTTTTTCGACGGACAATCCAAGTGTACTGACGCTTTTGGCGTATCTCTTTGTTGTTTCTGTTTTGTCGATAAAAATATCAGTTTCAAGAAATGCCGTGTTTCAAATATTATTTATGCTTTTAGGCAATATGATTTGGATTTTCACGGTCAATTTGCATATATTGGAAAACTCATTTGCGGATTTTAAGTGGCTGATATGGTATATTGCAGTTATTTCATACATTTTTCATTGGGCAGGACAGCGTTTGGTTTTTTCATCTTTAAACAAGCAGTACCCCAAACTTTTTGAAATTTTCGAAAATCCCGATTCTGGCACATTGGAATGGTTAATATCTTATGCGATTATGACAGCGGGGCTTGTTGTATCGTTTTTTGACATCGCAATATTTGATTTAACAAACCATTATCATTCGCCTATGTATAACTTGGCATTGGCTTATTGCCTGCTTGCTTCATTGGCGATATATGGAAGCATAAAAAGTTCCGCAAATGCAGTAATAAGCATTATGGCATCATTGGGAACTGCGGTAATTTTACTGATGTGTAAAGATAAGTCTTTCTTGGCGGAACTCGGGCTTTTGTGCGTATGTGCAACAAGTGCATTTGTTTATTTTAAGGGAAAATCTTTTGCAAGCCTTGTTTTGTGCGTGATAGGCGCAGTTGCCTCTTTCAATGGAATGAGCATTGATAGCGCAATTGCAATGGGAACGCTTGCAATTATTTATCTATTAGAACGCAAATTTAATTGTTGCGAGCGCAAAGAATTAGTTATCGCAACTTTTAATATTGTTTTGATGGCATTTGTCGCAAACGGCGAACTTTTTAAAGACGGATTTATACTGTGTCTTTCCGGTATTATAGCCTTAAACGCAGTGCTTTTTTATCTGCTAAAAGACGACTCGTTTAATTTTGGAATTAAAACGGTAGTTCTTCTTTTCTCTCCATTTTTAACGATTTTAATTCTGTGGCACTCGCTTCTTTTATGCAATACGCTAACTTCTAATTTAAACGATTTTGAAAGAGTATCGTATATAGCAATTCTTGCGTTTGTAAGTTTCATTGCATATTTTTACACACGCAAAGACAGCCGTGCAAATAAGTTTTTTGATTTCTTTATATTGTTATTTTTGGCAGGCGGCGTGTTCAATTTTGCAGGCTGCTTATTTGCGCGCCTTTTGGGGGAAGATTGGCTATTTGCCTCAAAAGGGATTGCAATCTCTTTAATGGGAATAGTTGCACTGCTTGGAATGATAATTTCTAAGCACCTTCCTTCAAACGCCATTAGAAATGCAAGTTATTTTTTGATACTTATCATGAGTTTACTATCTCTTGCCAACCTTGCAGTGGCAAGGATAAGCGGTCTATATATATGCGGATACCCCATACTTAACGCCTCTATTTTCGACTTGCTGATTCCTGCGATATTGATGATTGCCTTTTACAAGAAAGTTTCGCAAAAAGTAATGAGAAACATAACAATCGCAATGGCAGCAATTTTGCTTTTCGCTTTTGCAAATGTTGAGTTAAAGCTATGCTTTGCTGATAATTTTATAAATAATAAAGCATCGCAAATAGAGTTTTATTCATATTCAGCACTATGGCTTGCAATGGGCGTTGCATTGTTAATATTGGGCAAAATAAACATAAGTTTCAGATACTTGTCGCTAATCTTGATTTTGGTAGCAGTAAGCAAAATTTTCATATTCGACGCCTCAAACTTGGACGGCATTTTGCGCGTTATATCTTTTTCAATGTTAGGAGCGGTATTGATTGGCGTTGGCTATGTCTATAAACGCTATATTTTAAAATAGATACCGAAAACATCGCCTTCAAAAACAAAAAACCCCGCATCTATAAATGCGGGGCGACCTCATAGAAAGGAGGTGATTGTAAGATTTGAGGTCTAATTCGATTCTTAATCGTAATTACAAAAACAAGTAAAAATTACTTTGGCTGAATTGTCAATAAAAAGTCTGATTATTCGGCTACAAAGATTTTTAGCTTTTTAGCCCAAATTACAAAACCACAGGCATTTTCAATTTCTCGCGTACCGAACTCGTCATCGATATCGCTGATTTTCACACAGATTGCCTTCGGAGCGTCAAACTTTATAATCGTTATCGGCTCGTTTGGGTTATAGACTTGCCTGCGCGTAAGAAGCTCGGCGTTTTTGAACTCTTCAAAATTGCACTTTAATACATCTACGCAGTTTTTTCCTTTTCCGTAAAGATTTGAGTATTTTACGCCATCTATAACGATATTCCCGTTTTCTGAAATTGTTGAAAATGCATCAATCCAAAATGTTGACAACAAGGCAGTATCTATTTTCGCTTTTTCTTGTATTTCACCTTTGTATTTTTTGTAAACAACATCTCCATCAAAATCATTTAAAATTAAATAACAATCTCCAAGCTTTTCGCCGCGAACCATATCTTTTTCCTTTTTGGCAAGAGAATAATGTACTGCATAGTCAAGCAATGTCTTTTCAGAAGAGCTTATAGCAGGACGACAAGTCGAATATTTACCCGAACCAGCAAGCTTGAATTTATATATCTTTTGACCTTTTGTATATTTCATCAATTCTTTCTAATTAAACACACAATTTTTACAAAAACTTTTTAATAAAAAAAAGACTTAAAGATAAATTTAAATCCATTAGTAAACTGCGCTCAAACATAAAATGCGAGCAAAGCAAGAAATCGACGAAAATTGTATATTCGCAAAGAGTAGGAAGCATCAACTTGGTAATATTTTTGCAGATTTTACATTTAATGAAATTTTAAGAGGGCTTTTGGGAGATACAAAAACCCCATTTTAATGCAAAAAATCGGTTTCTTTTTAAGGATATTCAAAATTTGCGATTTTTTAGAGAAAATTTTTCATAAGTTCGATTTTTTTCTGCGTAAGTCGTTTTTCATCAATTTGTATTCATTTTTTTAAATAAAATAAAAAATTTTCCAAAAAATGGAGTTTTTTTCCAAAAAAATGTTGACAGTGGGTAAAAATGGGCGATTATGGTAGGAAATGGGTGAAAAATACTGATACAACTATGTCCACTTCTCGAACAGCCAGACCTTTCTTTATGGGCGAATACACTCGTCCCATGGATGACAAGCGACGTCTGACTGTGCCGTCAAAGTGGAGGTTTTCAGGCGATGACGGCGAAAATGCCTATCTCGCGCTCCCAAATCCGAACGGCTCGATAACCCTCTACCCTCCTGAAATGATGGAAAAGCTGTATGAAAAAGTCTCCCAGATGGGGATGGCAAATCAGGACAGGCAAAGGGTGCTGATGAATATTTTTAGAAAGGGCGAAAGTCTCGGCTGCGACAAGCAGGGCAGAATTTCGCTTACGGAAAAATTGACTGCGTATGCGGGAATTTCCAAAGAGACGATTTTAATTGGCAATCTTACAACCTTCCAAATTTGGAACCCTGAAAAGTTTGAAGAATGGTCAAACAAAGAAGGTGGAGAAAGCGTTGAAGACGTGCTGAACGAACTTGGAATTTAACCGGACAAAACAATGCAGAACATATCAAGACTACTGATTTCAACAGGCACCCTCACAATCGCAAGAGAAGACCCGCGTTCGGGTTGGGAATATTTTGAACTCCCGCCCTCCCAGCAAAAAAAGCAGCAAAAGAACTCAACACCAAAAAAAAGAAACCTATTCAAAGCCCTGTTAGATGCCTTCAAGATGCCCTGAAAGTCAAGATTTTCCCGATAAAATCGGACACGAACCCGTGCTGAAAAACGAGTCTGTCGCGCTTCTTGCGCCGAAAGACGGGGGGGCGTACATAGACTGCACTTTCGGGGGCGGCGGACATTCCCGCGCGATTTTGGAAAGCGCAGACTGCACTTTAACGGCATTTGACAAAGACAGGGACGCGGCAATCCGCGCAAGAGAATTTGCAAAAGATTTCCCCGGCAGATTTCAATTTATAGGAGAGTCATTCTCCAAACTGAACGAACTAAAAACATCGGGATACGTCGGGATTCTAATGGATCTCGGCGTATCCTCATTCCAGCTTGACGAAGCCGACCGCGGTTTTTCGCTCCGCAAAGAAGGTCCGATTGACATGCGCATGGACGTTTCAAGTGGCATTACCGCCCTTGAACTCATCGAAAGGACGCCGCTTTTCGAGCTTGAAGAAATCATACGCGATTACGGGGAAGAACCGCGTTATAGAAAAGTCGCAAAAGCGTTGAAAGATGCCGCCCAAAACGGCGAACTTAAAACCACCATCGACTTGGCGAACCTCGTTGAAAAAGTTTTGGGGCGCAATCCGCGCTCAAAAATCCATCCCGCGACTTTGACATTCCAAGCCTTGCGAATTGCGGTAAACGACGAGCTTCAAGAAATCGAAAAAGCCCTGCCCGCCGCATTCAACTTGCTTTCCTCTGGCGGAGTTTTAGCGGTCATATCGTTCCACTCGCTTGAAGACAGGATTGTAAAAAAATTCTTCAAAAAGATGGCGGGAAGACCCGAAGACCGCTTCGACAACTCTTTTGTGCAAGAGCGCGTAAAGCTTGCAGAAATAATAACACGCAAGCCCATAACCGCAACAGATGAAGAAATTTCAAAGAACCCGCGCTCGCGCTCCGCTAAATTAAGGGCAATTAGAAAGCTGTAAAACAATGAAAAAACAAACACAAAGCCTCATGCCGTCATTTTTAAAGCTGTCAATTTTGTTTTGCGCCATTTTGACAAGCGGCGCTCTCGGCAAGTCGTTTTTCATGCGCGAATGCTCGAATATTGCAAAAGAAATGAAGCGCGCCGAAAGCGAAATCAGAATTTTAAACCGCGAAAACGACTTCTGGGACGCTGAAATCGCCAAGATGCAGGCACCGTCAAGCCTGAGGGCAAAAGCAGGCTCAAAGCTTGCTCCGCCCGCCGCGGATAAAGTCGTGCTTGCCTACGAAATCACAGAAATTTTGCCAAACGGAGAAAAAGCCCAAAGACGTCTGCTCTCTCGCAGAGCCGACGGACAGCACAAAACATTCAAAACCGCAAAGAGATGAAATGCTCGCCGTTCATATCAAAATGGAGATACCGCGCCGTGCTGTTTGGCACTGCAGGGATATTTTGCATTATGCTGTGGCGGCTTTACGATCTCCATATAATTGAAAGCAAAAACAGCAAAGACGCCGTTCAAAGCCAGCGACAAATCGTAAGCCCCATAAGCGCGAAGCGCGGCAACATCACCGACGCCCGCGGCAACATTTTGGCTACGTCGCGCTCTGTGATAGACTTGGGCGTCGATCCTGAAGCGATAAAGGAAAAGTTCGACCGTCCCGAAACTCGGGAAAAGCTTTCAAAAATGGCGCATATTTTAAATCTTCCGCTTTCGGAAATCTTGGAAAAATGCAAAAGCGAAGAAATAATATCCCCCTCCGGAAGAATAATCAAACGCCGCTGGAAGCTCATCGCAAAAGTTGAAGAAAATGTCTATGAAGAGATTTCAGCCTTAAAAATCTACGGAATAACAGGCGACAGAAAATACGTCCGCACCTACCCATCGGAAGGCTTGGCAGCGCACGTCATCGGCTTTGTCAACAAGGAAGGCGTCGCAGTCGATGGCATAGAGAAGAACGCAGACTGGTATTTAAAGGGGCAGGAAGGCTGGATTCAAAGCGAAAAAGACGCCCGTCGCCGCGAGCTTGCGCATTTCAGAACGCGCGAAGTACCCGCAACAGACGGAATGAACATCGAACTTTCAATAGACATAATAATACAGGAAATGGCAAACCGCCAGCTCCAAAAAATTGTCGAAGAATTCAATCCCGAAAACGCGACAATCATAGTAAGCGACCCCGCAACGGGATTTATTTTGGCACTCGCAAACTATCCCTCTTTCGACCCGAACAATTACAACAAATACCCTGTTGCAAACCTCAAAAATTTTGCCCTCTCTTCGCAAATAGAACCGGGTTCGACATTTAAAATTGTCCCGATTTCTGCGGCTCTGAACGAAGGGCTTGTCACGCAGGACGACACTTTCGACTGTTCCCAGCCAACCCTCACCCATCGCGGCAGGATTTTAAAGCTTCCGCCCGACGACCATCCCGCGGGGGTTTTGAGCGTCCGCCAAATCGCGGAAAAAAGCTCCAACAGAGGGTCTGCGCAGCTCGGCGCGATGCTCGGCGAACAAAAGCTTTTTGAATACGCAAAAATGTTCGGATACGGCTCAAAAACAAACATTGGGCTTTCGGGAGAAATAAACGGCGTTTTGATGAACCCAAAGAACTGGGATGGGCTTACAATAACAAGGCTCCCGATGGGGCATGCCGTTGCCGCAACGCCCCTTCAAATACACTGCTCGATGGCGACCCTCGCAAACCAGGGAGTATATATGCGCCCCCAGCTTGTAAAGAGGATTTTTTCGGAAAAGACGGGAAAGGAAATAGTATTCGCCCCAAAACGCCTGAGGCAGGTTGTAAGCCCCAAAACGGCTTCAATCATGTGCGACATTTTAACTGACGTCACCGAAAAAGGCACAGGGAAAAACGCCCTCGTAAGCGGATTTAAAGTCGCGGGGAAAACAGGGACGGCGCAAAAAATAATTGACGGCAAATACAGCAAAAAACAGCACGTCGGCTCGTTTTCGGGATTTTTCCCGTCGGACAGGCCGCGCCTTGTGATAACCGTAATTGTCGATGACGCCAAAAGGCAAAACGGCAGACCCGCCTACGGCTCTGTTGTGGCCGCCCCCGCATTCGCAAACATAGCAAAAGAAGCGGCGAGCTATCTCGGCATCCAGACAGACGAAGAATTTGAAAACATCATAGCATTGAAAGATTGGGAATGATAGGATTTAAAAATTTGGCAAGTTTAATTTGCATGACTCCGCGCGGCGGGCTTTCTTTCGCGCAGACCGACGGCGGCGAAAGCGCGTTCACGGTTGACATGCTCGCAAAAGCGGTAAAATGCAAAAAGCTTTCGGGCGAAAAAAACACCGAAATCAAAAACCTCACAAACGACAGCAGAAGGGTCGTAAAAGGCGCGGCTTTCTTTGCTGTCTCTGGGGCAAACACCGACGGCAACCTGTACATAGAAGAAGCCGCCCACAGAGGTGCGGTCGCGATAATTTCCGAACGTCCCGCCCCCGGAAAATATTTCCCGTGCGCATGGATTGAAGTCGAAAACATTTCAATGGCGATGGCAATGGCGTCAAAGGCGTTTTACGAAAATCCGGACGAACATCTTGATATTTTCGCGGTTACAGGAACAAACGGCAAGACGAGTGTGACATGGCTAGTACAGCATATTTTAAACGATATGCAGGAAAAATGCGGGCTTATCGGCACAATCCAATACGACCTCGGCGGAAGATGCCTGCCCGCCGCGCGCACGACGCCGCAGGCTCTCGAAACCTACGCGATGCTCCACCAGATGCGCCGCGCAAAATGCAAGGCTGCGGCAATCGAAATAAGCTCGCACGCAATCGCGCAAAAGAGGGTTGAAGGGCTTGCGATAGACTGCGCATGCTTCACGAATCTTACGCAAGACCACATCGACTACCATCTCGACATGCAGTCGTACTTCGAGACAAAGGCGTCGCTCTTTACGGGCGGGCATGCCCCGCTTCCGAAAAATGCGGCGATAAACTTCGACGACCCGAAAGGCGTCGAAATAGCCTCGCGCATAGACAAAAAAAACACAAAGGTCATATCATTTTCGATAGAAAACCCAGATGCCGACATACGCGCAAAAGACTTGGAATTAAATCCGCAGTCGTCCTCTTTTACTCTCGTTTACCCGAATGGCGAAGCGAAAGTGGAATTGAAGCTTCCGGGCAGATACAATGTTTCAAACGCCCTTGCGGCATTCGCCTGCCTTTATTCAAAGGGCTACGATTTGAGCATGGCGGCGGCGGCCTTAAAATCGTTTAAGGGAGTTCCCGGAAGAATGCAAAAAGTCTCCTCCAACGCGCCGTTTGACATCTTTGTTGACTACGCCCACACCGACGACGCCCTGAAAAACGGGCTTGAAATGCTAAGGGAAGTCGTAAAAGGCAAAATACTCGTCGTATTCGGCTGCGGAGGCAAACGCGACAGGACAAAACGCCCAAAAATGACCGCCGTCGTGCAAAAGTATGCCGACATAGCCTGGGCGACTTCCGACAATCCGCGCGGAGAAGACATAAACACAATTTTCGGCGACATGAAATCGGGAGTTTCCGATCCCTCAAAAATCGCCTTTGTGGAAGACCGCAGAAGAGCCATAAACCTCGCAATAGACGCCGCAAGCGCGGGCGACTGCATTCTTATCGCGGGCAAAGGGCACGAAGCTTTTCAAGAACTCGGCGACACCATCATACCGTTTGATGACAAGCGTGTTGCCGAAGAATTATTAACAGTAAAAGGATTATCTTAATATGCCGCTTTTTAAAATAGATGACTTACAGGTTTGGACTGCCGGAAAATGGTCGGGATTGCAGAAAAAGTATCCCGAAATAAAAGGTTTTTCTACAGATTCGCGCAACATGCAGCCGAATTTCGCCTTCGTTGCGTTGTGCGCTAAAAGAGACGGGCACGACTTCATTGAAGACGCCGTAAAAAACGGCGCGGTTGCCGTAATCGCCTCGAAAGACGTTGAAACTTCCGTGCCAGTCTTAAAGGTTGAAGACACCTTGAAAGCCTTGCAGACAATCGCAAAATTCCACCGCCTACGCTTCGATGCGCCCGTTGTCGGTATAACAGGCTCATGCGGAAAAACGAGCACAAAGGAATTCATATCGCACCTCGCCGCGTGGAAAAAACCCTTGTCAACCAAGGAAAATTTCAACAATGAAATCGGGGTTGCCCTTACCCTCACACAAATCGACATTCGCGAAAACCTTTGCGCGGTAATCGAAGCGGGAGTGGCAAAATGCGGGCAGATGAAAGAGCTTGCCGACATGATTGAACCCGACATAGCCGTAATTACGAATATCGCCCCCTGCCACATGGAAGGCTTTGGAGAAATTGCAAACATTGCAAGGGAAAAATCCCTGCTCGCGCGCGGGGTTGCAAAAGACGGCTGGGTTGTAATGCACTCAAATCTTTTAAGCTGGAAGGCCTTTGAAGAATTGGAATGCAAAAAAGCAGTGCTTGCCCCGAACGACGCCCCCGAAATCCGCGCAGACTTGGTTTTCAGATACTCGGTAAAGGAAGAGAAAGACCTTGTCAAAATAGACCTCGCCATAGAAGACGGCGGCGAATACTACTTTGAAATGCCGCTCTTTACAAAAGGAATGACAGAAAACGCCCTTCTTTCAATCGCGACAGCCCTGATGCTCGGCACAACCGAAGAGCAAATAGCAATGCGCCTTGAAACGCTGAAAACGGGCGCAATGCGCGGTTCGATAGTAGAAACCGAAAAGGCGAAATTTTACATCGACTGCTACAACGCCTCCCCCGCCTCAATGAAAGACGCGATGCGCCGCTTCCTGTCGATAAGCGAAAACTCTCCGCGAATGTTCGTCTTGGGAGACATGGCGGAGCTTGGGCTTGCAACCCTGCGCTACCACAAGGAAATCGGGGAAATTACGCCTTTTGCAGAAGGGAACAAAGCGGTGTTAGTGGGCGCAAACGCGCAAATTTACAAAGACGCTATGCTTTCAAAAGGCTGGGATGAAAACAGCATTTCAATCTTTGAAAAATCGCCCGACGCGGCAGGCGCGCTCGCGGATTTCAGCGGCTGGATTTTCGTAAAGGGAAGCAGAGTCTGCGAACTTGAAAAGTCATTGCCAAGCGAAGTTAAAGCGTCGCTTCCGTCTTCTATTCAAGAAGAAGAGGAGCAGGCTTCTGAAAGCGAAATTCCCGAGGAAGAAACCGGAGAAATTCAGGAAGAAAACGACGAGGAAGACGAAAATTTCAACGAATTTGAAGAGGAAAATTTTGAGGACGAAGACATCGAAAACGATTATTCGGAAGAAGAATCTGACGATGAAGAAAAATCAGAAAGCCTTGAAGACAGATTTTAAAACTACCGAAAGCCAAAAGACATGCTGCATTATATTTCAAACTTGGAAAGCGTTTGGGGGCCTTTCCGACTTTTTAACTATTTGTCCTTTCGCTGCGTATTGGCGGCAGTTACGGCGTTTTTAATCGCATTTGCGTTTGCTCCGCGCGTAATAAGATTTTTCAGGGCAAAAAAAGCGTTCCAAATCCAGCGCAACGCCGAAATAATGGGGAAAACCGCCGAACTGCACTCGTGGAAAGAAGGCACGCCGTGCATGGGCGGGCTGATTATTTTTGCGGGAGTGATGGTTTCCGCCCTTTTGTGGTGCAAAATAAACACCATGGTAGTCGCCGCACTGTCGGTTTACGCAATTCTTACAGCAACGGGCTTTGCGGACGACTACTTGAAACTTTTAAAAGGCAATTCAAACGGAATAAAAGGCAAAACCAAAATTTTCTGGCAAATAACAGCATCGGCAACAGCGGGCGCGATTTTGTTTACAAACCCCGCCTATGCCCAGTCAATGCAGGAGCTTTGGCTGCCGTTTGTGAAAACCTGCGTGTGGGTTATGCCGATAATTGTAGCAATCGCCTTCCTTGCGCTTGTGATTTCATCTTCAAGCAACGCCCTGAACTTGACAGACGGCTTGGACGGGCTTGCCACGGGCTGCACAATATCGGTCGTATTGGCATACGGAATTTTTGCGTACGTCACGGGCAACCAAATCGCCGCCGAATATCTTTCCCTAGGCTACATTCCCAACTGCGGTGAACTCGCTGTATTGTGCTGCACTATTTTGGGCGCGGCAATGGCATTTTTATGGTTCAACTGCTATCCCGCATACATTTGGATGGGAGATACCGGCTCGCTCGGGCTTGGCGGAATTATCGGCGTAATCGCGTTTATGGTCCACCAGCCAATAACTTTGATTTTGGTTGGCGGAGTTTTCGTGATGGAAACAATGTCGGTAATAATTCAAACGAGGTATTACAAGCTGACCGGAGGCAAGAGAATTTTCAGAAAATCGCCAATCCACCACCATTTTGAAGAAGGCGGATGGAAAGAAACGCAGGTTGTCATAAGATTTTGGATTTTATCGCTGATATTTGCCCTTGCGGGTCTTGCAACACTCAAATTGCGCTAAAAAAATGAGGGAAATAAAGAAAACGCTCGAACGGCTGGCAGGCGGGGAGAAAGTCGCCCTTTGGGGGCGAGGCGCAAGCACTGCCTCCGTCGAAAAGCTGTTCGCAAAAGCGGGCATCGAATGCGTTTATTACTCCGACAATCCAAACGACAAAAAATTCGATTTCGACGCGGCAAAAAAACACCGTCTGGCGGTTTATTCGCCCGCTTTTCAAAGCTCGAACAAATTTTTTGAAGCCGCCAATGCCGCAAACGTCGCGACTTTGGGAGAGCCCGACATCGCGGGCAAATGCTGGAAGGGCAAAATAGTCGCGATAAGCGGCACAAACGGCAAGACAACGCTTACATCGTTTCTAACCCTCGCCTTGAATAATGCGGGATTTAATGCGATAAGCGCGGGGAACATAGGCACTCCCCTTTGCGAGTTCGTCGAAAGCGAATGCGAAACGAGAACGGCAGTTTTGGAACTTAGCTCTTTCCAGACAATGCGCCTTAAATATCTCCACCCCGACGCCTATATCTGGACGAACTTCGCCCCCGACCATCTGGACTGGCATAAAGACATGCGCGAATATTTTTTGGCGAAGCTAAATCTTGCAAAGATGCTGAAAAAAGACATCTTCATTGCGGGAAAATCCGTGTATGACTTCGCAAAGTCGGAAGGCATAAAACTCCCAGAGTTCATTAAAATTGCCGAAAAATCGCAAGCCGAAAATCCCCCTCCCCCGTTTGACAATTCGATTCAATCTGAAAATTTCGCGATGGCGAAAGCTTTTTGGAAGGTATGGTCGCTCGACGAGCAAATTTTGGAAAACTCCGCAAAAAGTTTCTCCCTTTCAAAGTTCAGATTTGCGAAAACCGCCGAAATCGGAAAAGTTGGATTTTGGAACGATTCAAAAGCCACAAACGCCCACGCGGCAATAGCCGCGCTCCGCGAACTTAAAGGCAAAAAAGTATTTTGGATTGGCGGCGGAAAAAACAAAAACTGCGACTTGAAAGAGCTTGCACAAACCGTCCGCGAATGTGCCGACGGAGCCTGCCTTATCGGGCAAACCGCCGAAATTTTAAAAAATGAAATAAAGTCGCTCAAAAACGGTATTTTCACTTGCCAAACATTGGAAGAAGCCGTAAAAATAGCATTCGAGAAATCAAAAAATGGGGGCAATGTGCTTTTCAGTCCCTCTTTTTCGAGTTTCGGAATGTTTAAAAACTACGCGGAAAGAGGCAGAGCTTTTGACGCGGAAGTGTTTAAACTAAAAGAATTTCAACACAACAACATAAAATAAAAATTTAAAAAACAAAGATAATGAAAGCTCCTATAACAATCGCCGTAATCGCATTGCACTTGGCAATCGTAGCAACAATTCTCGTTCCGGGTTGCAAATCTTCAACTGAAAACGCGGAACCAAATCCGGAAGTCACCAAGTCAAATACCGACGTAAACAAGGAAAATGTTGAAATCCAGCCCGTAAAGGAAGACGACTCAGTTGCTATTCTCAATTCCCAAAGCCAGGAAGGAAGCGAAGATTTAAGAGAAAATCCCATGCGCCCGATGACGCTTGAAGACGAAATGCTCGGCGGAAAAGAAGAAAAGGCAAAAGGCGAAAAAATCGAGCCGAAAAAAACGCAAAAAACCGTCGCGATGAACGAGGATTTGCAGCCCTCTTCAACTTACATTGTAAAGAAAGGCGATACTTTAAGCGGAATTGCGGCAAAGCATGGCGTCAACCTTTCCATCTTGATGGAAGCAAACGGAATGAACCGCAAGTCCGTCATAAAAGTGGGGCAGAAGATTTCAATCCCCGCAAAATCAGCGTCGGCAAAATCAAAATCCGCATTTGAAGAACCGAAATCTGCACCTCTTTCAAAAGAAACTTCTTCGGCGGAAGTCGTGACATACGTTGTGGAAAAAGGCGACAACCTCTCAAAAATCGCCTCGAAATACCGCACGTCGGTCGCGGCAATAATGGAATTAAACGGAATGTCAAAAACTTCCATAAACGTCGGCAAGAAATTGAAAATACCGACAAACACAAAATCTGTCGCACAAACCGCCGCAGTTGCAAAACAAGACTCCAAGAAGTATGAAGGCAAGCTTACCCACACCGTAAAAAGTGGCGACACCCTCGGCGGAATTGCCATTAAATACGGCGTGCCCCTAAAAACTCTAATGGAGCAAAACGGCATTCAAGACGCCCGCAAAATCAGAATCGGCAAAGTTTTGATAATAAAAGACAAGGCGGCAAACTCCGAAAAGATATTTGAGGACAAAAAGCCGCAGGCGACCGCTCCTGTTGAAGTAAAAACGGAAACTTCTGCAAGCGCGCCCGCAATTCCCGCATCTTCCAACGCGCCACAGGTAACCCCTGCGGAAGAGCAAGCGGAAGCCCCTGCGGAAATTCCATCGGACGCTGTAAACACTCCGGCTCCTCAAGCAGAGTTGCCGTCACTGTAATTTAAATCCGATTATAGATGCCGGAAACGGAACTAAAATCGGGACAGCAGAAAACGAGCGCATGGCTTGCCGTACTTATGCCGGTTGTGCTTTTATCAGCAATCGGCATAATTTCGCTTTTAAGTGCGGGAGAAATTCGCGGCAACGCCTATTTGCTTGTTGAAAAACAGCTGGTTTGGATGTGCGTCGCCCTCGCGGCAGGCATATTTACAAGTTTTGCGCCCTTGCAGTTCTGGAAAAAAGTCGCGCCATTTGCGGCTGTAATAGTTCTTGTCTTGCTCGTGCTCGTGCTTATTCCGGGAATAGGCAGAGAAGTTAAAGGCTCGCGCAGATGGCTTCAAATAGGCGGATATGTAATCCAGCCGAGCGACATGGCAAAAGCCGCGATTGTTTTGTGGCTTAGCGCGTACATGCAGATTTTTCAACGCCACATAAAGTCGTTTTTTAAAGGCGTTTTTATTCCGTCGGCTTTAATCGGAATATTTTTGCTTCCGATAATAAAAGAACCTGACTTCGGAACAACCGCGCTTTGCGGAGCGGTTGCCTTCTTAATGCTTTTCATGGCGGGAGTGAAAATAAGGCACGTCGCGCCTTTTGTACTCATCGGAGTTGCGGCAGTTTCAACGCTTGTAGCTTTAAATCCGAACCGAATGGAGAGGCTTTTCGCGTTCCTTCACAGGGAAGAGGAAGCTCTCGGCGGTGGATACCAACTGACCCAGGCAATTTACGCGTTCGGCGCGGGAGAGTGGCTCGGTGTCGGGCTTGGCGAAGGCAGGCAGCAGTATTCCTTCCTGCCGGAAGCGCATACCGACTTCATTTTTGCGAATATCGCGGAAGAATGGGGATTTGTTGGAACTGCAACAGTCCTCACCCTGTTCTTCATAATTTTCATAGCGGCGATTTTAAATCTGAAAAAAGCCCCCAACATGTTTGAATATCTGCTATGCCTCGGCGCGCTTTTGATGATAATAATCCAAACGCTTTTCAACATGGGAGTCGTTATGGGGCTTTTGCCGACAAAAGGCATATCGTTGCCCTTTTTAAGCTACGGAGGCTCAAACCTCGTCGTGATGTTCTTTTTCAGCGGAATTTTGATAAACTGCATTCGTTCATGGAATACCCCAAAGCCAATAAAGGTCACTGATTATGAGTAAATATTTGATTTCCTGCGGAGGCACGGGAGGACATCTCGCCCCGGGCATCGCAATAGGAGAAGCCCTCGCAAGCAAGGGGCACGACGTCTCTTTCATAATAAGCGAAAAGGCAATAGATTCGCGCCTTTCTGCAAAGTATAAAAATTTCAAGTTCATAAAAACTCCCGGACTTCCCTTTTCGCCAAGCCCGATAAAATTCCTAAAATTTTTAATATCGCAATTCCGCGCGGTAAAATGCTGCAAAAAAATCTTCATGGAAAACAATGCGGATGTTGCGATAGCCTTCGGAGGCTTCAACTCGATGGGGCTTGCAATCGCGGCGTGGCTTGCAAAAAAGCCGCTCGTTTTGCACGAAGCAAATCGAAAACCGGGCAAGGCAGTGAGGCTTTTCGGCTTTATAGCGACAAGAGTTTACCTTCCGCACGGAGTCAGGATAGAGCAAAACAAGTCGGGTGTCGTAAGGCAGGCGGGCTACCCGATTCGCTCCGAAATTTTCAAAAAAGACGAAGCAAAATCAAAGGAGCTGTTCGGTTTTGGGAAAGAAGCCAACATAGTTTTGGTCTGCGGGGGCTCTCAGGGAGCGGCGGCATTGAACAGATGGGCAAAAGACAATTTTGAGCATCTCGCACATGAAGGCATTGACATCTTTTGCATTGCAGGCCCCTCCCAGTCGCAAATAGAAAACCGAACCTGCAAGGACAAAAACGGAATTGAAAGGCATCTGCGCTCAATCGCCTTTTGCGACAACATGGCAGAAGCCATGTCGGCGGCAAAAATCGTGGTCGCGCGCGCAGGCGCAGGGTCGATAGCGGAATTTGCCCGCTGCAGAACAATTCCAATACTCGTACCCTTCCCGTTTTCGGCGGACAACCACCAGCTTGAAAACGCAAGATACGTCGAAAAAAACGGGGCAGGAATTTGCGTTTTGCAAGAAAACATTTCAAGCCTTTCAACCGAAGTGCTTGCGCTTTTCGGCAATCCAAAACTTTGCGAAAAAATGCGCCGCAATCTGGAAAAACTCGACGAATTAAACGGCATATCAAAATTTGTTTCGGATCTTGAAGAGCTTGCACTAAAATAAGGCTATGGGGCGGAAAATTTTCATGGGGGGAATTTGCGGCATGGGCATGGCGCCACTTGCCATGTTTTTGCGCGATGAAGGATGCGAGGTTTCGGGCTTTGACGACAATCCAAACCCCGCCGTAAAAAGTATGCTTCTGCAAAAAGGCGTAAAGTTTTGCGAAAGCAAAAAGCCTGATTTTGACGCGGACGAATTCATCATAACAAGCGCACTAAAATATGTTGAACAAAACTTAAAAGACGCACCCTGCAAAAAGTTTTTAAGAAGGGGCGTCGCGCTTGCCGAAATCGCAAAAGAGCGAAGGCTTATCGGCGTTTGCGGAAGCCACGGGAAAACCACCACGACTTCGCTTATTTCGCACGCAATATCAACTCTCAACCTCGACGCGGGCTACATAACAGGGGCAATTCCAAACGGAATTCCGCCGCAAAAATTCTGCGAAAAAAATAAAATTCTCGCGGCAGAACTCGACGAAAGCGACGGGACTATCGAAAATTTTTCGCCGGAAATCACGGTGGCTTTAAACGGAGACCTCGACCATACCGACACCTACCCCGACTTGAAAAGCCTTGAAGAAATGTTTGCCCGCCTTTTTTCGCGGACAAAAAAATACATTGTCATCCCCGAAGGCGACGGGCTTTTAAAACGTGCGGCAGGCTCCGCAAAAGCAGAAACTATTTTCGTCAAATGCCCGAAAGACGACTTCATGATGTCAGACAAGCTTATGGCTCTTTGCGCCCTAAACCTTGCCTTTGAAAGTGATTTCAGCCTCTCGGTTTTCGAAGAATTCAAGGGGGTTGGCAGGCGGCAGGAAATTTTAAAAGACGACGGCGAAATTCTCGCAGTGGCAGACTATGCCCACCACCCCTCTGAAATTGCGGCATTTTTAAGCTGGCTCGACAAAAATTCCCCGCAAAAGAAGCTGGTTTTCTTCCAGCCGCACCGATATTCCAGAACAAAACGCTTCGCGAAAGACTTTCAAAAAATCCTGCAATCGCGCGCCGACAAAGGGGATAAAATCTATATTCTTCCCGTATATCCCGCAAGCGAGCCTTTCGATGAGAGCGGCTCTGAAAAAAATATCGCAAATTCCAATCTTATGCTTGCGAATTTTCAAGACATCGGGCATATTTTAAACGAATTTAAACGAAACGCCGAAAGCAAGTTTTGCGCCGCTTTCATAGGCGCGGGAGACATATATTTTTACGCAAAAAAATTATTTTGAAATTATGGAAAATTTTAAAGTTGCCGTGCTCATGGGCGGGATTTCCTCGGAAAGGGAAGTGTCGCTTGTAAGCGGAAAATTTGTATTTGAATCCGTCAAAAAAAATTTTGACGCCGTTTGCATCACTCTCGACAAAAACGAGCTTCCCAAAGGCTTGTCTTCGCAGAATACCATAGTGTTTCCCGTAATGCACGGCGAATACGGGGAAGACGGGACCCTGCAAAAAGAGCTTGAAGACGCAGGATTTGCATATGCCGGAACAAACAGCATTGCAAGCAGGGTATGTATGAATAAGCCTGCGGCAAAATTCCTCATGGGCGCGGCGGGATTAAACGTTGCAAAAGGGATTGCTTTCAGCGCAAAAGAAAAACCCTCCGCTTGCGCCGCGGCAGAGATGCTCGGAGAGCGCCTGATTTTAAAGCCCGCCGACAAGGGAAGCAGCGTCGGGCTTAAAACACTGAACGGGAAAGCGGAGCTTGAAGCCGCGCTTTCTGAAATCTCGGAGGGAATGTGGTTGCTTGAAAGCTTTTTCAAAGGCAGGGAATTTTCAATCGGCGTAATAGGCGGAAAAGCCGCAGGAATTGTAGAAATTATCCCCGAAGGCGGCGTTTACGACTTTAAGCGCAAATACACGAAAGGCGCAACCCGCTACGAGTTTCCCGCAAAGCTTTCCGAAAAAGAAACGGAGAATATGAAGTGCGCGGCTGAAAAAGCATTCGCAGTCTGCGGATGCAGGGATTTTTCAAGAGTTGATTTCCTCATGGATGAAAGCGGAAATTTTATCGTACTTGAAATAAACACCCTGCCCGGAATGACGCCCACAAGTCTCCTTCCCAAAAGCGCATCGTGCGCGGGATACGATTTCGACGGTCTTTGCAAAAAAATGCTTGAAGGCGCAATAATGCGTTTCCGAAAAAACAGATAAGTGCCGCAAAAAAAAACACAGTCTTGGCAGGATTTAAAACCCTCCTCAAAAAAGCGCGAAAACGCAACCTGGCGGGCGCGGCTTAAACTTGTTTTCATTTGGTTTAAGCGCATATTTTTGCTTGCCGCTTTTTGCGCAATCGCATTCGGGGCATTCTATGTTTACGACAACGGGCTGATTGAAAAACTCCTTACGCCCTCAACCGAAGAACTGAAAGAAACAATTTATAAAACCAACGGCAAAATTTCAAAAATCTGGGCAAAAAAGCACGGATACTTGCCAAAGCCCCAAAACCTCGCACAAATAGACGTAAAGCAAATCCAGTCCAACCTGCTGAAAATATCGCAGATAAAAAGCGCGGACGTCGCCAAAATTTACCCCGACAAAATTTCCATTGAAATAAAGGAATACTCTCCGTCTGCAAGAGTAGCCATTGCGCAAAACCGCAAAGTTAGGGAATACATGCTTTCAAAAGAAGGCGTCATATTCAGCCCTGTCTGCATAAAAAAATCCGAAACTGCCGACCTCCCGTGGATAACGGGCATACCCATAATTCAAAAAGGTCCGCACTTCGCCGCCTATCCCTATGCAGAAAGCATAGACGAGCTTGTAAAAGAAGCCCGCCTGCGCGTGCCGAAAAATTTTTCAACCTGGCGCACGATAAACGCAAGGGAGCTTGGAAGCATCACCCTGCCAATCATGATAGTTTCGACAACCGAAAACGTAAAAATAGTGTTCCACGCAAAAAACATAAAATTTCAGTTGGAAAAACTGGAATATATCTTGAGATTTTTTGAAGAAGAAGGTTTAGTGAATGTAGAAAAAATCGATCTTGCCCTGAAAGGCAGGGCTATTGTAAGCTTGCGCAAAAACAAATGAACAACAACCCGATAGTTTTGGCACTCGAAATAGGCACCTCAAAAATGGTGGCGGTGGCGGGCGAATTGCTAAATTCGTCCGAAATAAACGTGCTGAGCGTCGGCAGGGGGAAGCCGGGGGGAGTAAAAAAAGCGGACATAATCGACCTCGGGAAAGCGGCTTCGCTTGCGCAGTCCGCCATTGAAGAGGCGCAAAAAGAAATAGGAAACGCAGATGTTGATTTTGTCTATCTTGCAATCAGCGGCTCGCAAATTTCCGCAATCCGCTCGACAGGTTCCGCAAACATAAGCGCAATAGACGGCACAATATCAAAGCAAGACATAGAGCGCGCGAAAAACGACGCCAAAAGCAAAATTCTGCCACCCGATGCCTGCTTCATAAACCGAATTTGTTGCGGATACTACATAGACGGTCAATACGTTAAAAATCCCGAAGGGCAGAAAGGCAGCCTCTTGGAAGCCGAATACTGGCTGATGTACGCCAATAAGGACAAGATTTTAAACGCGATGAGCGTCGTGCAAACTTTCGGAAATCTTGAAATAGAGGAAATTCTGCATTCCGGCATAGCCTCCGCCCTCGCCTGCACGACTCCCCTGCAAAGAGAAAACGGCGTGCTATGCATAGACATAGGCTGCGGCGCAACCGACTACGCTTTCTTTAAAAACGGCAAAGTTTTTCAGGCGGGAACAATTCCCGTCGGCGGAGACCATGTGACAAACGACCTTTCTCTGGGGCTTAGGCTCAGCATGAAAAACGCCAACAAAACCAAGCTGAAATACGGAAAAATAATTCCCACCGAAGACGAACTGCGCGGAGATGTCTGGCTTAACGGAGATAAAAGCATCGGCGATAAAATAATACCACTGGCATCGATAAACAAAATAATATGCCTGCGCTTTGAAGAACTTTTCAGCAATATTCGCGCAGAACTTTCCGACTACTTTGCAAACGGCAATGTCTCGGAAGTCCTGCTGACAGGCGGAGTGTCGCGCACGCAGGATTTGAGCGGGCTTGCAAGCACGGTTTTAGGAGTCCAGACAAGAAACGCCCGCGCGGCGGAATGGGTGCCTGCAAATTTGGCGTCCCCCGAATATTCAACGGTTCTCGGGCTTTTGGCGGCGGCAAGCCGCGACATGAAAAAGCGCGGCAAAAAAAGCGGCGGCTCAATATTTTCAAACATTTTCAAAAAGCGTTAAGCGATGTCTAATTTTGGCAATTTCATAAAGGCGGTTGGTATCGGCGGAGGCGGTGTAAACTCCCTCGAATACTTGCGCGGCGCTCTATGCGGCGGCTCGTGCCTTGCCATAAACACAGACGCAAAATCAATCGAAGCCTCTTTGGCGGAAGAAAAAATTTTAATAGGTAAATCAATAACGCGCTCAATGGGCGCGGGCGGGGACATATCTCTTGCAGAACGCGCGGCGCAAGACGACTTGGACGCGATAAAGGCGGCGTTTGAAAATGTAAAGCTTCTATTTATAACAGTGTCATTGGGCGGCGGCACAGGGTCTGCGGTCGCTCCCGTTGCGGCAAAAATAGCGAGGGATTTAGGTATTTGCGTGATAGCTTTCTGCACCCTTCCATTCAGCTTCGAGGGACAAGGCAAGACGAGAGTGGCCGAAAACGCATTCAAAAAAATGCGGGCAATATGCAATGCGGCAATAGCCCTGCCAAACGACGAGATGCTCGCAGAAAGCGCGCAGGCAAACATAATTTCAGCATTTGAAAAGGCAAGCCTTTGCGTCAGGGCGGCGACGGGGTCTATTTCAAACCTCGTCTCGGAACGCGGATTTATAAATGTCGATTTCAATTCGCTAAAAAACACCCTGCAAACCCCTGCCCCCGCAAAAACGGCATTCGCATTCGGCTCGGGGCAAGGCGCAAATTATGTCTCAAAGGCGTTAAAAAACTTTGAATCTTTCCCCGCGCTGAAATCCAAATTTTCCGCCCAAAAAGCGGACAAGCTTTTGGTGGGAGTGCGCGCGGGAAGCGACACGCAAATGGCGCAATTAAAAGAAACCCTGATTTCAATGGCGTCAAAATTCACAAACAGCGAAAACGTCAGCTTCGGAGTAATCATCGAACCGTCTTTTCAAAAGCGCATAGAGCTTACGGCTATCGGACTTGAAGTATCGGAAGAGCTGTTTGAAGAGCCCGAGGAAGAGGAAAAGCCAAAAGAAGCGCAAAAAAAGCCACGCAAGATACGCCACAACAAAAATATCGAACAAAACCAGAGCGAATTCGACTTCGTGGACGTCGATTTGAAACGCGGATTTTTTGACGACACCGCGCGCAACATTTACGGCAAGGAAGATTTGGACGTTCCCACTTTTATGCGCCGCAACATAAAAATTCAAATTTCAAAAAAATAGGCTTTAATTTATAAACGAGTCCAAAAGTGCAATTAAAATCATAACAAAAATAATTGCCGACTTTGCAAATACGCCCAAAAGCGTGCCCCAAAAAGCCCCTTTGCCCGAACGCCAAGCCATTTTTGAATCGCCCCATGCCCTCTCGAAAACAAACGCAAAAAGAGGCGGAGAGAAAAATATTGCAAGAAGCGCAAGCGGCGGAAAGGCAAAAGAAAAAACTATTCCGAACACCACCCCGAAAAGCGCGCCACGCGCCCCCTGCCTCGTGGGAGTGTATTTTATCGGCAACCAAAAATCCAAAACTTGCGCAAACAGCGCAAGAGCCGCGCATATAAATACGCTAAGCCATGACATGGAATAAAATCCTATTGTAAGCTTCCAAATTAGAATTCCGCAAAACGCGAGAAACACACCGGGAAGCATAGGCAGAATGCACCCCAAAAACGAAACGGCAAAAATGATTAAAAGAACCGCTGAAATTGCCACAAACTCCCCGAAAGACCAAACTGCGTCTTTGTTCTCGCATATTGAAAGCCATATGTCCCGCAAGCATTCCATGGATTAGTTTTCCTTATTCCTTGTATCAGCATTTTCTTCAAAATTCCCACTCGGATTTTTTAACCAATTAAACCCGAAAACAGCCTCGTCGGACACTTTGACTCCATGTTCCAAAAGGCGGTTTTTCGCAAACTGCGCCAGAGTTTTTTCCGCCGCGGAGCGCGCAAGCGCAAAATTTTCAAACGAACCTCCGCGCTTTCTGTAATTGTCAACGACATTCATAACCAAGCGAGAGCGCAGCATTTCGGCAGTCGATTCAAAACGAGTGAATTTTGAATTTTTAGACGAAAAGCCAAGCTTTGAAATGTCAACTATCGTCGCGGTGTCGTCAAAAAGAATTTCAGGAAGCCATATATCTACATACTCAAAACTTCTGCCGTCTCTTTTTTCGTCGGAATAAACAATCTTCCACCTCGCGTCGTTTACAGGCACATAGTAGTTGTAAAACGCGGGCAGAGGCTCCAAATAAAAAACCAAATCAGGCATAAGCTCGCGCTTTAAAACGATTTTATCCTCTATCTCGCCATGAATTGTCGCAATTACCCATTTGTCGGCAGGCATTGAATTTTTAATCGTCGCGGAGGAAAGAGTGATTATCCTGCCGCCGCGCGCGCAAGCCAAAACTTCGTCGGCAAGCCCGCTTGCGATAAAATAAAATATTGCGCCCGAAAGCAGAAACAAAAATGCAAGCGCAAGAAAAGCGGCGCGTTTTAGTTTTCTCATATAACCAAAAATCCTCATACAAAAACTTTACGAAAAAAAACGCACAAAACGCGAGAAAATTTTGCTAACGCCTGTCGAGAGAACGATAGTTTATTGCTTCAAGCAAATGCCTGCGCTGAATTTTTTCGGAATTGTCCAAGTCGGCAATGGTTCTTGAAACTTTTATAATCCTGTCCCACGCACGGGCAGAAAGGTTTAGGCTTTCCATCGCCGAGGCAAGCATGGAACGCAAGTCGCCGTCCAAAGAGCAATACGCCTTTATATGCTTTGATGACATTGAAGCATTGTTGCGTATGCCCGAATCGGCAAAACGCTCCGATTGTATCTTGCGGGCGGCATCAATTCTCTTTCTGATTTCCGCCGAGCTTTCCCCCTGTGCAGACGAGCCTATTTCGTCCAAGGATATGGCGGGAGCTTCAACATGTATGTCTATCCTGTCAAGAAGAGGCCCCGATATTTTCGAGCGGTAACGCTGTATCTGAAGAGGCGTGCAATGGCAGGCATGGCGTTTATCCCCGTAATATCCGCACGGGCATGGATTCATTGCCGCAACAAGCATAAACTTGCACGGGATTTCCACCTTGCCCGCAGAGCGCGATATGCTGACATATCCGTCCTCCAAAGGCTGGCGCATCACTTCAAGCGCGCTGCGCTTAAATTCCGGAAGCTCGTCCAAAAACAAGACACCGTTATGGGCAAGAGAAATTTCTCCGGGCTTTGGAACAGAGCCGCCTCCTATCAAGCCAACGTCGCTGATTGTGTGGTGCGGAGAGCGGAACGGACGCTTGAAAAATTTGTTTTCGCCGTCCCTTGAAATTCCCGCAGCGGAGTAAATGCCCAAAACTTCCAAAAATTCTTCGAGAGTGGGCATTGGCATTATGGAGGGTATTCTCTTTGCAATCATGCTCTTGCCGGAACCCGGAGGGCCAACCATGAGCAGATTATGCCCGCCCGCAACCGCAACTTCAACCGCCCTTCTAACTTGAAGCTGCCCCTTGACTTCGGAAAAATCGGGCATATAACTTTCGCCCGCCCTTCTTGAATAAGGGGAATCTTCAAGGGCGACAGGCTTTAATTCGATTTTCCCGTTTAGGAAATCCACAACTTCAACAAGACTGTCGGCAGCGATTACTTCAATTCCCTCCACAAGCGCGGCTTCGTAAGCGGACTCGCGGGGCAAAATCACACCGCGCTTCAATTTTCTTGCAAGAAGAGCAAGCGAAACACCGCCGTAAATGCTCCTTATTTGCCCCGATAGCGCAAGCTCGCCCGCAATGACATACCCGCTCATTTTTTCAGGCGCAATCCTGCCCGTTGACGCCAGCAATCCAAGCGCGATTGGCAGGTCGTACATGGGGCCTTCCTTGCGAATGTCGCCAGGCGCCAGATTTATCGTGGTGCGTGTTTGGGGCATCGCAAAGCCGCTGTTTGCCAAAGCGGAGCAAACCCTGTCCTGCGACTCTTTCACTGCGGCGTCGGGAAGCCCCACCATAAAAACGCGCGGTTCCCCTTTTTCCCCCGAGTTTACTTCCACTTCGACAGGCAAGGCGTCAACGCCTACAAGCGCGCCCGAATGTACGGTTGAAAGCATTTTAAAGTTTCAATTCAACCGCATCTTTCCAAAGGGCTTCAAGCTTGTACTGCCCGCGCTGTTCTTCAAGGAATATGTGCGCCATAAAGTCGAACGCGTCAACAACAATCCATCCGCTTCCCGCGGCATAGTCCCTGCCGACCGCCTCTACGCCGTTTTCCTTCAACACGGCATCAAGCGATGCCGCAAGAGCCTTCATGTGCGGCTCGGAATTGGCGGTCGCCAAAATGAAATAGTTTGTTATCGGAGATTTGCCCCTTACGTCCAAGATTTTTAGGTCGATTGCCTTTTTGTCTTCGAGGGCGTCGCGGCAGGCTGTTAAAATTTTTAAGATGTCTTCTTCTTGCATAATTAAAAATTATCAAATATAAAGTTTCTTTTCTTTTATATAATTTAAGACATTTTCGTCAACAAAATCATTTTCAAAATTTCCTTTTTTCAAATTTTCTCGGATTTCAGTTGACGAAACTTCCATCGGCTCAAAAGGCACAACTTCTATTTTTGCATAGTTTGGGAGATTATGGTTTTCCATTTTTTCATCGCCGCGCTTGGCAACGGCAAAAGACGCAAGCCTTGCAAGCTCTTCAATGTTGTGCCACTTATGGAGGCTCAAAAGCTGGTCTGTGCCAATAATCCAAAAAAACTGCGCGTCTTTTATCTTTTCCCTTAAAAGCTTGACAGTATCAACCGAATAGCTGATGCCACCGCGATCCTTTTCGATTTCCAAAATTCTGTATTTTTTGCCGAATTTTTTAAGGGCGATTTTAAGCATTTCAAGCCTGTCGTCAAAACTTGCGATGTGCGGATTGGGCTTTAACGGCGCGGTAAAGGCGGGTATAAAAAAAATTTCGTAAAGCCCCAACGCCTCGCATGCGGCATTTGCAATTTCCAAATGCGCCTTGTGAGGTGGGTCGAAACTTCCGCCCATTATTCCGATTTTAAGCATATTCTGATTTAATTTTATGAAATAACATAGCGCAAAAAATGACACGGCATAAAGTGCGGCAAAGTTCCATTAAACAAGACTTTGAAAAACCACGAAAAAATGCGCAAATAACACCGACACGGCTTCTTTTCAAAGCCAGAAACAGCGTTTTCGCACATTTTAGCGTTTTCTGTTTTTGGAAAGCTGCTGGGCGATTGCAAATCTTATTGTGGATTCGAGCCTTTCGATTTCCTCAGGGTCGGACTCGCGCAAAGACTTGTATTTTTCAAGAGACGCGACCGCCCTCGCCTTCGCCTCTTCCACACTTTCCAAATCGATGTTATCGACTTCGATGGCGGCTTCGGTAAGCACTGAAACCGTGTCTGAAACACATCTTGCGTACCCTTTGTCAACCGCAAGGCTCTCCTGCTTTCCGCCGCGCACAACTTGGATTTCGCCCGCCTCGATAATCGTCACAATCGGAATATGCCCCTTTAAAATCTGAATTTCTCCAGAGCGGGTGGGCAATGTCACACTCTCCACTTCGGAACTCTTCCAAGCTATTCCTTCTGGAGTGACTATTTCAAGGTACAACATGCTATTTCTTTTGTGATTTTTCGTGCGCTTCCAAGACTTCTTCTATCCTGCCTTTCAAATAGAAGTCGTTTTCGTTGATATGGTCAACTTCGCCGTCCAAAATCATTTTGAATCCCCTTACGGTGTCGGCAATTTTAACGTAAGTGCCGGGCACGCCGTTAAAGATTTCCGAAACGTGGAACGGGTGCGACAAAAACCTCTGTATTTTTCTCGCGCGGAAAACCGTCAACTTGTCCTCGTCTGAAAGCTCGTCGATGCCCAAAATCGAGATGATGTCCTGCAAGTCTTTGTACTTTTGCAAGACTTCCTGGACGCCGCGCGCAACCTTGAAATGCTCTTCGCCAACGATGTCGGGCGTTAGGGCGTTTGAAGTGGAGGCAAGAGGGTCAACAGCGGGATAAATGCCCAAGGAAGCTATCGCCCTATCCAACACGATTGTCGAGTCCAAGTGCGCGAAAGTGTTTGCAGGAGCCGGGTCAGTCAAGTCGTCAGCGGGAACATAAACCGCCTGGAAAGATGTAATAGAGCCGTTTTTGGTGGAGGTGATTCTCTCCTGAAGCTCGCCCATTTCAGTAGCCAAAGTCGGCTGGTAGCCCACTGCTGAAGGAGAACGCCCCAAAAGCGCGCTGACTTCCGAACCCGCCTGCGAAAATCTGAAAATGTTGTCGATGAAAAGCAATACGTCCTGACCTTCCTTGTCGCGGAAATACTCAGCCATTGTAAGGGCAGAAAGAGCAACGCGCATACGCGCGCCGGGGGGCTCGTTCATCTGTCCGTAAACAAGCGCAACCTTTGATTCGGAAAGATTTTTTTGGTTAATGACGCCCGAATCCGACATTTCGTGGTAAAGGTCGTTGCCCTCTCTCGAGCGTTCGCCGACTCCCGCGAAAATCGAAAAGCCGCCATGCGCGTGCGCAATGTTGTGGATAAGCTCCATAATGACAACCGTCTTGCCGACACCCGCGCCGCCGAACGCGCCTACCTTGCCGCCCCTGACAAACGGGCATATCAAGTCAATCGGCTTTATGCCCGTTTCCAATACTTCCGCCTTGGTGCTTTGCTCCGACAAACTCGGAGCCTTGCGGTGGATTGGCATTCTTTCGGAAACTTCGATTTTTCCCGCATTGTCAACCGCATCTCCCACAACGTTAAAAATTCTGCCCAAAACTCCGCGCCCCACGGGAACTTTTATGGGAGAGCCTGTATTTTCCGCCTTGTCTCCCCTTCGCAAGCCTTCGGTCGAACCCATTGCAACGCAACGCATGACGCCGTCGCCCAAGTGCTGCTGGATTTCCAGAACAACGCTCTTTTCAACGCCTTCAACATTCATTTTTGCATTCAGCGCGGTATAGATTTCAGGCAGCGGATTGCAATCGAACTTAACATCCACAACCGCCCCCATGACTTGCGTTATAATTCCTATAGAGTCGCTCATTTTTATTTCCTTAAATTCATTGTTGAGAAATTGCCGAAGCCGCGGCGATTTCCGTAATTTCAGTTGTAATGGCGGTTTGGCGCGCCTTGTTGTACTCCAAAGTGAGAGCCGCCATCAAAGATTCCGCATTGTCGCTTGCGCCCTTCATCGCGACCATTCGCGCGCTTTGCTCCGAAGCCTTTGCGTCGAGTGCCATATGGTAAACGATGTTTTTTATGTAGTAGAGCGGAAGCTCGTACATAAGCTCGCCCAAAGACGGCTCAAACTGTATTTCCCTTGCATCTGTCTTCCTGTCTGCCAAATCCGCCTTGTACTTTACGCGCATTCGGTCGATGAAGTTATCCAAGTCGTCGATTGGAAGTATTTTTACAAGCTCAGGCTCCTGCTTAATCGTGTTTATGAAAGCGGGATAGAGAACTTCGATTGTGCCGACGCGGTTTTCCCTGTATTCGGAAACGGCAAGCTCGACAATCGGGCGGATTTCGGAAAAAGAGATGTTGTCTGAAATTTTGAACTGCGCCAAAAGTTTGCGACCCGTCGCGCTTATAAACCTTGCCGCCTTTGCGCCCACTGCAATAAACTCGCAGTCGCCTTCAAGGGCGGATATGCGCTTAAACAAATTTGTGTTCAAAACCCCGCATAAGCCCTTGTCGGTTGAAAAAACTATTATCAAGCGGCGGTCTTGATTTTTCCTGACGCCGAAAAGCTCCTGAAACTTCGCCGTCAAATGAGGATCCAAAATATCTATCAAATCCATCAAAAGCAAAGTATAATCCCTGCCCGACGCCGCACGCGTCTGCGCCTTTTTCATTTTTGAAGCCGCAACAAGCTGCATTGCGCGGGTTATCTGCCCCGTGCTTTTCACAGCCTTGATTCGGCTTCTTATTTCGCGCATTCCCTTCACGTTTTAAGCTCCGCTTAGTTAAAAGATTTTCTCCACTCGGCACAAGCTCCGCCAAGCTTCGACTTCAATTCGTCGCTTAACATTTTGTTTGCAACGACATCTTCCAAAAGCCCCGCAAATCTCGCCTCAAAATAGTTTTTGAAACTTTGAACCGCCTCCATGATTTTCTTAACGGGGATATCGTCCAAGAAATTGTTTTGATAGGCGTAAAGGATTGCGATTTCCATTCCAAGAGAAAGCGGCGAATTGTTGTTCTGCTTCAAAAGCTCGACAAGCCTGTCGCCCCTGCCGATGATTTCCTTTGTGCGCGCGTCCAAGTCCGAGCCGAACTGGGCAAAAGCCGCCAATTCCTTGTACTGGGAATATTCGCCCTTCAATGTCGAAGAAACCTGTTTCAAGGCTTTAAGCTGCGCCGCAGAACCAACGCGCGAAACCGAAACCCCGACCGCAATAGCGGGGCGGACGCCCTGGTTGAACAAGTCCGTTTCAAGGAAAATCTGCCCGTCGGTGATTGAAATCACGTTTGTGGGAATGTAAGCTGAAATATCGCCCGCCTGCGTTTCGATTATCGGAAGAGCGGTGAGAGAACCGCCGCCGTTTTCCTTGTTGAGGCGCGCCGCGCGTTCCAAAAGTCGAGAGTGCAGATAAAAAACGTCGCCGGGATACGCTTCACGACCTGACGGGCGTTTCAAGATTAAAGAAATCTGCCTGTAAGCCGCCGCATGCTTTGAAAGGTCGTCATAAACGATTAAAGCGTCCATTCCATTTTCCATGAACCATTCGCCCATTGCGCAACCCGCATACGGGGCGATGTAAAGGCTCGAAGCGTTTTCTGCCGCCGAAGCCGCAACCACGATTGTGTATTTTAACGCATTCTTTTCTTCCAAAAGCTGGATTGTGCGGGCAATTTTAGAATTTTTTTGACCTATTGCGACATAAATTGAATAGACAGGTCTGAAATCGGGCTTATTCTTGCCTTCTTCGTTTAAGCGCGCCTGGTTTATTATGGTGTCTATCGCAACGGAAGTCTTGCCCGTTCCCCTGTCGCCGATTATCAGCTCGCGCTGTCCCCTGCCGATTGGAATCATGGAGTCCACCGCCAAAATGCCCGTTTGCAAAGGCTGGTCAACGCTCTTTCTCGGCAAGATGCCCGGAGCTATTTTTTCAACGGGATACGTCGCGACACTTTCGATTGCGCCCTTGCCGTCGAGAGGATTTCCAAGCACATCGACAACCCTGCCAAGAAGCCCCATGCCGACAGGCACACTCAACAATTTGCCCGTCGTCTGCGCGGTCTGCCCCTCTTTTATGTGGGACACGTCGCCCATCAGGACGCACGACACTTCGTCCTCGCCCAAATTCAGCGCGATGCCGTAAACGCCGCCCTCAAAGGCAATCATTTCGTTATACATCGCCTCGCGCAAGCCGCTCACTCTCGCAACGCCGTCGGCAACGGAAATAATCGTGCCTATGCTGCTTTTTTTGGAGTCGTTTTCAATGCGCTTAATGTGCGCTTCAATGTCTTTTAGTATCTCGTTCATTTGGCTTTTGTTTAAAGTTTTGCCCCCAAAGACTTTGCAAGGTCTTCAAGCTTCATTTTAAGGGAATTTTCGTAAACGGCATCGCCCACCGTGATTTTAAGCCCCGCTATCAGATTTTCGTTTTCGACAAATTCGGGAACGGATTTTGGATTTTTTGAAAGTATAAAAGCCGCGATTTTGCCCTTTTCCGAATCTCCAAGCTCTCCCGCAAATTCAACGACGGCTTTGTCGGACTCAATCCTAACGCCCATGCGCCTCTTGTATTCGCGCAAAAGCTTCATTTTGTTCGCTTCGGGAATTTCAGTTTCCACAAATTCCAAAACGGCGTTTACCCTTTCCAAAGATATGCGCCCTTCGGAATCTTCCGAAAGCGAAACCAAGCGTCCTGCCAAATCCCTAACAGTCATCTATTTTTCTAATTTTTCAGCCGATTTTTTGGCAATTCTCGATTTTGCCTCCGCGTCAAGCTCCTCTTTCAAGACGCTTTCGGCGGTTTTGACAACCAGCGCGGAAAGCTCAGCCTTCAATTCGGATTTCATCTTTTCGCGCTCCGAGGCAATCTCGCCTTTCGCCTTTTCGATTGCTTCAAGCGATTTTTGCGAAGCTTCCGCGCTTGCCTTTTCGAGCATCGCTTTCGCGTCGTTTTTTGTTTTTGCAATTATTTCGGAAGCCTCCTGCGCCGCCGCCGCAATCTTTTGCGAACACTGCTTCTCGCATTCGAGGAGGCGTCGCTGCGCTTCCATGGCATCTTGAACGCCCTGCTCGATTTTCTTTTGGCGGGCGTCGGCTGTTTTCATTACAGGCTTAAACACGAATTTGTAGAGGATTGCCGCCAATATCACAAACATCAGCCCCTGGGATATCAAAATATCCCATTCCACCCCGAATTGGGAAAGGAACGACAGACTGTCTCCGCCTGCTGCAAATAACGCGTTCATAAAATACGCTTATTACTTTGCAAGAAATATTGCGTAGAACACGATAGCTTCAGCCATCGCCATTGCAAGAATGCCGAAAATCATTATGTTTGTAAACGCACCCGGATTGCGCCCGACAGCTTCCGCGCCCTTCGCGCCGATAAAGCCTACGCCCAAAGCCGCGCCCAAGCAGGCTATCGCAACGTGTATGTTGCCCGTTACACCGCTATTTACAACTTCTGCCAATAATTCTGTCATTTTTTTACCTTTCGTGATGTTAAATGTTTAATGTTTTATTTCTCGCTTAAAGTCTGCCCCAACGCCTCAGAATGTTCGAGTTTCAAAGTTTCCCCGCTCGGATGGGCGTCATGGTCTTCGCCGTGGTTTGTGATAAGCCCTATGTAAAGGGCTGTAAGAAGAGTGAATACGAAGGCCTGCACGCATGCCACCAAAAGCTCCAAGAAGTAGAACGGCAGAGGCACAATCCACGAGATAAACTGCATCGCGCCCCCGCTCCAAGCCATCGAGTGCATGGCTTCCAATAGGGTTTCACCGCCAAAAACATTGCCAAACAACCTAAAAGAAAGCGATATCGGACGCACGCATGCGGAAATCACTTCGATAAACCCGACCGCAAAAAATATGGGAAACAGCATGTAATACATGAGGGCGGGAACTTCGCTTTTGTTTGCCTTGTTGCCGAACCAGTCGTGATAGAGCGCGCCAAAACCCGCATACTTCTTTACAAAATAAAAGAAGAGGAAAAACGAAATGAGAGAAAGCGCAAGCGTCATGTTTAAGTCGGTATGCGCGGGGCGGATGAAAGGCGAAAACTTTTCAGCCTTCAACTCTCCGCTTTCCATATGCTCAATATGAAAACCCTGCGCTTCATACTTTGGCGCATCTTCGGCGGAAACTATTTGAGTTTTTTCCTCCCCGACAGAGCCTACGCCCGGCAAAAGCCCGCCCAAATTCATCGCCAAAATGAACGTAAAAAGACATATTAAATAAGGAGCCGCCCCCTTGTAGGCGCGCTTTCCCATGATGGGGGATAAAACATTGCCTATTGCGTCAATCAAAGTTTCAACGATAACCTGCCCCTTTGACGGGACTTCTTTCGCGCCACCTTTCAGCAACACGAACCTGAAAAACAAAGCGATGAAAATACAAAAAGCCGCCGCCGTAAGCATTGAATTTGTTATGGGCATTCCCCAAACCCTGAACATGACATCGGGCTTCAAAGACGCAGAGGCATATGCTCCGTTAGACGCAAAAAATAACGATGAAATGCAACCAAGCCGAAGCAAATTGCGAATAAATTTTATCTTAAAATAATCGATAAAGTGCGCCATTTTTAGTATATGATATTCGCACCGCCCCCGCAATTTGTCAAATAAAATAAGTTTTTTTCCAAAAAGCCCATTCAAAAAAATCCAAAATAAAAACCATAAACTACTAAACGACAAAAACAAAGTTTATCTTAAACAAAAAAAACACCTTAATCAATAAGAGACAAAAAAAGCCGCTTGCATTTTGCAAACGGCGTAGCTGAAATTTTCGTTTTATAAAAAAATCTGCAAAAAAACTGCTTAAAGGACAAATTTTAATATATGATAAAAAGAATGCGTTAAAATCAGTCTTTTTTGGGAACTGATTTCAAAATTTGAGAAAGCATGTGTATGGATTCGCGCATGGGTCTTCTCTGCAAAAATTCGGCGACAATTTTTAGATCGTCGTCAAGAGTTGAAGTTGAGTGCCTGCCCTTAATTATAGGCTCAATTACGTCCAAGTTGCAACCTACGCGCTCAATTTCATCTTTCAAATACGCGTTTAAAATTTTTACGCCAAATTCATCGTTATCCCACTCGTTTAAAAGTTTTTTCAAAGTCTCAGTAGAAGGGCGAACGCCTTGCTTTAAATTCGTCGGCATGGTCTTGTTGAGACCATTCTGCTCCGCCCACGACGACGGCGCAACTCCCGACTTATTACAGGCTTCAATGAATTCCGTATAAAGGTAATTTTGCATAAATTAAATACAGATTCAAATTGAAATTTAAATGCGAATCAATTTTTAAGATTGACAGGTTTTTCAATTTTAATCTGAAATTTAGATTTAAATAGAGATTAAAAAAAACATTCAAAAAACAATTAAAATCATGGAAAAGATAAGAGTTATAGTATGCATTATGGCTGCGGGGCTGTGTGCGATGCTTGCGGGCTGCGGAGAGAGCGGCTCTAAAAAGTGGAGGCTCGACAACAATGATCTTACGCACGTTGAAAGGGCGTGGCTTGAAGAGGGGATAAAAATCCGCGAAAAAGCCCAAAAAACGGGCGATTGGAGCACTATCGATTGGCCCAATTTTCTTATAATGTTTCCTCAGGACGCCAAAAAATGCGAGAAAGCAGGCGGCTTTGAAAAGTTCACCGGATGGGACTGGTCGAGGCTCATTGCCCAAGAGCCGCGCTTTGAAAAGCAGTGCGAAAAATTCGGCGGTTGGGCTAAAATGTCAAACAGCAACTGGATATCATTGCTCTCCGAAAACGAGTCGTTTATGAAAAAAGCCGACGAGCTCGACATTTGGAAGAATTTTTCCGCCAAAGACTGGCAGTACGCTCTTTCGACAAAAAAGCCTTATTTAAAAGATAAGTGCGACAAGCTTGACGGCTGGAAGCATTTTGATTTGCCCGCCTGGATGCAGATGATAAAAGAAGACGGCAAATTTTTGGAGTACGCCCAAGAGCGCAAGTTGTTCGACTGTTTGTCGGCGGATCAGTGGATTTCCATATTGATTTCCGAAGAGGATCCGAAATTTTTGGAAATCGCAAAACATAAAGGAATCTTTAAAAATTTCAATTCAGAAAATTGGTATGACATTCTTTCGAAAAAACCTGAATTTGTGCCGTATTTTAAGGAGGTCGCTTCGTTTGATATTTTTACGGACAAGGATCTCTATAAATTGTACATCACGGTTTCGAATTTGCGTAACGAGATTTTCAAGCTTGGAAGAATCGACGTCGACGACGCGGCGGAGATGGAAAATATAATCGCGAAATTCCAGTCGCGCTTCGATGGGAATCGTCGTTCTTTTTATTCGAGAGATCGCGGAATTTCAGGCGCGGAGCTTGCCGTTGTTTTTGAAATGTTTCCCGATTACGCCATTTCCAAATTGAACGAGGGCGCAATAAAATCTTTTGACAAAAGCGTGTTTGTGGATTTGTTCAGTCGCTGCGACAAATCGGTTTTCGATGGCATCTTGGAAAAGTACGCCTATGCCATCGCATGGAAAAAGATTTCTCTTTCGCAGTGGTTTGCGATTGTTGCCTCGCAGGAAAGCGGGTACGATTTGTTCAAAAAGAATGTGGATATAAAAACCGTTTCGGGCGCGGCGATAAAAGCGGCAATGTCGGATAATGTCAAAAATTTTGCCTATCTTTTTGAAAAGCACGATATGGGCAGGGAACTTTCAAAAAATCAGTGGGTCGAAATTTTTGCAAAAGTGCAAAATTCCAACAGCGATTTTGAAGCCTCAAAAAAATTACTCGAAATTCTTACGGGGCGCAAAATAAACAGCTATCGGGATCTGGAACTTGCAGCAATCGAGATGGAAAATATGTCCGAAGCAGAGAAGCTCGACGCGTTAAATCGCGCGGCGAACTCAAATGCGGCGGCAGGCAAAGAAGACAAACTGCTGGGTTTGCTAAAAGGCAAAAAGCAAGCCTCTGACGAAGCCAAAAAAGAAGAGCAAAAGCCGTTTGATATTGTTGAAATCGCAAAAAAATGCGGCGTGTTTGAGCAGTTCAGCAGAGAGGACTGGCTGAAAGCCACAAGCGGAGAATATAAAGACAAAATAATCGAGGAATATTTCCGCCTAAACAAGGACAAGCCTTCACAAGAGTGGATAGAAGAGCTTGTTCAGCTGCGGCCTGTGGAAATTTTTAACTTGTGGGAAAAACTTCAAACAAATCATTGGAAAAAATTCTTTTCGGATTTTGATGAGGCAATAGGAAAGCTTGAAGATAAAACTTCCCGAAGCAGAAGCGGGGATGGGGAAAGCGAAAATGTTTTGGCGCAGGGGCGGAAAACATTTAACGAATTGTTCGCGAAGGCGGACGAGCACAAGGCTTTTGAAAAATTCGACGACCTTCGCTTCCTTTTAGATTATGCATTTAAATATCCCGCCGCAAAAGAGTGCGCAAAAAAATATGTAAAAAAAGAGATATGGCAGGATTATTTTTCGGCAAACGCAAACGATGATGAAATTTGCGAATATTTCAAAGAAGAGATTTTGGCTTTGAATAATGCCGACGTAATCCAAATTATAAACTCAGACGGCAAAGTTTCGGAAAATGCAAAGCGAAGATTTAAAAGCAAAAGGGAAATACGCCAATATAATGAAAGAAGAAGAAATAGGGGATATCAAAAAGGTAACTTGTTGCCGATTTTAAAAATTTACGACGTCAACAAATTATCTTTTGATGAGCTTTTGGCGATCATTGACAAATGCCCGACGGCGATTTTGGAGTATAAAAATTTTGTTAATCTTACAGAAGAACAACAAAATGCATTAATATCTAAAAAAGTATTTTTTAATGCCGATTTTGCAAGAAAGATGGAAAACGACAAGGAATTTGCAGATGTATTGCCCGATGAAAAAAATTATGCATTACATGATCTTCATACAGATTCGTTAAGATTGCAATACGGATTACAACCCGGATTTAAAAATTTTAATAGATATGATTTTGAGCAAATATGTTACAAACTAGAAAACGGTTATGGCTCATATAGAGGAGATCCTCAGCCTGTTTTTGAAAAAATATTCAAACTTTATCTGTATTATATCGCGGCGGAAAACGGATCGGCGTTGGCATGGTGGAAAATCGGGGAATATTATGAAAATAATCCGCCGTTTTTTTGGGAAAATTATAAAAGATTCGCGGAAAAGCCGGACAAAGACTTTTGCCAAAAATTTTATAAAAAAGCAAAGGAACTTGGGTATGATCCTGGCAATAAATAATTTCAAAAGGCAAAACTTATGAGCACTGTTGCGGGGTTGATTTACGGGGCGTTGTGCTTTGTGATATGGACTTGCTCCTCGTGTACGTCTTGGGGCGCGGAGGCATCGCCATGCGTTTTTGAAGGCGGCGCAAAAAAACTACATTTGCAAGTCTTGCGGCACGATTGTCTGCGCAAAATCGCAGCCGAAAGTCGGCGGCTGCCCGAATTCAAAATCGCGCATTCACCAGTGGTTTTGCGCGGGCGAGGCGGGGCAAACGCCTTACCAGTGCTCGAACTGTTCGATTCTGATCTATTCAAAAAATACTCCTATAGCAAGCGAATGTACTAAAACTACGCTTCATGTTTGGCACAAGTTAAAGTAAAGATTTGTTCGCCTTATAAAAATTTGAGCCTGCCGATTTCGGCGGGCTTTTTTGTGAGGAAAATCGGTTTTTTGGCGCGCAAAAGTTTTTGCTTTATATTTGTGGCAAAGGGAGTATTGTATATTCAAACAGATTTAAAATATGGCAAGCATTCATCCCACTGCTATTATTGGCGAAAACGCAAAAATCGATCCGACGGCGGAAGTCGGCGCGTATGCGATTATTGAAAACGGCGCGGAAGTCGGCGCAGGGTCTGTCATAGAGCCTCATGCCCGTTTATGTTCGGGCGCAAAGATTGGCGCAAACTGCACGATTTCTTCTTTTACAACGATAGCGGGGCTTCCGCAGGATTTGCATTTCGATAAATCCACAATTTCTTATGTTGAAATTGCTGACGGCTCGGTTGTAAGGGAAGGAGCGACAATCCACCGCGCAACAAAAGAAAACGCCTCAACCAAAATCGGCAAAAACTGCCTCATCATGGCGAATGCCCACATAGGCCATGACTGCGTTTTCGGCGACAGGGTAATTATGGCTCCTTTTTCAGCGGCAGGCGGTTTTGTGGAAGTAGGCAATGACACTTTCATTTCGGGCGGCGTAATGCTTCACCAGAAAATAAGGGTTGGCGAAGGCGTGATGCTAAGCGGAAATTCCGCGCTTAGTTTGGATGTCCCGCCTTTCGTAAACTCGCTTTCGCGCAACAACATTGCGGGGTTCAATCTCGTGGGGCTTATGCGAAGAAAAGTCGCAAGAGAGGCCATAGCGGAGTTAAAAAAGCTGTACGCCTTGGTGTATGGCGGCGGCAATCCCCGCAAAAACGCAAAAGAGGCGTTCGATTCGGGCCTTGCAAAGACAAATGAGGGAAAAACATTTCTGCGTTTCTTTTTTGAAAATGAAAACAGCAAAGGCATAGTTCGCCCGCGTTCGCGCAACGAAGACTGATTTATGAAAAAAATCGCCCTGACAATAGGAGACCCGTCGGGAATAGGCCCTGAAATTATAAAGTCTTGGGCGGAAACCCATGCGGAAGATGCAAAAGGCGTCGAAGTCTTGGCGCATGCCAAATTTTTGGACGCCCTGCCCGACTGTGTCGGAAAATTTGAAATCAAGACAAATGCCGACTTTAAGTTTGGCAAGCCCTGCAAAGAAGGCGCGCAGCTTGCGTTGGACGCCATGGAATTTGCCGCCAAAGGATGCCTTGAAGGCAGATATTCCTCGGTTGCAACGGCTCCCGTAAGCAAAATTTGCATGGCGCAAGTATGCCCTGACTTCATAGGGCAGACCGAATTTTTCCAAAAAAGATGGGGTGGAAACGCGGTAATGAGTTTTGTAGGCTCAAAAATGATAGTGGCTCTTGCGACATGGCATATTCCTCTAAAAGACGTTCCGAGTTCGATTTCAAAAGAAAACATATCCCGCGCGGTTGAATGCGCGGCAATTCTCGCCGAAAAAGTACGCGAAAAAGCCGTCCCAAACATTGCGCTTTGCGGATTAAATCCGCACGCGGGCGAAGACGGGATGCTGGGAAGCGAAGAGCGCGATGTCATAAATCCGCTCGCCGATGTTTTGCGAAAAAAATATTCGGGATTAAGCTCCGCCCTGCCCCCTGACACGGTGTTTAACAGAATGTTAAAAGGTGAATTTGACGCGGCGGTTGCGATGTACCACGACCAGGGGCTTGCGCCCTTGAAGGCGGTTGATTTCGACAACGCCGTAAACGTTTCAATGGGCTTAAAATTTATCAGGACAAGCCCCGACCACGGAACGGCTTTCGGGATTGCGGGCAAAGGGCTGGCGGACTGCAAAAGCTTGGCAAGCGCAATATCCCTTGCCAAAAAGCTGGCGTGATGCGCCCTATTTTGAAATGTCCTGTTTTGGAGAGACGCCGAAGAGCCTTTTATATTCCCTGCTGAACTGGGTCGGGCTTTCATAGCCGACCGAATATGCGGCTTCGGCAATTCCCGCGCTTTCGGCTATCATAATCCTTTTTGCCTCGTGAAGGCGCAGAGCTTTTTGATATTGTATCGGGCTTGTGGATGTAATTTTTTTGAACCGCCTGTGGAAAGTTGTCGGCGCCATGTTAACATACTTTGCCAAATCTTCTACTTGGAAAGATTTTGTGAAATTTTCTTTGAGCCATTTTACCGCGCGGGAAATTCTGTTACTTTCGGTTCCCACCGTGCAAAATTCGCGCACATGCCTGCCCATTGGGCTTATCAGAACGCGCGAATAAATTTCGCGAATTACAATAGGAGCCAAAACGTCCCTTTCACCATCTTTGTCCAAAAGCTCCACAAGCCTCAAAAACGCGCCCAGCATTCCCTCGTCGGCGTCCGCCACCGCAAGCCCCTTGCAAAGCCCCGAACCGCTTATTTTTTCAAGAGGCATTTCAGCAATCATTTGCGAAACCACTCCGATATCCAAATCTACCGAAAGCGTTATGAGCGGCTTTTGCGGGCTTGCCTCCATAACGTAGCTCGTCCCGGGAACTTCTATGCCCGAAACAAGACACTGGTTTTCATGATACACGGTTTCTTCTCCGCCTACGACCGCCCTCTTAGCACCCTGCACCATCAAAATAATTTTGGGGGAATAAAAGCATTTTTCGCGGCGCGAGGCATCGTCAACCCTGTTCATGTAAAATCCCGCGATTTCAGTGGTTTTATATCCCGGAACACCAAGGCGTTTTAAAGCCGCCTTTTTTAAACACGCATTTATTTTAGATATACCCATAAGCCGCAAAAAACAATTTTTACGAAAAAATTACAGTTCAAGAATATTCGGTCAAGCACAAATCGGCAGGATTAGGCAGATTTTAGGTCGTTGCGTGTATTTACTCTTTACCGTTTTGATGATAGAATGCGAAAGTTAAATTCTTAAAGCATTGAAATAATCCGAACATTTTACGATGCGCATCTGTATAGATATTGCAATGTTTCCAATTCTCCTGACAGCCCTTGCGTTCAGGATTACAGGGGGATTGACGCACGAATGGACGGGGATTTTCGCCGCAATTTTGTTTTTGATTCACAATATTTTAAACTTGCGCTGGCACAAGGGCGTTTTAAAAGGCAGGTTTAACTTCAAAAGATTGCTAAACACCGCGGTAAACTTCTCGCTTGTGATTTTGGCGGCAACTATTCTTTCGACAGGAATTCTTGCCTCCGCGCACATCTTCGGATTTGGAAACTATTTTAACGGAATGGAGCTTCGGCAAATTCATTCCGTTTCCGCCTACTGGTTTCTGATTGGCGTTTCCGCGCATATCGGGCTGCATTGGGATATGATTTTGGCAAGAATGCCCCGATGCGCATTTTTATCGGAAAAAATTGCACGCATTGCATTGCTCTTAATTCTGCCTTTTGGAATATGGGCTTGGATTGAGCGCAACATGACAGGCAAGCTCTTTCTCGGATATTCGTTCGATTTCCATGAAGGATGCGCAACCCTTTTCTTTTTTGAAAACCTTGTTATAGCCGCCCTCGTTGCGCTTTTAACGCGCCTTGTGTCAAAAATACCCGATATTATATTTTCAAAAACAAAAAAACAAAAGGAAAAGAAATGAAAGGTTTTATAAACCACATACCATCAAAATTCGTATTCGGAAGCGGCAGCTTCGGAAAAATCGCAAATGAAAAACTCCCGGGGAAAAAAGCCCTGATTGTTATTTCAAAAGGCAAATCTACCCGCGCAAACGGCTATCTTGAACACCTCGAGAACCAGCTTAAAGCTATTGGCATCGAATTTGCCCTCTTTGATAAAATCGAACCCAATCCGCTGAAGCCAACCGTTATGGAGGGAGCAAAAGCCGCAAGGAAAAACGCATGCGATTTCGTCATAGCTCTCGGCGGAGGCAGTGTTATGGACGCCTCAAAGGCGATTTCGATAATGGCGACAAACGAAGGAGACCTATGGGACTACATATTATTTGGGACAGGGAAGAAAAAGCCCTTCAAAAATTCCGCCCTTCCGCTTGTCGCTATTTCGACAACCGCTGGAACAGGATCCGAACTTGACGCGGGAGGAGTGATAACAAATCCCGAAACAAACGAGAAAACGGCGGTTTTCCACGAATCCCTTTTCCCCGTCTTATCTATTGTGGATCCCGAACTCACGCTTTCCGTTCCGCCAAAATTCACGGCATATCAGGGCTTTGACGCGCTTTTTCACAGCATCGAAGGCTATGTAGCATCAGGAGCAAACCCAATAAGCGACATGTACGCATCAACTGCCATTGAAAATGTCGCAAACTATTTGCCCCGCGCAGTGAAAGACGGCAAAGACCTCGAAGCCCGCGAACACGTCTCGTTCGGAAATTCGCTAACGGGAATGATGATGTCAACGGGGCACTGCACGAGCGAACACTCGCTTGAACACGCAATGAGCGCATACCACCAAGAGCTTCCGCACGGCGCGGGGTTGATTATGATAAGCGAGGCGTATTTTACTTTCATGATAGAAAAATCCGCCTGCCCCGAACGCTTCATAAAAATGGCAAAACTAATGGGAATGAAAAACGCAAACGAGCCGATGGACTTCATCCGCGCGCTGAAAAAACTCCAAAAGGAATGCGGCGTCGAAAATCTTAAAATGTCCGATTACGGCATAACTCCCGAAGAGTTTGAAAAGTTCGCAAAAAACGCAAAAGATGCAATGGGCTTTCTCTTTGAATGCGACAGAATTCCGCTCTCAATTTCAGACTGCGTTTCAATCTACCAAAAGTCATACAAATAAAACTATTTTAAAGAACAAACAGGAAAAATGAACAGAAAAAAATTTATGGCAACCCTTCCCGCCGCCCTCTTTGCAATGAGGGAACTCTGCGCCCAACCCCCCGAAAAGAAAGGTCAAAAAATGCTGATAGTCTATTACTCCTGGAGCGGAAACACCCGCGTTTTGGCAAACACTATAAAAAGGCTTTCAAATGCCGACATCTTGGAAATCCTGCCTGAAAAGCCATACCCTGATTCTTACAGGCAAACCGTCGATATCGCAAAGAAGGAAACAGACACAGGCTATACTCCGCCAATCAAAACAAAAATTCCAAATATTTCGGACTACGACATGATACTAATCGGCTCCCCGAACTGGTGGGGAACGGTGTCGTCTCCCATTCGCACATTCATTTGCGAAAACAATCTATCAGGCAAGAAGATTGCGCCATTTATAACGCACGAAGGAAGCCGCATGGGACGTTCTTTAAGCGACATAAAAAAACTGTGCCCCAATTCAGAAATTCTCGAAGCCCTGCCGATAAGAGGCGGCTCGGTAAAAGAAGCAGAAAAAGAAGCCGAAAAATGGCTAAAAAGAATAAACGCCATATCCTGAAAAGTTGTCAGAAAAAAATTTTAGTTTTTAAATAAAGAAAAGATTTTCAATACATTAAAACCGGTCGCAGGGATTAAAAAAAAACGACAGGGCTTTTTAGCGCGCTTGCTTTTGCAAAGCCATTTTTCGGCAAAGCCGACGCCAAAGATTTGAAGGAAGAAAAATAGTCGTCTGAATACAGGACGCTCGGAACGGAGTCGCGGCAATGAAGGTTGCGCCGCTCGGATTCGGCTGCATGGGCATGAATTACAACCGCGGCAAGGCAAAAGACGAAAAAGAAATGATAAGGCTTTTGCATAAGTGCATTGACTATGGCGTAAATCTTTTTGACACCGCAGAAGTTTACGGGCCGTACATAAATGAAATTCTTGCCGACAAAGGTTTATGCGAATACAAAAACATAAATGTAACGACAAAGTTCGGGCATAAAATTATTGATGGCAAATATTACTATGGGGAACTGAACAGTTCCCATAAACAAATAAGAAAGGCCTGCGAATAGTCTTTAAAGCGCCTGAAAAGAGATGTCATTGATATTTTTTACCAGCACAGATTTAACCCGAAAATTCCGATTGAGGATGTTGCAGGAACAGTAAAAGAGCTTATCAAATAAGGCAAAATAAGGCATTTTGCCCTTTGCGAAGTAAGCCCTGAAATAATAAGAAGAGCCCACGCAGTCCAGCCAATTACAGCAATCCAAAGCGAATGCCACTTGATGTGGCAAAGCCCCGAAAAAAATATTTTCCCGACGCTTGAAGAGCTTGGCATTGGCTTTGTGCCGTACAGCCCTTTAAACAGAGGCTATCTGGCGGGAACGATGGACGAAAACACCAAATTTTACGAAGCAAACGACAACCGCCACACCCTGCCGAGATTCACCCCAGAAGCGATGAAAAAAACTACGCGATAATAGAAGTGATGAAAGAGTTCGGCTCGCCCAAAGGCGCAAGCCCCGCCCAAGTCGCCCTCGCTTGGCTCTTGCATAAACGGCCCTACATTGTGCCAATCCCCGGGACAACCGTTGAGGCGCATTTAAAAGAAAACCTTGCCGCCTTAAACTTCAAATGGGAAGACGCAGAATGGTCTGAATTTGAAGAAAAAATTTCAAAAATAGAAATCGTGGGCGACAGATACAATGCCGACCTGCAAAAACAAATTGCAAACTAAATTCAATAATTTCGGCAGATAGTAATTGTTTGAAGACCTTTTAGGATTTTCTATCCATGCCCTATTTTTGTTCGCTTCACAAACTTTTGAAGTTTTCAAAAAGCATCAAAAAAAGTTAACGCACCCCGCGTTAACTTTTTTAATGTATCGAACGCGACTTTACTAAGAGATAATAAAATATTTTTAATAATAGAAGATGCAGTGTTGTGCTAGGGATTTTGCTAAAAAAAAGTATATTTTGCGGACGCCGTATGGACGCTATGCGAACAGTCAAATCGGCTACAATCCTTGTAAACACAAACAAAAAAGCCCGCAATCTTTGTAAAATTGCGGGCTTAAAAATGGTGCTCAGGACGGGACTTGAACCCGTAAGCCTTTCGGCATACGCCCCTCAAACGTACGTGTCTACCAATTTCACCACCTGAGCGTTTAAAAGAAAGATTTTGAATTTACCCATATCCGTTTCAAAAGCAAGTATTTTTTTTAAAATTTTTTACAAATATTGCCGATAATTTTATTATTGAAACAACCAAAGGCATTTATGGCAAAATTAATCTTAATAAGGCACGGGCAAAGCCAATGGAATTTGGAAAACCGATTTACGGGATGGACTGACGTTCCCCTGACTCCCCTCGGAGAAGACGAAGCTCTGCGCGCGGGGAAGGCGCTGGTAAAGGAAGGCATTGTTTTTGACGCCGCGTTTACTTCACTACTTTCGCGCGCAATAAAAACCCTGCATATTTTACAGGAAGCCTGCTCGTCGTGCTGGATAAAAGAAAATCGAAGCTGGAGGCTAAACGAACGCCACTATGGTGCATTGCAGGGCTTGAACAAAGACGAGACTGCCGAAAAATACGGCGCAAAACAAGTAAAAATCTGGAGAAGAAGCTACGATGTATGCCCGCCCGCACTTAACAAAGATGATAAGCGAAATCCGCGTTTTGACATAAAATACAAAAACATCGACCCCCGCGCCCTTCCCCTCGGAGAATCGCTAAAAGATGCCATTTTCAGAGTCATTCCCTATTGGCAGGACAACATTGCCCCCGTCCTGCTTTCGGGCAGAAACGCCCTTGTTGTCGCGCACGGCAACAGTTTGCGCGGGCTGATAAAATATCTTGAAGGAATATCGGACGACGCGATAGCAAACCTTGAAATCCCAACGGGAGAGCCTATAATATACGATCTCGACAAGTCCTTAAACGCCGTAAAAAGCTACAAATTACAAATATGACGACGGTATTTACGGGGAAAATATAACCTCGTAAAAGCCCCCTTTTTCGTCTTTTTTCCAAAGGATTTTATTTAGATTGTTTTTCAGATAATTTTCAAAGGCAAAATCCAATTCCTCAATACCCGAAACAGAAGTTATGAGAGGGGGGCTTACTGAGCCGTCTTCCGCGACAGCAAGAGTCATCTTTACGGGAGACCAAAGCGCGCCGTCTGAATCAACCCCGATGTCAATATGCGAAGAATACACGATTTCCCCTGTATTTGCCGAAACAATAGTCATCAGCGCGCCCGGATTGCGCGCGGTGTCCACAGGCTTTAAATCGGACCTCATAAAGTTTGAAAATGACAAATTCTTCAAGAAAAACCCTGTCGGAATTTCGTATCCGCCCCTAAGTGAAAAGGAGACTTCAAAAGTTTTCATCGCCTCCATGGGGCTTTCTTTTTTTGTGTTTGCCAATTTGCTTCCCGACTGCGGCAAATCGAACTCCGGAACTCCGAAATTCAAGCTTGTGGGAAGGAACAGCGGTGAGGAATCGCCAAGCAGGGTTATTTCAAAAAGATTTTCCCTCACGGAATTTTCGTCGTAAACGGAAATTGCCGAAACTTTATTTTCGGGTTTCGGCAAAGAAATGTCTGTTTTCGGAAAAAGCAAAAGAAGAACAATAAACGGCAAAAAAAGCCAGCCCGCGATTTTGAGCCGCTCTTCGGAAAAACAAGATGCAAAAAAATTCTTCACTTCGATTTCGCCGCAATTTGTATTGATTTAAATCCCGCTTCCTTTGCAAGCACCGATATGTTTAAGAGAGTCTGCCCTGAAACACCTGCGTCGGTCTTGATAAGCAAAATCTCCCCGCGCGGCTTGTAGTTTTTTATTTCCCTTGCGAAAGCCTCTTCATTGAAAACTTTTCCGCCAAAGAAAATCATTCCGCTTCCGCGTATGTTAAGGACGCTTATAGAATCTTCCGCAAAAGCCCCTACCATTGAATTTTTAGGGACTTCGGGCAAGTTTATTTCAGAATTTAAGTCCACGGAAATTCCAGATGCCAATATGTATTTTGAAGACAGCGTAAAGAACATCAACGCTATCAAAAGCACGTCAAAAATCGCAAAGACGCTCAGAGTAAAGCCGTCTTTGTGGACTTTTGAAAGGATGTCAATCGGTTCCGTCGCCATTTTCGCTCTTCTCCAAAAGCCGCAAACCCTCGTTTTCGGGCATGCCTTTTTCAATAAACAAAACCATTTCGTTTGCCGCCCAGTCGATGTCGTGGGCGATTGCCCTCACCCTGCCAAGCAAAAGCGCGTACATAACCCAGGCAGTAAGGCAGAGCAAAAGCCCCGCCACCGTAGAAACCAACGCGTTGTAAATTTGCGCCGAAAAAATATCAACGGTAAAATAAGACCCCGTTTCGGATATTTTGTTAAAAATCTGCAAGAGCGCAAGAACAGTGCCTATCATTCCCATGAGCGGCGCGATTTTTGCAATAAGCATAATACTTGATATTCTGCGTTGGAGCATCGGAAGCTCCAAGAGAGCCGCCGCCCTTACGGAATCGACAATCACGGTTCTGCCGCTTTCGCAAGTTAATAGCGCCGCTTTTACCACGCGGGAAACGGGGCACGGAGTTTCCTCGCAAATGGTGAGTGCCTCGGTAAGCCTGCCGTCTTTTAGCGAATTTTTAAGCCCATCAACGAAATCAACAGCCTTAATCTGCCCCTTGTGCAAATACAAAAATCTCTCTAAAAAAAGGAGCGCGACGACAAATGCCGAAAGCACTATCGGAACCATCATCGGCCCGCCCGCGTAAAAGATATTGAGGAGTTTTTCCATGTTCTATTTGTCTTTGATGTTTAAAAGTTTTTGCCTTGCGTTTTGCACGCCTGGCAGATTATGGCTTACAATAAGCTCGTAAGCCGACACTGCGGAAGATTTTTCGCCGAGCCTCTCGAATGTCTTGGCAAGCTCCAAAAGAGTGCGGGCAATCCAATAGCGTTCATTGGGCCCAAACTCTACGCCCAAACCTTGCCCGCTCTGTCCTCCGCTTAAAAATTTGTTCGCCGAAATCCACCATATTTCAGCCGCTTCCCTAAACCTGCCCATGCGCTCGAATGCAAAGCCCCATTTAAAAGCCGCTTCCGCTTTCGCACCCGCAGGGATGTCGGGCATCGAGTAAATTCGCTCAAACATCATCGCGGCGTCCGACTCGTGCCCCGTTTGCGCCAACATGCAGTCGCCAAGCCCCATGTTTGCGATTTTTATTTGCGGATGGCTTTCAAATTCGGAAATTATGTTTCGGTACATCGCCGCGGCGTTTGCGAAGTCGCTCATAAGCCTCAGAATTTCAGCCTGCGCGATTTTCGCGTAAAAGACTTTAGGAGACTTCGGATATTTTTCAACGAGGCGCGAAAGCAAAATCAAAGCTTCTTTGTAGTCGCTTTCAAGTCCGAGGCGACGCGAATAAGACGCGGCGTCATAGAGCGCGACATCGGCATATTTCCCGTCGGGGAAAGTATCGGCAAGAGTTTTGCAATGCTGCAGAGCCTGTGCATAAGCACCGCGCAGGGCAAAATTTCTGGCTTCATACAAATAGGAAATCTGCGCCGCGTCAGAATCGGGATATTCTCCGCGCAGTTTTTCGTAGGCGTCAAAAGCTCCACCATTGCCGTCAAGCCTGCCAAGCGCGGCAAGAGAGCGGGCTTTTATAAGCATTGCGTTGGAAGCTATCATGTTTGCGGTTTCGGCGGAAGGCTTCAATGTTCCGAGTTTCAACATCGACAAAATGTTTTCCGACAAATCCAAACTCTTGCCAAAATCCCCCGACTCTTCCGCAAGGCGCGCTTCAAGCCAAAGCATTTTTGCGCGCAAATCCTGGTTGGCATCTCGGTTTATGACGGTATTTAAAAGATGCTCAACTCTCCTGCCCGCCTCTTTTGCCTTGCCGTTTTTGCGGAACATAGAAGAAATGGACCATTCCGTGCGCCAAACGTCGTCGGGATTTAATGCCAAACGCGAATACGAGGAGTCGGCGAGCAAAACCGCGCTTTCAATATCGCCCAAATTCAAAAACGACTCCGCCGCGCGGGCAAACGCCCCGCCTTTCCACCGCTCAGACAAGTTCGATTCAATCAGAGCCTTGTACATCGCCCCCGCCGTATCAAAGTCGCCCTCCAAAAAATAGCAGTCTGCGGCAATGAAGCGTATGAAGTCCGACATCTTGGGATTTTTTTCAAGTCCGGACATTTCAAGCAGATAACGCGCCGCCTGCCTGTATTCGGGCTTCTTGTTTTCCCCCGAAGCGAAAGCAGACCACGCAAGCGCGCCAAAGGCGTTCACTTTGAATGCGGAAGCGGGATAGTCGCGCAATAGGGCGTCTGCAAACTTTGCGGCGTTTTCAAAATCGTTTCTGCCGATTGCAATGTAGGAAAGCTCGAGCAAAATTCTGTCCAAAATAAGAGGGGAACCGGATTTTAAAACATCGTTTAGCATATCCGCATAAGACTGCGAATCATCGCCGAAAGACGCGCGCAAAAGATATATCGCCTGTTCGGTTACCGCGGGAGACTTCGTGGTCTTTAAAAGAGTGCTTAAAAGAGCGCGCTTTCTTTCCTGCGAAGGCTCTATGGAAGACGAAATCAACTGCAACTCGTCTCTATCAATATCGGGCATGAGAGCGATATTCAAGGCATTTTCTACGACAGACAAGGCGTCCTGCCTGCGGTTCAGCCTGCCAAGCAAAAGGGCGTACTGCTTGGCAAACTGCACGCCCGCATTCGTTCCCATGAAAAGGCTGGTCTTTAAAGACAATTCCGAAGCGAGCGTCTCCAAGTCTTTTACCCCCATGTCCTCCGACATCCTGCACAAGTTTATGAGGGCGTCCGCCTCGCGCTTGACAACTTCGGATTTAGCCAGCTTTTTTGCCGCTGAAAAATCGTCTGACGCACTGCGGAAATTGCCTTCGTTAAACAAAATAGACCCTCTCGCGACATAAAACCACGCGCGAGATTTTTCTGAAAGAGCGTCCTCGGAAAGTTTTGAAACTATTTCATGCGCTCCGTAAACATCGCCAAGCTGCAAAGAGACGATTGCCTTGCGGATTAAAAATTCGGGAGAGTGCTGATTGCCAAAAAGCGGAAAAATTTTTCTCACATTCTCAAACTTGCCCTGCGCAATCAAAGAGTCCGCCAACACGAAACAAGCCTCGTCGCGCCCGCCTTCGGGAAGCGAATTTACGAGCTTTTCCGACATGTTTTCGGAAATGGCAGGCATGCCGAGCTCCAACGCGCTTCGCGCATTCTCCAACACCGCCTCCGAAGACAAAATCCGATTTTTCTGAACGTCATTTCCCTGCGGCGCGGGCATTTGCGCAAACGCGGCTGCGGCGCCCGACAAAAGCGCGACTGCAAGAAATTTTGAAAAATTAAGCATTTCCTATAAAATCTTATTTTAATTTTGTTTTTGCAAATAAAAATCGGATATTTTTTTTATGATTTCAAAAAGCTTTGCGTCATAAATCTTCTTTGCGCGGTTTGCCGATATGGCAAATTTCACAAGGTCGATCGGCAATGTCGGCTTTTTCAAAAATACCCCGAAAAACTTCGCAAATGAAAAAGAGCTTGCCCCCGTGTCGAAATCCATGAGCGAATTAAAAAACTCGGCAGGAATTTTTGAATCTACTCCATCGCTTACCGCGCGCAAATGCGCAAATTTTTCCTCGCAAAACAATGGCTTGAAAAATCTCGCCTCCATCTCCACTGCCGAAAATCCGCTTTCGCGCATCTTGGATTTCTTCTCCGAGTCCGCGACTGCCTCCACGCTTGCAATCCTGCATCGGACTGCCCCCAAAGACCGCAAAATTTCTGCAACCCCGATATTTGCCGTTTCAAAAATGAAATCGCCCTCTTTTATGGACGGAGAGCATGAGCCGCAAAATCCACAAAGCAAAGCCAAGTCAAAAGAATGTTTTTTTTGAAAATTCTCCACCCTGTCTTGAGACGCCTTGCAGCCAATTCCCGAAACAATGCCGAAAAATTCCACGCCGCCAACGGATATTTTGGCAGTTTTGCCAAGCGCGGGGCGTTCGCCCGCCTTTTTGAAAAAAGCCCAAGCCTCAAACGTAGTTGGAAAGACTAAGAGAGCCTTCATGCTAAAATCCGTTTATTTTTGCGCTCGCGCTCGCGCTTTCCATCGTGCAAGGCAATCCTCCCGCCTCGAGCCAGTCTCCGCAAACGACCGCATTTGAAAAATGCCCGTTCGGGCTTGGGCGCAAAGCCTCGGCAACGCTTGTTGAAAGAATGGTGGCGTCCTTGAAAAGCGACGGCAAAAAATCGCATATTTCTATTTTCCCGAAATATTTTTCAAGCTCCGACTGCACCGCTTCCCTTATGGCTGAGGGATTGAAATCCCCGTCAAACGCGCTGACTGTTATGGAGTACACGCGCTTTTTCCCGCCCGATTTTGTCCTGTCGAAAACCCAATGGATTTGCGAATTTGCAAGCGCCACGAAATCTTCATCGAAAAGCTTTTGCGAAGTCGAAAAGTACACATTTAAAATCGGTGAGCTTTCAATGGCATTTGCCGCGTCTTTTAGCGGACATTCGGGAAGAAGCCCCGCAAGCTGTTTTCTGCCAAGCGCAAGAACGTAAAAATCGTATCCGCCCTTGGTTTCAGAACCGATTTCAAAAGACTTAACGCCTCCGCCGCCATAATTTATTTTACTTACTCTGCTTGATAAATTCACGCTTCCTCCGCAAGCTTCAATGTACAATTTCGAGTTTTTAAAAACTATGTCGACAAGCGGAATTTCGTTTAAAATGAGAGCACTTTTGCGCACTCCCTTTAAGAGCGATTTCTTTATGCTTTTTACAAACATGTCGGCAGACGCCGCGGAGATGTCAGTATTTTGGACGGAGACGCAAAAAGGATGCCACAAAAGATTTTTCGCCATCTCGCCTACGCGCTGTCTGTCCAAATACTCCGAAACAGTTTCGCCTTTCATCGCCCCGCCAAGCCCGAATTTTATTTTAAGGAGCATTGAAATGTTGCGCAGTGTCTTAAAACCCTTTATGCGCGGAATTTTAAAAATGGAAAAGCGCGAACCGTTTTGCGGAAACTCATAGCAAAAAGACGTTCCATCAGGATTTAAAAAGCGCATTCTCTCGCACGGCTTTTTAAACGAGCCGTTTTTCGCCCCGATTAAATCGAGAAAGCCAAAAAAGTTTTTGTAGCACCCCATGACGGCGTGCCCGCCGTTGTCAAGCCTTCCGAATTCGGGAGTTTCTATGGCGGCTATTCTACCCCCTGCCGACGCCTTTGCCTCGAACAAATCAACTTCAAAACCCTTTAAAGACAAGTTGACTGCGGCTTCCAAACCCGCCAGCCCGCCGCCCAAAACAGCGGCTTTCCCAAAATTTGAAGGAGGCTTTTTTGAATATTTCTTGGCTCTATAAATTGCCCCGAGCGCAAGAAATATTTTTTGAAACTTCGGGATTTTTATGACATTTTCAGAAATATTAAAACCGCAAGCGCAAATCTTGTCGAGAATGCGCTCGTAAATGTCGCTCATGATTAACGCAGGCGCAAGGGCTTTTGCATCTTCTGGCTGCAACAAATTCCGCGCCCTGTTAAAGAAATGCTTTGCCCTGAAATACATCATTTTTAAAAGCGATTTGCAGTTTTCGCCAAGCTCTGCGCTTTCAAAATCTTTCGGCTTTACCCCGAACGCCTCCATTTCAGACCGCGGAATATAGACGCGGTGCATGGTTTTCCAATCAAACACGACGTCCCTCAAAATATTCGTAAACTGCAAGGCGTAGCCCAAAGATTCGGCAAATTCCTTTGTTTTTTCATTTTTGAAGCCGAAAATGTAAATCGATGCAAGTCCCACCGCGCTCGCTACGCCATAGCAATACTTTTTGATGTCGGCAAACGTTTCAAACGGCGAGGAATCGGTATCGCGCAAAACCCCGTCTATTATGTCGAGCAAATACTGCTTTGGAACGTCCCTTCTCATGACAACCCCTCGAAGCTGCCTTTCAAGAAGCGAAAGTTTTGACGGCTTGCCCGAATATATGTTTTCGACCTTCGTCTTCCAATCGTTCAAAGCGATGATTTTTTGCTCTGCCGACGTTGAAGAGTCGTCCGCAATATCGTCCAAGACCCTGCAATAAGTGTAGAAAACCTCCATGTCGCGCGCCCTGTCTTTTTCCATGCAAAAAAACGCGAACGCCAAATTTGAATTTTTGCGGGCTTCGACTTGCGAATCTTCGTATGCTGAAAATCCCTCGTTCATTTTTTTAGAATAAAGCGGAAAGTAAAAGTTTTATCTTGTCGAATTTTGAAATTGCGGGGCGGGACTTCAAAGTGTCGAATTTTTGAGATTCTATCTTGTTTAAAATCGCCCTGCCGCCTGCAAGAGTAAGGCGTATTTCAAGACTCAGCGGGAATGGAAGGGTCTTTGGCAATTTTTCGCCTTTTTTGAAGAGTTCCTCTGTTATAATCACCTGCCTGCAAAGGCACGACCTCACGGCTTCGCTCGCCATTGGAGCAAAGAAATCCTCCTCAGTGAGCGCGCCCCACTGGTCTTGGGGAATGTAAATGCGATTCTTGGACTTGTCCACGCTCATGTCCTGCCAGAAATTTGCAAGTTGCAAAGCCGTGCATATCGCATCCGACATCTCGAAACGCTCCGCGTCCGTAAAGCCGTGCAAAATCAAGACGAGCCTGCCGACGGGATTTGCGGAACGCCTGCAATAATCGAACAGCTCTTCATAATCGGCATAGCGTTTTTTCACGACATCTTGCGCGAACGCGCTGACAAGGTCGGTAAAAAGAGAAACGGGTATGCTGAATTTTTTTATCGTGTCGGCGCACGCCATAAAAATCCAATCCCATTTGGGATTGAGCTTTTCGGGATTTTCCAACGCCAGATTAAGCTCTTTCACATAGTCGTTTAGCCATTCGACCCTCAAAGGCGAGTCCGCCGCGACCGTTTCATGATTTTCATCGGCAATGTCGTCGGCAGTTCTTGCGAATGCGTAAACCGCCGCAACATGTTTGCGGATTTTACGCGGCACCATTTTGGCGACCGGAAAATTCTCATAATGCGAATTTGCCAAAGCCTCGCATTTTTTATAAGCCGAGTTTAAATCCATATTTCTTGAAATATCGCAAATCTCTTTGAAATTGTCAAATATGAAGAATTAAAACCGCCGTAAAACTATTAATGTAATCCTCGTTGAAACTGCGACGGCAAGAGAGCTTGGAATTAAAAGCACCCCGGGGCTGTTTATGTTTTCGCTTCTTAGGTTTATCGTGTCGCTATCTGGCTTGTAAACCCCGAGATACCCCGCGCCCGCGTCGGCTTCCAAATTTATGTTTATTCCCATAGCGTCCATCGCCCACCTGCGTATGTCGCCTATCCCCGCAACCTCACCCTTAGTTGTTGCACTTTTAGGCAGTGGTAAATTCGGACGCAAGATAGGCTTGAAAACCAAAGGCTTGCTCTTATCCCCCTGCGGAATGCCGTTTTCATCCCCCAAAGCCGCACTTTCCCCGCTTTCCGCAAAATTTTTTGAATATTTTGCATTTTTTTCTTGATTTTCCGAAAAATTTTCCGATTGTTCAGAATCAGCCGAAGAAATATAAGACGGAAGGGAAGTGTCCCGCCGCGCTACCGCGCCTGCATTTTCTTCGGCTTCTTTTTTGTTTGAATAAAATGTATATACAAAATCAGGCTGTTTCTTCTTTTGGCTTTTGGTGACAACAACAGTTAAAATCCTGTTTTTATCTTTCGGGTCTCGCATCGTATATTCTCTTTTAAAATCAGATACAATATTGACTTCCCCGTTCCTTATAATATTGCCTATATTTAAAATTTCCTCTGCCGAAACATATCCCATTTGGCTGTTTTTGCCGTAATGCTTCAATAGAATATGGTTTACCCCATTCCGTTCCCTTGACGACCTCAAAAAAGAAATAACATTTCCCAAGTCGTCAGCTCTTAGATGGTAATATTTTTTATCCCCTCTTACAACATCGAGAACTCCTCTTTGCTCCTCATTTAAAAAACGTCCCCTTATCTCTTCTAAAAATTCAGAAATTCTATCTAACAGCTTTTGCGCTATTTTTCCTTTTTTTGGTGGCTTGTTAAAACGTTGGGTTAATTCACCCTCGGAAAACCCTTTTTGAATATTGAGACCATTCTCTTGTTCCCTATCCATTAAAACGGCGTCGCGCAAAACCTTGCCATTGTAATCAACGTTACTGTTCCAGTCTTCTGAAGTTTCGCTTTCTCGCTGGTCTCTAAAAGGATTAAACGGAATAAACTTGCGCTCCGCCTTCCCGTTTTCATTGCGCCAATAAACCATGACGCCATAGTCGCCGTTATATTCATACGCAGTATCAAGGCGGTTGCCTTTTGAATCAAAATATCCCACAGCATACTTCTTGCCCCCAATGACAACACTTGGATAAGTGATTGCGTTCTTTTCCGAATTCCTTGCAAGCTCTATGAACCAATCAAGGCTCGGAACATCTTCCTCTATACCCTGCACACCTGCCTCAGTCGCCCCTTCTTCTTCCAAATTCGCATCGTCAATCTCCGCCTCATTATTATTGGATTCCTCGACATTTTGGGCGTATGGAGCCCCCTGCAAGTCGTTTGCAAAGACTTTCTCAAAGGAAAACGCTTCGGGATCCAAGTCCGCAAGCCTAAGCTTGAAGTCGTGCGCCTCTTTTAGCATTTCAAGGGCGTGATTTGTCGCAAGCTTGCCCAAAGCCCGCTTTTCCTCACCATTAAGCTCCGCCGCAGGCTTTCCAATCTCCCTTAACGCCCTGCTTCTCGCCTCCTCGACAATCTCCCCACGCGCCTCTGGCGTAAGAGCCATTTCTTACACAAAAAAAGCCTTCCCCGATTAGGAAAAGCTTTTATTGCTTCATATAAAAACTTAGGCTACTTCGCGTTTTTTAATGCAAGCTCAATTTTCTGCGCGACAGCTTCGGGCGTCAAGCCGTACATCTCGCGCAGTACTCCTACGCTTGAACCATGCGGTATGAATTCGTCTTTCCAGCCGATGATTTCAATATGGGTTGCGATATTGTTTTCTGATGCGAACTCCGAAACCGCGCTCCCGAAACCACCGCGCACCGAATGGTCTTCCAAAGTCGCGACAATCTTTGCCTTGCCGAACTGTTCCCTCAAAAGATTTTCATCAAGAGGCTTCACAAAACGGGCATTGACAACCCCTGCGGAAATTCCTTTTTCTTTCAAGATTTCGGCGACCTTTTTGGCTACGCTTACCATGTTGCCGAGTGCCCAAATTGCCACGTCGCCACCTTCGCTTAAAACTTCCGCCTTGCCGATTTCAAGCTTTTGCGGAAATTCTTTCATTTTCACGCCCTCTCCCTTGCCGCGCGGATAGCGTATGAAGCACGGCTTGCCACTGTAAACCGAAGTGTAAAGCATGTCAGCAAGCTCGTCTTCGTTAGAAGGCTGCATTATTGTTGCGTTTGGCAGGCAGCGCAGCATAGCGATGTCAAACAAGCCGTGGTGCGTCGCCCCGTCCTGCGCGCTAAGTCCCGCCCTGTCCATGCAAAAAGTTACAGGCAGGTTTTGAAGGCAGACATCGTGCATGGCGCAATCGACAGCCCTTTGCATAAAAGAAGAATAAATGGCTGCAACGGGCTTTATGCCCCTTGCGGCAAGACCCGCGGAAAATACGGCGGCATGCTCTTCAGCAATTCCGACATCGAAAAACTGTTCGGGTAGCTCCTTTTTGATATGGCAAAGCCCCGTTCCCGCGCTCATCGCGGCGGTTATGCCGACAACTGTCGAATCTTTGCGGGCGATTTTAAGCAGCGTCTTGCCCATTGCGTCCTGATAAAGTGGAATGGTCGGATCGGGATGCTCTGTGTTTTCGCCCGTAATGACATTGTACGGACTTGCCCCGTGGAATTTTTCCGGATTTTTCAGCGCGCACGGCAACCCCCTGCCCTTTTCGGTCACTATGTGCAAAATCACGGGTTCGGGACTATTCTTGCAGAAATTCAAATACATTTCGAGCTGTTCGATATTATGCCCGTCGATTGGTCCCAAATAGCGCAAACCGTACTTTTCAAACATGGAAGAAGCTTCCATCAGAAAGTCCTTCGTTTCCGACATCACTTTGCTGCCGAATTTTTTGACGGACCTTCCGACTGCCGACTTCTTCAAAAAAGAGCTCATGTCCGAATAAAGGCGCGTGTATATCGGATTTGTAATCAAATCGTTGAAATATTTTGAAAGCGCGCCGACATTTTTTGAAATCGACATCTTGTTGTCGTTCAAAACCAAAATGAATTTTTTTGTGGTCGATTCTATGTTGTTGAGAGCCTCAAAACTGATGCCGTTTGTCAAAGCGGCGTCTCCCAAAACAGCGATGACATTTTCATCGCCGCCAAGCATATCCCTTGCGGCGGCCAAACCGAGAGCCGCCGAAAGAGCAGTCCCCGCATGCCCCGCGCCGAACGCGTCATGCTCGCTTTCAGCCCTGTTGCAAAAGCCGCAGTAGCCGCCCGTCTGGCGAAGTTTCTTGAATTTTTCGCCGTTTCTGCCCGTCAAAAGCTTATGGACATAACTCTGGTGGGAAACATCGAATACAATTTTGTCTTTCGGAGTGGAAAAAACTCTGTGAAGAGCAATGCAAAGCTCCACAACGCCCAAATTCGGGCCGACATGCCCGCCGTTTTTAGATGTAACCGATATAATTTCGCCCCTGATTTCGTCAGCCAAAATCTTCAAATCCTGTTTGGAAAGCTTTTTGACATCTTCGGGCCCTTGTATTTTACTTAAAATAGACATACTCAATAATGCGGGCAAACAAACTATTTCTCGAAATCCTCCAAACCGTCAACGCCGAGTGCCTTAACCTGCATCTCCGCTTCGGACAATCTCTTTCGGCAAGTTTCAAGGCAAGACTTCGCTTTGGAATATTTCTCCACAAGCTTGTCCAATGCGACATTCTGCCCATTTAGCTCGCGCAAAATATCCTGAAGCTCGGCAAAAGCCTCTTCAAAACTCTGCTTGTTTTTGCCTTTTAATTTGCCATCCATTTTTAAAGCGATATATTTCAATACATTTTGGTTGAATTTTACAACCTTTTTTTAAAAAACATTTCCTTTACGGCATTTTTTTGCGGAAATCGACCCTTTTTTATTCCAAACATTCGCAAAAAATCGTTTTTTCATATTTTTTTCTCGACTTTTTTTTACGATATGCCACTTTAAATATGAAAGCAGAAAAAACGCTATATTAGTTATATACGAAATATAGATGCAAAAAACTACTCCGATTTTAAATATGACGCTTTTTATTTTTTTAAAGCATCTTTTTTATTTTATGCGTAGTTTAACTGTTAAAACCTTTTCCATAAAGGCTTAATTTTAGGATTTTTCTGACGATAAAAAAGGATTTTAAGCAACGCGAAACTCTTATCACCATGGCAATAAAAAAGATACCCATAATCAAAACGGCAATAAAACCATCATACGCCTATCTCATCGAAAAGAAAAGAGACGGCAACGAATTCACGGAAGAAGAAGTGCGTTTTCTTGTAGATTCCATTTTAAACAAGGAAATTCCCGAATTTCAAATGGCTGCTCTGATAATGGCAATCTACTTCAAGGACATGTCGGCAATAGAAACCGCAATGTTCTCGGAGGAAATGATGCTTTCGGGAGAAGTTTTGGATTTGTCTTCAATCACACGCCCGAAAGTCGCAAAATACTCGACAGGCGGCGTCGGCGACAAAACAACCATCATACTAAACGCAATCGCGGCGGCATGCGGGGTTGTGATGCCCTCAATGGTCGGTCAAGATGAAGACTTCGTAATCTCGGTGCACGACAAGCTTTCGTCAATCCCCGGATTTAAAAGCAACCTTTCAATAGACGCATTCTCAAAACAGCTCGAAAAAGTGGGCTGTGCAATCTGCCGCCCCGACCCGAAAATTTCTCCCGCAGACGACATTTTGTTTAAGATGCGCCAAAACACCGCGACAATACCGTCGCTTCCCCTCATCACAACCTCGGTTTTGAGCAAGAAGTTCGCCGAAGGAGCAGACGGCTTGGTTGTCGATGTCAAGTGGGGCAACGGATCGTTTTTGAGAGACTTGGAACAGGCAAAACAGCTCGCGCGCACAATCACGCGCGTCGCAAGACAAATGAAACGCAAGTGCGTAGCCCTCGTAACCGACATAAACCAGCCGCTCGGAGACTGCGTCGGCGAAGGCTTTGAAATCCTTGAAGCAATTAAATTCCTAAAAGGCGAAGGCACGGAAGATATGAAAGACCTCGTAATGAGGCTCGGAATGGAAATCGTACGCCAAGCGGGCGTCGCAGGCTCAACATTGGCGTCGAAACAAGCCGTCGAACGCGTAATCGAAGACGGGTCGGCATACCAAAAATTCCTCGACATGGTAAAGGCGCAAGGCGGAGACGCTCCATGGCTTACGGACGCTTCCAAATATCCGATGCCAAAACATACGCGCAAACTCCCCGCCCCCAAACGCGGCTACGTCCACAACATAAACGCCGGTATGATTGCGCGCGGCGTCCAACTGCTTTCAAACGGCAAAAACGGGAAACACGACCCGTACGTCGGCATAACCGAAATCAAGAAAATCGGCACTCAGGTAAAACAGGGCGAACCGCTTCTTCTCATCCATTACAACGACGAATCATCGCTCGACTCGGCATTCGACTACCTGCGCAATGCCTACCGACTCGCGCCGCGTAGGCCAAATCCGCCGCAACTCTTCGTCGAACGCGTCGCATAATAAAAAAATCATCACAAAATTTACAAGATGCACTTGAACATATGTTTAAGTGCATTTTTTTTGCCCTCATCCAACCGTTAGCCAATACCTTAAATATTTAGTTTCAAATATTTTTATAATCAGATAAATTCAAATTAAAAAAACGACAACCATAGTTTTTTATTTATATTCGCCCTTTCAATTTGTAAGCATACAATAACATGTAAAATATCAAAAAACCTATCATCCCCGTAAAGTATGTCCAAATAAATCCTGAAATTAAAATGTACTTGTTTTCATTTTTTAATGCGAAAAAAACAATTACAAACGAAGCCAATAAAAACAACCACCTCAAAAATTCCTCTTTAATTGGAACTTCGTCAGCAATTGCAAAAATGAAATTTAATTCTATATTTATTCCTCTTTTTAAGCGCGACTTCTTAATTTAGCATAATGTATCTATTTCCAATAAAAAACATCAAACACTTTAGAAATACAAGCCCTAAAACAAAAACAACAAAAGAAATAAAATATTCCACACTAATAAAATTGACTTACCTTAAAATATATGCCTAACTTTTTCATATTTTACACCCCGCCCCTGTAGTTCAACGGATAGAACGGGCGTTTCCTAATCTCCTTCTGTTTATATTCATTTTCGGGCTTTCTTGGTTTTGTATTTTGCTTGTTTTTAGTATGTTGCGAAATTCGCTTCTTGAAAATTCTTGCGCATTTTTACGTATTATAAAATGTTGAAACGCCTGTAAAAACCATGTATTTTTGCGCATTTTTACGATAAAATCCTTACCAAATTCTGACCAATCATTTTGACGGATTTTCATCTTCCATTATCTCCATATTTGTATTTCCAATAGGTTATCGCGCTCGCAATCGAGCTGTACGCCTTGCCCTGCGGACGCTCCGAATTCGTGTCGTCTATAATTTGCAAAACGATGTCGTCAAAGCTAAACTTCCGCATGATTTCAAAGAGTTCAGGAGCTTTTTCAAATTCGTCAATAAGCGCCAATATCCAGTTTTTCTTGCGCGTGCATAGCTTGGAAAATTCAAATTTTGCACAGCGCACTCCGCCAAACATCTGCCCCCAAATCCTGTTGGAAATGCGCTGATGATTGTTGTATTTGTCGTCCGCAAAATAGCCGTCTAAACGAACTTTCATTAAGCGACGCTCAACATCATCTTCCGCGACAACCGCCCATTTCCCAATGGCCTTCTTCGGAAGCCCAAATATCTCCGCCATCTCCGCAGTAATCTCAACCTTCTCAAACCCGTCAGTTGATATCTTTGTCTTGCTTACCATCATACCTTTGTCCCTATGGTATCTATACTACCATGCCAGACAAAAATACGCAACATTTTTATTTATTATTTTTAAATTATATTTACCTGTATTTATAGTATCTTCAATGGACGAATCTTCAGCTAAGAAGCAATAGTTATTTTTTTTGCGCAATTACGTCATCACCTTGTCGATCAGATCTTTGTAGCTGCTAACGAAACCGTAGGTTAGGTTTTCAGGGCTGATTGCCTCAAAGTGCTTTCTTGCGCAGTAGATTTTTGCGTCTTCTATGCCGCGCAAATTAAGTGTAGACATATCGCCTTTTGTTTCCGCCACAAAGTAGATATGCTTTACTGAGCCTTCCTTGAAGACTATCGCCCAGTCGGGGCTGTAATTGCCGACGGGCGTGTTTATGTAAAAGCTTTTTGGCAATTTTGCGTAAAGAACGATTTTATCGCTTATTTCAAAATTTTCGGCAAATTTCTTTTCTATTGAGGAGTCATATATCAGATAGTCGTATAGGTTGCGCTGTGTCGCCATCGCGTTGACTTCCAGCCTGCCTTTTAGAGTAGGTTCTGTAAAAATATCCGTATCGTAATTTGCGTCGATTTTATTATAGACGATATGCTGGACAATCACCGTTGCCTTTTGTTCGTTGATAATGCGCGAAGCCTTTATAATAAAGTCCTCGGGGTTGATTTTAAACATATCGAACTTTGGGGGCAGAATGCCTTTTAAGATATCTACAATCGTTTTTCGCGTAAGCCCCGTTTCCGCTACAATTCTTCCTACGAGGTCGTAGCGCACGTTCGAAAAATCTCCTGAATTTTCGGCAGATTTAATTTCCGATTTAGTCGCTTTAAAAGCCTCTTTATTTTCGAGCGATTCGCGCGAGTCGATCTTTTCCATAGAGCCTTCTGTAACCGTAAAATACATTTGCCGAACAAATAGCTCTTTGTTTAAAGCGTCGATTGCCTTTGCAACAAGCTCCGCTGAATCGAACTCCACGCAATAGGCACTCTTTGCCGATATTTTTGCCCACAACGCCTTGAATTCTTTGCTGGCGATTTTCTCTTCTTTTACTTTTGCGGTAACATTGTTTGCCGAGGCATTTTCCGGCTTGATTTTGTCAGGGTCGTAAATGTTATCCAAAACTTTTAAGACGGTTTCGGCAAGCGGTTTTAACATTTCAGGCAACTCAAATCTTCCAGCGGCTTTGTCGTTGTAATACTTGGAAGTTAGGGCGTTTTTATTGTCGATGTACTCGTTCTTGACAAGGCTTTGGTAAATTTCTGTTGCCTGGTCTTCCGAAATCGCGCTTTCTGTGCCGTCTGCCGCGCGGACAATTTTGCCTACGAAAAGCTTGGGCTCCACCTTGTATGGGCGGTCAGACACGGCTTCGGCGTATTCTGTTTGCAGCGAGCCCGCGAAATCTTCATATGACTCGCTTGCTATGACTGTTAGAACATTAACATTGTGGACATCCGCGCCGAGGGCGTTTGCGTCCATTCTATCCCCGTTTTGGTTTACGCAAAGGCGCAGGCCGCGCCCGACTTCCTGCCGCTTGCGGATTTCCGCCGAGCTTTGTTTTAGCGTGCAAATCTGAAAAACGTTCGGGTTGTCCCAGCCCTCGCGTAGGGCGGAGTGCGAGAATATGAAACGCACGGGCTCTTCAAAACTGATTAGGCGGTTTTTGCCTTTCATAATCAGGTCATAGGCGTCGACGTCGTTTGAAATCTTGGCTTTTTTGTCTTCTTTGACGTCGCTGTCCACAAAGTGTTTTGTCTTTTTATCTATTGAAAAATAGCCCGCGTGGATTTGCGGGGCGGCGTGCGCTTCCAAATACTTTTTGTATTCGACGTCGATTGCCAAATCGTTAATATAGTCTTGGACGACGTTTTCATACTCCTCTTCGAAGACGTTGGCAAATGCGCCGTTGAGGGCTTCGTTCTTGTCGTTATAAACCTTGTAATGGGCTACTTGGTCTATGAAGAAAAGCGACAGAACTTTTATGCCTTTTTTGAAGAGCTGGCGTTCGCGGTCGAGGTGCGAAATTATCGTTTCGCGGATCTGTATTCGGCGAAGTTGGTCTTCGTCCACCGCTCCTATTACATCGCCTACAAAAAGCTTTGTGCCGTTTAAAAGCTCCACCGAATTGTCCCTGCCGTCGATAGTTTTAATAACGCATCGGTCTTTGTATTCGTCGAGCTCTTTTGAAGCCGCGTAAATATCGTCGTTTTGGTCGAAAATTTTTGTGGTTCTGCGGATTTGGGTCGCACCCTTTATGTCGAATTCAATTTTTGCCTGCGGCGGCTTGCTTGGCGAAAGAATTATACTTTGCAAATAAAGATACCCAGAAGTTCCCGTTGCGGTGCTCTGCGAAATTCCCTTTACTGCGATTTTTTTTACAAGACGCTGGTTGTAGGCGTCGATTGCGTCGAGGCGGTAGACCATATTGTAAATGCTATCTTTCTTGTGCGTTGCCGAATAGCGCAGAGTAAAGAGGTGGTTGAATTTTTTCAAAGCCTCCTTAGTTTTCGGACCCTCGACCGATTGCGGCTCGTCGATTATCAGAATGGGGTTTGTTTTGGCGATAACGTCAATTGGCTTGCGGCTGTTGAATTCGTCAAGCTCCATGTCAATGCGGCGGGCGTCCTTGCCTTTGGCGTTGAACGCCTGCGAATTGATAATCATGGCGTTTATATTGCTGTCGCCTGCGAATTGCGATATATCCTGCAAGTTTGCGGAATTATAAATAAAGAAGCGGATTTGCTTGTTGTATTCTTCTTTGAAGTGCTCGGCAGTGTCCTCGAAAGACTTATAGACGCCCTCGCGGATTGCAACCGACGGCACAATAATTATGAATTTGCTCCAGCCGTAAAGCTTGTTTAGCTCGTAAATGGTTTTGATGTAGGTGTAGGTTTTGCCAACGCCCGTTTCCATTTCGATTGTCAGGTTTATGCCGTCGCCCTCGAGCCTTTCAGAGGGCTTAATCATTTGCGAGTTTTGAATATGCTGAATGCGCCCAAGCAAAACTTGGCTTGTAAGAGAGGGTACAAGGCGATTGTTTGCAAAGCCTGTGAATAGAACGCTTCGCATTTTACCCTGATTATTGGTGCGCCCTGGGTCTATCTGATAAGTGTTTTTATCTACACGAGGTTGCCCCGCAAAGACATCGCAAACAGCCTTTGCCGCTTCAGCTTGAAATTTCTGATGTTTAAATTTTAGCTTCATTGATGTTCGCTTATAAAATCTAAAAACTCTCTTCCTAATGGCGTTAGGCACTTTGGAAAGGTTCTTTCTGTAATTGCCAAATCATATTGTCTTTTCCCAGAAGTATTCGTACTCACTAATTTGTATCTATAAAGATCTTCGAGTAAGTTATCTCTGAGTTTTTTTGTTTCGTCGTCGGGGAATGAGCCTTCGTTGAAAATCCCTTTTTTTGAAGATGTATTTATATCATCTTCTTTTAAAGATGATATGTATGTTAATAAATTTATATGTGCGATAGTAAATTCTCTTAATATATTTAAAAAAATATGAATTTTTGCATCTGTGATTTTTTCTCCGAGAACTACGTTTATTAATGTATTTACATATTTTTTTACTTTATCTTCTTCAATATCTAAAAGTGCAGCCTGATAGGTTGATGCTAAAATACTTGCAAAATTTGGAGTTTCCTTGGCTTTTTCAAGAAATGATTCATTTAATTTTTCAAAAGCTTTACTCATTTCAGCTTCCCATACTTCTCGTCTTTCTTTCCATTGAATTAGAGCCAATTCTGAACAGAAAATAGCAATAGTATTAACATATGGGATAAGGTTCATTATAGCATTTACTCCAGCTTTTGTAATTTTAGAGGGAGTGTTTATCTCTTTTTTGTTCATTACAATACCTTTATTATTGTGTTTGGCGAGAATGTTTTGAAGATTTCGGTGACGTTGATTTTGCCGGGGCTGTCGGCGAAAGAGGAATCGCGGAAGACGGCGCGGAGGGGGTGTCGGGCGGCTATTTTGCGGATTACCGATTCGGGTATATTTTGCGCAAAGCAGGCTATTAAGTCAGGAGTGTCGCCATCATTTACGGTGTGGACTTCGACGCCGTCTATGGTTTCGGTTTTTAGCGGAAGCGAAAGTTCAACGCCCCAATCAATAAGGCAGGCAAAGAGTAAATCAAGGTCGTTGCGGTCTTCTTTGATATTGCTTTCCAATCCCGCGAGCATATCTTGCGAAATCTCATTTGGCTTGTAGTAAACGTCTTTCATGTTGCTTTCGTCAAGCTTTAGGACGCGGAAGCCGATATCGAGATTTGGAGCAGTTGTTGCATGCTCTGTTTTGATTTTCTCACCAGCACGACGAATACGTTCTTTGCCAATTTCACAGATGTTTTTGTAGCCAGCTTTTGCTGCTTCCGATTCAGGAGCACAAACTTCTGGAAGTTGAACCATTATAAATTTTCTATTACCACCATCTTCAGCATTCAACTGCATACAGGCATGCGCTGTTGTTGCTGAACCCGAGAAGAAGTCAAGGATAAGGCATTTTTCTGAACTTCCTATTTGGACTATTCGTTTCAATAATACGCTAGGTTTTGGATATGAAAAAAATTCTCTACTCCCAAATAGCTCTCTGATTTCAATGGAACCTGCTTTAGTTGTACCATAATCTTGAGTAATGATATTTGATGGTTTTTGTCCTTGAATTTCTTCATTTAAGAAAGATTTTACATATGGCACTTTTCGTTGTCCTACAAAAATCTTTCCAGTTTTTATCCATTTATCAATTGTAGTCTGGGGAGCATAAGAATCCCACTCTATAATAGTTCCATCTTTTAGCGGTATTTTTACGCGATAATCTTTTTGTTTACTGAGATTTATTAATTGGAATAATTCACCTTGATTTATTTCATTTTCGACTCCTAAAACAAGATTATCTTCGGGTAATTTCCTTATATGTCTACTTGTGTCTTTTTTATCTAAATTAATTATTTTTTTTGAATTACAATTTTTAGTATAACACATTATATTATCATAATGGCTACGCATGATGCTGGAATCATTCCCTCCCTCTTTCCCTTTTTCCCATACAAAGTCTGTAATAAAATTTCTTTCACCAAAGATTTCATCACAAATTTTACGGAGGTTGTGAACTTCGTTATCATCAATCGAAATGAAAATAACGCCATCGTCGGAGAGTAAATCTCGGGCGAGTTTTAGGCGGGGGTAGATCATGGAACACCAGTCGGAATGGAAACGTCCGTTTGATTCGGTGTTTTGGAAAAGTTTTTCGCCCGTTTCTTCATCGCGTTCGATTTCGTCTTCTTTGCCTTCTTCGGCGGATTTATGGAAATTGTCGCGGTAGACAAAGTCTTTGCCAGTATTGTATGGCGGGTCGATATAAATCATTTTGACTTTGCCGAGGTATGATTCCTGCAAGAGTTTTAGTACTTCGAGGTTGTCGCCCTCAATATAGAGGTTTTGGGTGGTGTCCCAATTCTTGCTTTCATCAACGCATGGGCGCAGAGTTTTTGTGGTAGCTTTTGCCGCTTCCATAATGGCTTCGTTCTTGCCCGGCCATGTGAACTCGTAAAACTCCTGCGCGCTTTCTGCGGCGTCATCGCCCAAAATCATTTTGAGCTTTTCAAAATCAGCAACGCGCCTGATTTTGCCATTTTCATCTTTAATTTCAGTGATAACTTCAGGAAATAGCTGCGAAAGCTTTTCCAAATTCGCGTCAACGCCGTCTTTTGTTTTAAGATCTAATTTTTTCATGATAAAATAAGAAATAAGAAGGAAGAAATTACTTGGTTAGAACATTCCTTTTTTTGTGCTTTTTAATATAGAGATTATTATGCTCACAATTTCGTTTGCTTCGGCTTTTATCGCTTCGATTTTTTTTGATGTTAGGAGTTTTGTTTCCTCGCACATTTCCAGCCAAAACAGAGTTTCGTTGGCTTCTTCGTAGGCAATATGCATTTTTGAAACAATTTCCGCTTTACTGCGCCCGCAATGAGCGGCTCTGACATTTGCCGCTATGGAACTTCCACTGCGGGCAATTTGCCCGGCAATGGTTTTGCCTGTAAATGTTTTTGGCAAGGCTTCCGCCAATTTAAAAATCCTTACCGCAAAAGCTTTTGTTCTGTCTTTTATGTCAACATTCATAATGCCCCCTCTTTCATCTTTCTTATTTCTTCTTTCTTATTTCTTATTTTTTCGTTCAGCTTCACTTGCTTGTTGAATTGATTTTCCTTAAAGAGTTTTGAGGTTAGCTTTTCTATTTCCGCTTCAAGTTTGCGTATGGCTTCGGCGTGATTTACGCGGGCGCGCAAGTCGGCTTGTTCTTCGCTTTTTCTTTCGATATTCGAGTTTATTTGTGAGAGAAAATTTGCGTAGACTTCGTCGAGGTTTAAGCCCTTTATTTCAAGGGGCAGTTCTTCAAAATTAAGCCAGTCGGTTTTGTTGTAGGTTTTAACCGTGAGCGAAACGCCTGCTGAATTTGTCTCTTTATAGCCAAGCCATGCCTGATATTTGCCCTCAAAGCGTATTAAAAACAAAATAGGATACGGAATGCTGTTGTCTATTGTCCGCAAAATGGCCTCGCATATAACATCGCCCTTTAAAAAGATTTCAAATACTTGGATTTCCTTTACGCTTGCGCCTTCTTGAACATTTACGGTCGCCGCACAAATCTTGTTTCGCCACAAAACTTTTTCGATTGTTCCAAATGGCAGTTTGCGCTTTGAGAGCGCAAGTTTTTTAAAGAATTTCGATTCCGAAAAAATTTTATTTACAACGGAGCTGGACGGAAATTCTTTCATGCTATTTTTCGTCCTTTACCACGATAAAGCTTATGAGCTCGAAATCGTCCAAGCCCTTGATGTCGTTTTCAAGCGCGGTAGTTCCGCCTGTTGTAAAGAGGCTGTCGAAGTCGCTTTCCTCTTTTACTGAAATTATGGATTTTATGGCGTCGCCCAAAAGCTTTGAGTATTTGCCCATTTTGCGCCCGTCTGCGGTTTCGCGGTTGAAAGCCCTGCAAAGTTTTGAATAGATTTCCGCCTTGCCTTTGCAAAGCAGGCGCAAAGTGTCGAGCAGCTTCTTGGGCTCGAGATGGTTGCACTGCACGCCGCCGTCTGTCTTGATATAAACCATATAGAACGGATGCAGGCGGTTTTGCTTATTGATATTTACGCCTTGGTTTCGGTTCTTCAAAATGTAAATCACGCCTGCGGGCGTCTCGGCGTTTGAGGGGACTACGGCGTGCATGCCAAAGGGAGCATTGTCGCATTCGCCGTGCTTTTTGATGTAGTCGAGCAAATCGAGGCGGAATTCGTTCAAGCCCAAATCCATAATAGATACGCCCGTATTCATATCTTCGAGGTCTATTACTTCCTCGCGCAGGCGTTCGAGCTGCTTTTTGCGGTATTCAAGGTCGCGGGTGTCTTCGTTTATTATGTCGTCGGAGCTATCGCCTGTTGAAGTTATATTGACAGCCTTCATCCTGTCTTCAACTCGGGAGCGCAAGTTGATATAGTCGTCAAGCTTCATATCGGGCCAGAAATTGACGAGCTGTATTTTGGCGTTTTTGCTGCCTATGCGATCTATGCGCCCAAAGCGCTGGACGATCCTAACGGGGTTCCAATGAATGTCGTAATTGACAAGGAAATCGCAGTCCTGCAAATTCTGCCCCTCTGAAATGCAGTCGGTGGCGATAAGAATATCTATCTCGTTTTTTTCGTCAGGGAAAAGCAGATGCCTTTCTTTCGATATAGGCGAGAAGCAGGCTAAAATCCTGTTCATGTCAGTCTTCATTTTCGGGACTGTCGAGCGGCCTTCAACCGATCCTGTTATAAGCGCGGTATGAATGCCGTATTTTTTGAGGGCGTATTTGCCTACATGCTCGTAAAGATATTCCGCAGTGTCGGAAAATGCCGTAAATATTATAACCTTGCGGTTGCCGTCGTTTATAGGGTTCGCAAGCTTGGCGTCAATTTGCGCAAAAAGGGTATTGAGCTTGTTGTCGTGCTCGGGCGTTATGTCCTTTATCATCGAAAGCAGGATTTCGAGATTGTCTACGTCGCTTTCAAGCTCTTTGCGCCACGAGGTGTAATCCATGTCCGCAAGCGAATATTTTACTTTGCGCCCAACGGAAAACAAGTCGGTGTTGCCGTCGTCGGAATCAAGCTCCGCTTCCGCTTTCAGCTCCTCGGTTTCAAAAAGGTCTGCATCATTCGTGCGCTCGTAGCGGTCGATTATGCGGATTGTTTTTTTATTAAGCTCCTTGATTCGCTCAAGCGTTAGGCGGAAAGCCCAAACCGAGCTTTCCAAACGCTTCAATAAACCTATGCTTGAAAGCCTGTGTATGCCTTTTTCGCGGTCGCTCTGCTTAAAAAATGCGTTGCCCATATCGCTGCCGTACTGCTCGTCGTACTTGGCTCTCGCGCTTTCAAAAACAAAGGCGGACGGCAAATAGACGCTAAGCGAAAGGCTTTGAAGCTGGTCGTAAATTTCCTCGTAGTTGATTGCCGATTTTAATTTTGTAATGCTCGGCTCGAGAGATATAGGCTTTAACCGCTCGGGGAATTTGCCAATCTCTGCCGTGTCGTAATATTTTTCTATGTGCTTGCGGGAGCGTGCTATCGTTACGCTGTCGAGCAGCTCGAAGAAATCGAAATCAAGCGACTTTAAAAGCGCGTCGGCTGTGCGGTCTTGCGCCGGCAGCTTGCTCCACTCGTTAAACGCCCGCTGGGCGCGGCGGAAAATCTCGTCAATAGAGCTTTTTGTGTTCAGCTTATCGTTGATATTTTTGGCGTCGCCCTCGTAGGCGAGAGCAAGCTGGTTGCGCAAATCGGTAAAACGATTGTTTACGGGCGTTGCGGAAAGCATCAAAACTTTCGTTTTAACCCCGCTTTTTATTACGCGGTTTAAAAGCTGAAGATAGCGGTTTTCGCGCTTATCGTCATCATCGCCGTAAACTTGCCCGCCGTTGCGGAAATTGTGCGATTCGTCGATAACAACAAGGTCGTACGCACCCCAATTTAGGCGGTTGAGCTCAAGCCCGTTAGATTTGCCATCGGTGCGCGAAAGGTCGGTATGGAAGAGAACATCGTAGCGGAGCCTGTCGGCGGCAATCGGATTATTTAAATAGTTGCCTTTGTATGTATGCCAGTTGTTTTCGAGTTTTTTCGGGCACAAAACAAGAACGTTCTTGTTGCGGTTTTCGTAGTATTTCACTACCGCCAACGCCGTAAAGGTTTTGCCAAGCCCCACGCTGTCGGCAAGGATGCAGCCGTTGTATCGTTCCAGCTTGTTGATTATCGCAAGCGCGGCGTCTTTTTGGAAATCGTAAAGCTTGTTCCAGATAACGCTTTCTTTAAACCCGAGCGCTTCGTTGGGGAGTTCGTCTTCGGAAATGTCGGAAAGAAATTCGCTGAAAATATTGTAAAGCGTTATGAAGTAAATGAATTCAGGCGGATTTTCACGATAAACCGTGGAGATGTTTTCAATAACGGTATCGGTGACGTCTTGCAGCTTTTGTTTGTCGTTCCAAATGCTGTTGAATATCTGCAAGTAAGATTGGCTTAGCGGCGATGGCAGACGATTTACAATGTTGTAGGCATTGTTGCCGCGCTCGCAGCCAATATCGATTGTCGTAAAGCCCTGCAAAGGGGAATATGAAAGGGAAGTCTTCTCGTTTTCTATATGCATGAAGCCTTGCATGGCCTCGTTTGTCTTGTTTGAACGGAATTTTACTTTTTGGCGTATCCATTCCGCGCATTCAAAAGCGATTGCCTTTTGCGTTAGCTCGTTGCGCAGTTTTATCTCAAATTCCGAACCGTAAAGCGATTTTTCGCGGGAAATACGGGGAATGAAAAACTCGCGCTTTTCTTTTTGCGCTTTGTCGGTCGTAAAAGTGGGAGAAGTGAATATAAAACGAAGTTCGGAAATGTTTTTTAACTGCTCCTTTAATTCCTGATACGCGTAAATGGAAAAACAGGCCGCCGCAATCGAGATTTTACTGCCTTCGGTAATCTGAACCTTGAGATCGTCTTTGACCAATTCGTTTATATTGTCAAAGACTTTCACCGCAAGCCTCCATCTAAGATGGAAACACGCTTATTGTGTCGCAAAAAAACGTTCGTTTGTTTGGAGCATCCATAAATTTTGTATCTTTACGCCAGTCAAAATTCAAAACTCCTTACTTGCGGAATATTAACAAAATACAAAATCGGTGGAAAATCACAAAAGACAGATATTTTTTATGGCTTACAAAAATTGTAGCAAACAAACGAACATTTTTTTACTACAATTTAATTTGGGAGAAAGGTCAATACAATTATGATTTACGGATATATAAGAGTTTCTACAGACAGGCAGACCGTGAATAATCAGCGTTTTGCAATTTCGCAATTTTGCGCGGAGCGAAACATAAAAATATCTTTTTGGATAGAAGAGACAATAAGCTCCACGAAAAAATTAGAAGACAGAAAACTTGGTAAACTCCTTAAAAAATTGCGAAAGGACGATGTCTTAATTGTCTCTGAACTTTCAAGGCTTGGGCGCAATTTGATGCAAATTATGAGTATTTTGCATTATTGTATGAATTCGGATGTCAAGGTATATACGATAAAAGAAAATTACGAACTTGGAAATAATATCAACTCAAAGGTTTTAGCATTCGCGTTCGGGCTTTCGGCAGAAATTGAGCGCAATTTAATATCCGCAAGAACAAAAGAGGCTCTTGCGCGAAAAAAAGCGGAAGGCGTTGTTTTAGGGCGTCCCCAAGGCAAAAAATCCACCAGCGTAAAACTTTCTGGAAAAGAGCATTTAATTCAAACTATGCTGGAAAAGAATTTATCAAAAACCCAAATTGCAAGAAAACTAAGAGTTCACAGAACAACTCTCACAAAATTCATAGTAGAAAGACTCTCTTAGCAAAAAGCTCTCATTTTAGTGCGATACGAAGAGCTTATCTTGATTTTTTCGTATCGAAGAGTTCGTCAATATTCACCTTCTTCGCGTTCAAGATATATTGAGCCCACGAATAACATTTGCAACATTTTACCTCATCTTTTTTTTAAATGTTTATTTGTTTAAGTAGTTGATATACAAATAAAAATACAAATAAAACCATTGAAAATCATTATGAAATATGGTATAATAGAAACATAAACAACCAACAAAGGAGGCAAGATGAAAAAATACAATAAATCTAAGGAGGTCAGGCAATGGAAACAAGAGTAGTAATAGACTCGAAATTCGACTTCGGCAATGTTGTAGCTACGACAGCTCTTTACAACCACTGCAAAATGCATAAATTCTCGCTGTTGCCGTATCTGGTGCGCCACGCGAATTGCGACTGGGGCGACGTCTGCAAATCCGACTGGGAAAGCAACGATAAAGCCGTAAAAGAAGGCTTGAGAATTCTGTCTGAATACAAGCTCCCAGACGGAAAAAGAATATGGATTATCACCGAATGGGACAGAAGCGCAACCACGCTCCTATTTCCAGAAGATTACTAAGATTCTTCAACATCCACAGGCTCTTTAATCGAGTCTGCGGCAACCGACAATGCAGAATAGGTCTCATCGAGAACTTCCTGCATTTTCTCTCGAATCTGGATTGCGTCGAGAGTGGTTAATATCGGCGGAAGCTCGTTTAAAAATCGGCTCTCAAGGATATTTCTTACCTGACCGATATGTGTTAGCCAAACTTCACGGACTTTCTCAATCGGCACATAAGTTCCCTCCATTACTTTCAGCTTAATTTCCGCCTGTTTTACCTCCGCCAATAGCTTGCGGGTTTTCAATTCGTCATCTTCTGGAGAGTCTGGCTCTTTTAGGTCGTGTTTTCTTACAAAATCCCTCCACTTTGCCACATTGTGCCTGCCGTCTGAACAGGGCTTGGGGGAGCCTTTTAACTTTCGCCAGCGGTCTATTGTTTTGCGGTTAACGCCTAAAATCTCCGAAAGCTCTACAATGGTTTTTGCGAATTTAACATCTCCACTCGCGCCATAGGCCTTTTCAACCAAAGCTCTCTCCGCGCTTGTGAGAGTCTTGCCAGAAGCTACCTTTTTTACGATGTTTTCGAGGTCTTTGCTTAATATCTTTTGTCCTATGCTTTCGTTCATAAAAAAGGGACATATGTCAAATGTCCCAATAATGTCGCACTTTGTTTTTGAGCCGTAAAGCCCGATAAATTAAGCGGATTCAAGGTGTCAGACTAAATCAAAATGGGACATTTCAAAAAATCCATTCGCAAGGAGAAAACGCCCTGCCGAACGTCCCTGCCGTTTCTCGGCGTTTAATAGATTCCTTGCATACCCCCTCTGTATATGACGCCGAATTTAATCCGCCAATAAACGTCGTCTTTTGCCCGTTAAAGGCGTTCTATTGCCGAATATGAGTCCTTGAATTCATAAGTCGCCCCGAGTTCGTATAGAGCCATTAAACGGCTTTGCTTTGGTGCATGGAGAATCTCGTCAGCTCGATGAGCCGACCGCACCTTTCGCACCTGTGGAGAATCGGTGAAACGGGAGTATATACCTACGGTATATATACTCTCCCTGTTTCCCCGTTTCCCCACTAACGGTGCGATAGGGAAAATAATATTCCCCGTTTCCCCGTTTATCTGTTTCCCCAGAGAAACAGAGAAACGAAACTGCGCCATTTTCCCCGTTTCTCCGCATCATAGCGAACCTGTCTGTGAAGCGGTGGTTGCGCAGAGATGAGAGAAACCTACCAACCGCGCCCTTCGCGCCTTGTGAAGTTGTGAATTTGGGGGATATACCTACGGTATATATCTCCCCCTAATTTCACAGCTCCACAGACGGGCGCGATGGGTGAAAAAGAAAATACCCCCAACTTCACAGTCCTAATTTCACTGGTGAAGTTAAATAGAAATTGGGTTAAATTCACAACTTCACCACGCCATAGCTAACATCTCCCGAAGGTCTTGTAATCAGTGGATTCATGAGGCATAATACTTGCCCACTAACGGAGATTGGTTTTATTTCACCAACGAGCGCTTCACCATGGAACTCGACCCATATCGCCAACCTTGTGAATTTAACGTCATAGACTATTTCACAGAACCCGATAACTTGTCCAAATGGTTGGACAACCTGCTAGGGATAGAACAGGTGGAATAAAAGAGAATTTTTTAGAAATAGATTTTGCCTAAGTGAAGTTTCGCCCTCCGCCTGTTCCCTTCGGGGCGTTCGGGTCGCAACTCCACTGCCGGCAAAAAAGGGAAAATAGGTAAAATAGGCAAATAGATAAATAGGTAAGTATTTTTCCAGAATGGCAGGAAAGGTTTTCCATTTAAATAGGCCATCGGTGGCAAAAATGGTAAGGAATTGGGAAGGATTTTACCAAAATTTTAGTCAATTATTAAGGACTTACGCAATTATGCCGGTAAACTCAACGAATCTCTTCCTGTTTGCAATTCGCTAATTTAGAGAAACTTACCCGCGCCCCCACGTGGAATCGAACCACGATTTAGCGTTTAGGAAACGCCCGTTCTATCCGTTGAACTACAGGGGCGGGATAAAGAAAGCATGAGACCAGATGTCGGTTTGAAAGTCAACTAAATTTCAAGTTTTATGCGCATTGCAACCTATTGGTCTATTTCACCTATTTACCTATTTGCCTATTTTCTCCCCGACTGGCAGGTCTCACACCTATTTATCTATTTCCCTATTTTCCCTATTTGCTAAAACAGATCGTCGTCATCGTCGGTTTCGATGCCAAGCGCCTGTTTTGCGTCGGATAGTCTATCTTTCAAAACGACGTATCTTCCTTTGCCTTTTTTGACGATTTCGTAAAGGTCAGGGAACGTATGGACGATAAATTCTACACGTTCAGACCGAAGGCTTGAATACTGGTCGAAAAAGCTGATTTTTTTGTATAAGCCGTCGTTTTGGCGAATCATGGCGTCCATTTTTGCCCTGTCGTTTTCGATTTCTGGAAGCATTCCGCTTGAGAACAAAACAACCGAAACGCAGGTTGAATACGATACAACCCTGCATGCGCGTTTTGCGATGTCGGCAGTGATGCGGTCCGCGCCTTCCGCCTGCGCGAAAATGACCGCAAGCCTGATTGCGTTTTCCCTTGCCTTGCCAAGCAAAGAAGCCTGCGTGCGCAGTTTGCCGTTCATGAGTTCCGTGTTGAATGCGTCGAAGTCCCAAAAATACTCGAAGGCGTCTTGGTCGGTGTCAAACCAGACTGGCAAGCCTTTCTTGCGGGTTTGGTAAGTCTCCGCAAGAAGCGTTTCCCATTTGAGAATTGCGGATTCGTCAAGCGGGATAATTTCTTTCGAGTCTGGAATGGCCTTTGGCGCGCCCTTGCAATAGAGGAATCTTCCAAGAAACCCGCTGCCGATAAAGCTGCCTTTGTTCTTTGAGACGATGGTGTCGATGACGTCGTTTTGCACCATCCAAAGCAGGGAAATGCAGGGGTTGGGAACGCTTGAAATCCCGTTTACAATTCGGTTGTGCTTTATAGGCTCGCCGCACCAGCCGCTGTTTAGCGTTTCGGTGTCGTCGCCCTGCTTGCGATAGTTGCCCGCCACAATATAGATGCTGTCGCGGGCTTCCTCGCATACCGAAAAGATTTCGCCGCCGCTTGCTTCCATCGCCTTTATCATGGCTTCCGACGTCGAATTTTTCACGATAAAGTCGGGGTTTCTCGGAAGTTTGGGCGTGTCCGCAATTTCGTCGTCAAAGCCCAATTTGTCCTCGCCGTTAAGCTTGTCCTGCATGAGCTTTGCCTTCGCTTTCTTGAATTTCTCAAGCTCCTTTTCGTATTCGGAGATTTCGCCAAGAACCCTTCTTTCCAAGTTGGAGAAAAGGGCTCGAATGCTCGCGCTTTTGCCAGTGGAGCTTTCGCCCACACCGAGGACAAAGATATTCCCAGTTTGAGTGTATCCGCCGCTTACTGCGTTTTTCGCCTTGAACACTCTGCCCATAGCGCCGCTTAAAATTCCGCAGGCGCAGAAGCAAAGAAGCTCCATTGGCAGATTTCTGCCAACGGAATACGTCCTTGCGACGTCGCGGATAGCTCTCGGAAATGCGTCAATGGGGCATTCGCTTTCGTAAAACTCTTTGTAGGCTTCCGAAAGCGTCTCCATGGTCGCAAAAAATTGCGGAGTTTTTTGTTCTACAAACCTAGACATTTTCCACCTCTTCCCAAGCTGTGTTGCCGTTTTGGCATTGCGCGATGAGCGTCTGAGAAATTTCGGAATCCTCAAACGGCTTATAATGCCTGAACGAGAAAACCGACTCCTCTTTCGTCCCCACGAGCGCCGACATTAAGTTCGCGTAAACCCCGATTGCCTTTCCGCCCATGCACCATTTTGCGGGGTGAAACCTTTTGCTCCAAAACATCGGCTTGTCGAAGTGGTGGATCAAGACCATTGCGAAGTTGTGCTTCGATTTTAGCCCATTTATTTTGCAAAAGAGGTCGGCAACCGCCGCATGGTCTGAAAAGTTACAATGCACAAACGACGACAGCGAATCCACAATTACCACATCGTACTTGCCCGCGCTTAAAGAGGCGTCCAGTTTCGATATGAATTCGTCCACCGAATAGTAGCGGCCTGTTTTGCAGACGATGCGCAGGTTTTCGTTTAGCCTGTCAGCGTTCGGCTTCTCGTCGAGCGCGAACTGCGAGACAATCCCGCGAAAATAAATCTTCTCGTCGATAATCGGATTTTCGTTGTGGAGCAAAAGCGTTTTGGCGGGCTTAAAAATTTCAAGCCCCAGCGTTTTTTCTCCAAAAGCGAGCCCGAGGGCAAGCTGCATGGCAAGAACGCTTTTGCCGATTCCTGCCGCGCCCGAAATTACCCACGTCTGCCCTTTGCTTAAAAAGTCCTTCTCGATTATAACGCCGTCAAAACCGAAAATGGATTCGTTTTCTTCGCCTAAAATTTGGCTTATAGTGCGGATTTTCATAATGCTATTCACCTTTCTTCGCCGACGGGCGAACTATAAAACAATGCTCAAGCAAGACATCGCAATCGCTTTTCTTGTATCGAATGCATTTGCCTGAAAGCCGATAACTGGGCAATTTCCCCTGCCTACGAAGTTGCTCAATGAAGGTTGTTCCAATATTGAGATATTGCGCAACCTCCGCGCGGGTAAAAAGCCTGTCGCTTGCGTCAGACTGCGTTAATGTTTGTGTTTTTTCGTATTTTCTTTTTCCCATACACAAAATAACGCCGTGTCAAAATTTTCAAAAAATAAACTGTCGTAAATTTGCACAAAAAAGAATTGGTATGCGGAAAAACGACACAAAAATAAAAGTGTGTCGTTTTTAGATTATATGGCGCAAAAATATTTGGCAAAAATTGCTTGAATGGGTGAAATGTATCACTGGTGTTACAAGTGGAATCCCAAAATATAAACTTCCATTTTCCGCAAAATTTACCGCGTGTTTCGTTTTTTATATCATTTATTTATCCTATTGAAAAACAGCCAAATAAAAATTCTCAAATAGGCTATTATCAAATGGTAATGGGATTAAAAATAAATGGATTATGCGCTTGATTTGAAACGCTTTTTATGTATTTTTCGTTTCATGGTAAAGCGGACAGTAGAGGAACAAATTCTTAGAACAATCAGTTTTTTGGAAAGCGGCAGGGTATTTTCGTCAACAGATTTTGCGGACATCGCAAACCAAAACACAATCAGAACGGCGTTAAGGCGTCTTACTCTGGCAAAGAAAATCGACGCTCTTGGGCATTCTCTATATTATAAGCGAATCTGCACAAAAGAATTTCCCTATGGATATAGGCCAAAACATCAATCCATTGCCAATGCCATAGCGCGAAGATTCTCTTGGAAGATTTTTCCGACGTTAGCAGATACCTTTGCGTATTTTGGCTTAGACAAAAGCGGCGATTTTGTATTTCCAAGCACTGGTCCAAACAAAAAATTTGAGTTTGATCTGTTTGAATATCCAAGACCGGTAGAATTTAGGCATATCCCGCTTAAATTGTCCCGAATTGCCGACAAGAAAGCCTTTATGTACGTCCAAGCCCTTGTAGCCTTGGGCGAAGATTCCGAAGAAATGAAGCGCATATTTGCAAAGACTTACACAGAGGATTTAAGAACAGTCATCAGAAAAATAACCTATGCGCCGCTAAGAATCCAGAATGTGTTTTTAAAAGAGCTTAAATCGAGGGATAACGGCAAGTCGGCTTCGGAGAATGCGAATGCTGAAAACATCAACAACGCCTTTAATAAAGTGCAAGAACTCCGAACCCTTGCCAGAATATTTCGTAGCTTGTCATAGCTTGTACGCTACTTGTATGTTACTTGTATGTTTTTGCTTGAAATTTTCATAGGATTTTGCGATTATAACAAGCATGGAATACTTTTATAATCCGCCATTTTCCATAAGTGCCGACATGTTGAATCTTGTCGCGGAAATATCGGAGATGGTAGGCGCGCTTTCCGACGTCTCCGCGCCCATACATTTGCGCAAGGACAACAAAATCCGCTCAATTCATTCGAGCCTTGCGATAGAAAACAACACGCTTTCTTTGGAGCAGGTAAGCGCGATTATAGACGGCAAAAAGGTGCTGGGGCTGAAGCGCGAAATTGACGAAGTAAAAAACGCCTACGCCTGCTACGGGCTAATCTCGCAGCTTTCGCCGCACAAGATTTCCGACTTGCTGAAAGCCCATGCCGCAATGATGAGCGGTCTTGTCGAAAACAGCGGCAATTTTAGAACCGGCGGCGTTGCCGTTTTCAAGGGCGACGAAGTTGTCCACATGGCGCCGCCCGCAAGCGAAGTTCACGCGCTCATGGAGCGTTTGATGGGGTGGCTTAAAATGTCCGAAGTCCACCCTTTAATTAAAAGCTGCGTGTTCCATTATGAATTTGAGTTTATACACCCGTTTGCGGACGGGAACGGCAGAATGGGGCGATTTTGGCAGAGCCTGATTTTAAGCAAATGGAACAAAATATTTTCATATTTGCCGATAGAAACGGTCATTTATGAGAATCAACAGGAATATTACGATGTGTTGAACATCGCAAACAAGAACGGAAATTCAACCGAATTTGTCGAATTTATGCTTAAAGCCCTTAAAAAAGCCCTGCAACAGTTTGCCGCTCCCGCTCCCCATTCCGAGAACGAGTACATAGACAAGCTCATAAAGACCATGGGGAATCGGGAAATGTCCGCCATGGAAATCATGGCAAAATTGGGGCTGAAAAACCGCGCGAATTTCAGGAAGAACTATCTCGTGCCCGCATTGGACGGCAATTTTATTGTGCCAACGTCCAACATCAAAAACAATCCCCGCCAAAAATACCGACTGGCGAATAGATAGCGGAGTAATGCAAAAACAAAGCATTTTCTAAGAAAAAGGTCTCAACTTAGAAAAAGTAGATAGTATTTTCTAAGAAAGTGCCACCAACTTAGAAAATGCTGTCAGTGTTTTCTAAGAAAACGCCTTAACCTTAGAAAATGCCATTTTTGATATTCTCATATTCCGCACATATGCGGAATTTGGAGTGCCCGCTGTTATTCTTATGGCAGAATATCGAAGTATTTTATGGCGTCCTTTTCGCGGGCAAGGCCGTTGTAGTGCTGTTTTAGGACATCTACGGCGTGTCCCATTTGCTCGGCTGTTAGGTATGCGTTCTTTGTCAGGGCGAGGTAGTAGGTCGCCGCTGAATGGCGCAGTCCGTTCTTTATCCAGTTGCCTTTGCCGAGGCTCTCGTGAAGCTTTTTTAACACTGGAACCTTTCGCCTTGTAAGAATCTTTTTCTTCGTGCCGAGATCCCAGACGTACGGTTCGAGCCATTTCGCCAAGTTTTCAGGAATTTTTACGATTCTGCGCGACGCCGTTTTTGTAATTTCGCTGTCGAGTATGATTTCTCGGTCGTCGAGCCTTATTTTGTCCCAAGTCAGCCTTTTTAGCTCGGCGTTGCGTATTCCTGTAAAGGCGGCTATGGCTGTAAACGCGCGGATTTCGCTTTGCGGCGGCGTGGAGTTTAGAATCCTGCGCACTTCTTCGGGCGTGAATATTTGGGGCGTTCTGCCCCTTGCTCGCCAGCTTTCCACTTTCTCAACGGGGTTTACGTCGAGCCAGTCCTGCATCTTGCAAAATTTGAAGAAGGAATAGAGCGTGCGCCTATATTCGTTTCTCGAATAAATCCCCAAGTCTTTCTGCGTCTCCTTGAAAACCTTCATGGGGCGTCCGTCAACTGTCAGCGTGTCGCTGTCGTCGTATTCGCGCTTTTTGAGGTTTATGAGCCATTGGAAGATTTCCCTGCCAGTTATGAGCGAGACTATCCGTTCCTTACCGAAATCGCCCATGAAGCGGGCAAGAGTGCGCTCGACCCCCGTTACATATTCGCTCGACAGCTCCTTTTTCAAGAGCGTATAGCAGTATTTGTCGATGGCGAAGTCCAAACTTGCGGAGCGTTCCTTTAGCTTTGCGAGCGATTTGTACTCCTCTATGGCTTGGCTTAGGCTTATGCCGTGCGCTTCCAAATCTTTCGTGAGCTTCACATAGGTGAGGGCTGCGTTTGTAAGCGACACCCGCAAGGGGGAGAGCAGCATCTTTGCCTCGACCAATTCGCGCTTGTCGTTTGGCGAAATCCTGTCGGCTTCGACGCCGAGCTTTTCGTCGTAAATGTTTTTCTCGCGGAAAAATTCGAGGGCTTCGGCTTCGGTTGAAAACCTGCGCGCCCATCGTTTTTGCTTTTCTGTGTCGAAGTAGTAAACGACCCAGCGCTCGCGGTTTTTCTCAGCAACTTTTTTTGGAAAGGAAGGTGATCTGTTCTTCATGCCAAATCCTTTCCTGTCAAAAATGCGAAATGGTAAGGGATTGCCTTACCACTGCGAAAAAATCGCGCAAGTTGCTGTCAATTAACGATGTTCTATTTGTTCCTAAACGCTAAATCGTGGTTCGATTCCACGTGGGGGCGCGGGTATGTTTTTGTTAAGCAGCATATTGCCATTTTTGCACTCGCTGCTTTTTTGTGGGCATAATGCCGTAAGTCCCTAGTAATTGACCTAAAATCTAGAGGAAATCCAGTCAAAGCTCTTACGATTTTGGCTTAACGATATGCCCCAAATGGAATAAAAATTTTCCACAATGGAAACATTATATCTATTTACCTATTTGTCTATTTTACCTATTTCCCTTATTTGGCCGGCAGTGGAGTTACAGTCCGAACGCCCCGAAGGGAGCAGGCGGAGGGCGAAACTTCACTTAGGCAAAATCTATTTCTTCAAAAACTCTTTTTTACCGATGGTTTCTTTTATTACCAATTTGTCAAAAAAGCGTGCAAAAATGCAATGTACTTGCCTTGCTATTTATTTTCGATAAAAAAGGCATGCAAATATTTATAAAATTTATTGCGCGCACCAAATTGGCGACTCTTCAAAAACCAATTCCAGCTGTTTTTTTGTGGCGGAATATGGCATTTAAATAGAAATTTCTCTTTGATTTTGCAGAATTGCTCCAAAATGCGTTCAAGGCGTTGAAAAGAGAATGCTATTTTACGAGTATTTTTATCCAGTCTTCGACAGATGGGCGCAAGTTTTTCGGCATAACGGGAAGGCTCTCAGTCAAAACATCGAGTTCAGATATTATCTTTTTCGCCATAAATTCGCAGTAGCCGTTTAAATCAAACTTTTCCCCGCTTAAAAAATCCTTGTATGTTTTTGCGGAGTCAATAAGAAGGGTTCTCGTGCGCGGATAGAATGAAGTCATCAAATTCCAAGGCTCGCCGCCGCCGTAAGTCTGGTCGCCCCCTCCCCTGAAATCGGTGCGAAGAAGAAGAGAGGGTTTGTCGGAAAATTTGGCGAACATAAACTCTACGACAGTGCCTGAATCAAGCTCGCTTCCGTCGTAATTGAAAACGCCCATATCGCATTCAAGCAGATTTTTCAAGTCGCTATCGCGAATGCTTTTCGGAGACGCCCTGCCCTGCTCCAAGTCTTGAGGAAGAACAATTTTATATCTCGACGCAAGACGCTCTATGGTTTCTGCCAATATTTTATTGCCGATTAAATCCTTTGAGTTAAAAAGCGCGCCCGCGAAGTAGATTTTTAAAGCTTTTTCTTCCATAATTGTTTTCATTATTAAAATACCTTGCAAAACTCACAAGAAAAATTGTAAAAAAAAATGACAATGGCGGCAAAGAGGAAATATGACGGAATCAAAGGCTTGGGATTTGTGATGGCTCTCGCCTCTTTTGCATGGGTGTTTTTTTATCTGACGCCCCCCGATTTTGACGTATCGTTTCCATCTTCGCTAACGCCCGCAGAACAGCGGTATTTGCTCTCGCTAAAAAAGAAACATTCGGGAGTAAGCCGAACTTTGACGGAAGCGGAAGCAAGAAGCGTGATAAAAAACGCATGCTCGTTCATCGAACGGGTAAACGGGACAAAAGAAATTTACGACACGCCCGCCGCCCGAGAGCTCCTTTTCGGAACGGCCTGCACCGAAAGCGGGCTGCGCCCCAGATTTCAAGACAAAAACGGAACGGCAATAGGGCTTTTTCAGGTTGAGTACGCCACTTTTATAGATCTCTGGAACAGGGCGATAAAAACCAATCATCCAAAACTTTACAAGGAAATTAAGAAAAACTACGCAGGCGAAGACAAACAAATTCGCTTTGAAGACTTGCAGTTAAGCGACGAGCTTTGCGCGATTTTTGCCAGAATGAAGTATGCCCAGGCAAAGTCTCACATTCCCCCCGCCGCAGACTTGGAAGAGCAAGCCAGATATTATAAAAAATACTACAACACCGAGCTTGGGAAAGCCTCGCACAAGTCCTATTTAAAACGCCGCGCCGAAGTTTTGGAAAGGGAAAAGTAAAAATTTGCTTGATAAAAACCCGCCGAAATCAAAAATCGCAAGCTTTTTTAAATGATAGAAATACGCAACATATCTTTGGCTTTCGGAGCGCGCAAGCTGTTCGACAACATTTCGGCAGTGATAAACAGAAATGATAAAATAGGCTTGGCGGGTTCAAACGGCGCGGGTAAATCCACACTCCTTAAAATACTGTCGGGGCTTGAAGACTGCGACGAAGGAACTGTGTCGCGCCCCAAATACGCCACTGTCGGCTACCTCGCCCAAGATATTTCTGATATTTCCGAAAAAACGCTTTTTGACGAGGCAAAATCGGCTTTTGAAAACATTGTAGAGCTTCAAGAACGCCTGAAAGACGCCGAAGACCGCCTCAAAATTCTCGACGAAAAATCGGGCGAATACTACCAGACGATAGAAGACATCGGCGATTTGGAACGCAAGCTCGAAGACCTCGACGCCTACCGTTTGCGCTCGAAAATAGAGACGGTTCTGCACGGTTTGGGCTTTTCCCCCGACGACATCGGGCGCAAATGCTCCGAATTTTCCGGCGGTTGGCGCATGCGGATTGCGCTTGCTAAACTGCTTTTGAAAGAGCCGTCGCTTCTGATGCTCGACGAGCCGACAAACCACCTCGACATAGAGTCTATAACCTGGCTTGAAGACTACTTGAAGTCGTACAAGGGCGCAGTGATAATCGTAAGCCACGACCGTTCCTTTTTGGACTTGCTTACGAAAAAGACCTTCCATTTGAGCGCGGGCAGGCTCGAAATCTACGCCGGCAACTATTCCTATTACGAAAAAGAATCTGTAATCCGCCGAAATCTGCTTGAAAAAATGGCGGCAAACCAGGCGAAAGAAATCGAAAAAACAGAAAAATTCATCGAAAGATTCAGGGCTAAAAACACAAAAGCAGCCCAAGTCCAAAGCAGGATAAAAGCTCTGGACAAAATCGAAAGAATAGAAATCGAAAAAACAGAAAGCGGCATTGAATTTAAATTCCCCGAACCCGCAAGGAGCGGCCAAGTTGTAATAAATGTCGAAAATCTCGAAAAAAGCTACGGGGATAAGCATGTCTTAAAAAATGTCAGCCTTAAAGTCGAGCGCGGGGAAAGAATTGCCATTGTCGGCGTAAACGGCGCGGGGAAAACCACGCTTGCAAAAATCATGGCAGGAACGCTCGGCTTCGACGCGGGGAAAGTAGAGCTTGGCTACAATGTGGAAATGTCGTATTTCGCCCAGCATCAGGCGGCGGAACTAAATCCGCAAAACACGGTTTTGGAAGAGGCGGAAAACGCCGCGCCGAAAGGCGAAAAATTCAAGGCCCGCGGGCTTCTCGGCTCTTTCCTTTTCAGCGGAGACGACGTGTTTAAGAAAGTCGCGGTGCTTTCCGGCGGCGAAAAGAACAGGCTTGCCCTCGCAAAAATGCTCCTGCGCTCGTTTAACTTTCTCATTTTGGACGAACCTACAAACCATCTCGACATCAATTCTAAAAAAGTCCTGCAAAAAGCCCTCGCAAACTATGCGGGCACTTTTGTGATAGTAAGCCACGACAGGGATTTTTTGGACCCCATCGTAACCAAAGTCGTCGAAATCGGAAAGCGCGGCGTAAGGACATTTGCGGGCAACATTTCAAATTACATCGAAAAAATACGCTTGGAAGGAGTCTTCGACGCCCCAAATTCGCAAAAAAAGCCGAATGAAAAAGCCATATCTTACAAAGAGCAAAAGGCGTTGAAATCCGCCAACAACCGCGAAATGGGCAAAATAAAGCGGCGCATAGAGGCAATCGAAAACGAAATTTCTTCAAGCGAAGACGAATGCTTGTCTTACGAAAACGAGATGTCCGCCCCCGATTTCTTCAAAGACGCCCAAAACAGCCAAAAAACCCTCGAACGCCACTCAATTTTAAAGAAGAACATTGAGCGGCTTTACGAAGAATGGCAGGAATTGTCGGACAAGCTCGAAGAATTGCAAAATAAGTAAAAGATGCTTGACCATTTTCGGCAAAAAGCCATCTTTAAAGGATTTAAAGGTTTATTATGGCATTGACAGATTTTAAAGGCAGACTGATTGCCGACATCGGCATTAGCATGGGAGACGAAGGCAAAGGCCGCCTGATTTACGAAGTTATAGACGAACTGAAAAACAAAACCAAGCGCGCCGACATCGCGGCTATTGTGATGAAAGTTAACGGAGGCGCAAATTCAGGCCATACGGCGGGCGGAGTAAAGCTTAATTTGCTGCCTGCCGGCGTCATAGAAAAAGACGTCGAAACCCTCGCGATAGGGGCGGGAGTTGTCGCAGATCCGCGCAAATTCCTCTGGGAAGGCGTCCCCCTCGAACAGAAGGGATATAAAATTTTTGACAGGCTTCTAATCGACGAACGCACTCTCCTAAGCGACGTCGGGCACAGGCTTCTCGACCTTGCGTGGGAAAACTACAGAGTGGAAGTTTTAAAGGAAGAGCCGCGCGGCTCGACAGGCAGGGGCATAACCCCGTCTTACATGGACGAAGTCGGGCAGTTCCAAATCTGGTATTGCGACTTTTTGGGGACAAAGGAAGCTTTCGCCGCAAAAATGCGCCCGCGCCTTGAACGCGCCTGCGACACTATAAAATACGTCTGCAAGACATCTCCCGAAAAGTGGGGCGAATTTTTCGACATACTGACAAACGCGGAGCTTCGCGCAAACGCGCAGACAATAGAAGAAGGAGTTTTCCCGAAAGAGGAATTCGACTTCCACAAATTTAACGGTAAAAACCCGTTTGAGCTAAACTTCGACTGCATTATAGACACCTATTGGCAGGCGGGGCAAAAGCTCGCAAAAAATATCGGCGATGTGCGCATGGCGTGCCTTGGCGCAATATCGCAAGGCAGATACATAGTCGGCGAATTCGGGCAAAGCTACTGGCTCGATAAACGCCACGGCTTCCCGCCGAACGTTACGGCAAGCCATACAAGCTCTCCCGAGTTTTTCCAAAGCGCGGGGCTTCCCGTACAGCCGCTCCACATTTTGGGCTGTTGCAAGGCGTACGACACGAAAGTCGGCACGCACGTTTTCCTAACGCAAATGAACGATGCCCATCCGCTCGCGGTAAAATTAAAGAAGCTTGAATTCGGCACAAGCACGGGTCGCCAAAGAATGGTCGGCTGGTTCGACGCCGTCGAAAAAGGCGACGCCCTCCGCTACGCGGGATACGACGACATCGTGATAAACAAGCTCGACGCCCTCTCCTACGAAGGCGACTGGCGCGAAGGCGGCGAACTCTTGGTCTGCACTTCCTATAAAGACGCAGACGGCAAAATATACAAGGGCGTTCCGCGCTCCGACTTAATCCGCAAAAACCTAAAACCCGTTTACGCCCAGCTTCCATGCTGGAAAGAAGACATTTCAAAAATCCGCTCTTTCGACAAACTGCCGACAGAAGCAAAACGCTATGTGGCATTCTGCTTAAAGAGCATTTTAGATGTCGCGGGAAGAGATTTCGGCTTAATGAAAACGCCGAATTTGCGATATATCGGTGTGGGCCCCATGCAATCTCAAATAATAAGGGATATCCCATCAACCGAAGACCTATTAAAGCTCGCCTGAAAACGGCACAAAAAATATGGAATATAAATGCGACATATGCGGAGCTCCCGCAACAGTGCACATCACTAAAATCGTGAACGGGCAGAAGATAAAAATGCACCTCTGCCAGGCGTGCGCGCAAAAAAATGCAAATTTATATTCGTCGGGCTTTCCCGCTGAAATATTTCCGCAGATAAAAAAATTGGAGGAAAAGATTTTGGACATGGCGTCCTCGCTTCCAAAACCGACAAAGGAAACAGAAATCTCCTGCCCCAAGTGCGGAACGACTTTTCAAGAATTTGAAAAGCGCGGCAGATTTTCATGTCCCGAATGCTACAAGGCTTTTGAAAAGCGTGTGCTGGAAATCATGGCGCAGCTGCACGGCGCGATAAAGCACGTAGGCAAGACGCCGAAATCGTTTTTAAAGCACAAGCAAAAGGAAGATTCAAACCAGACGGAGCTTCCGCTTGTAAATGCCGAAAGCGGGGAAAATTCCCCCTGCGAAGACGGTTTGGACTTTGAAAAATTCGCCTCGGAAACGCTCGCGGAAATTATAGCTTCAAAGGAAAGCCTCGAAAATCCTAAGCCAAAATCGGAGTCCAAGGAAGACTCGATAAACTCCCTTAAAAAGGAGCTTGACTGCGCCATAAAAGACGAACGCTATGAAGACGCCGCCAAAATACGGGACAAAATAAACGCCCTCGAAAAAAAATAACATGGAAAATTTAAACGATTGTTGCGCAAAAATAAAGCCATGCGGCGAAGCCATATTCATAAGCTCGCGCATACGCCTTGCGCGCAATCTTTCAGGAGAGATTTTTCAGACGGCGATTTCCGACAAAGGAAGAACTGAAATTTTTTACAGGTGCCAAAGCGCGATTTTAAAAATGCGCAAGTTCGCAAACGGCGCATACTGCAACCTCGAAGAAACACCGCCGCAAACAAGCCGCATTCTGCTTGAAAAAAACTTGATAAGCAGCGAGCTTGAACAGGGCAAAGGCTCGCGCGGGGTGTTCATTTCAAGCGACGCCGCGGCAAGCGTGATGGTAAACGAAGAGGATCATTTGAGAATTCAGGTAATCGAAGGCGGCTTGTGCCTGAAAGCCCTCTGGAAAAAAATAAACTCCATTGACGACTCAATAGAAAAATACCTGCCTTACGCCTTTTCAAGCCGATACGGCTATTTGACGGCATGCCCGACCAACACGGGAACGGGAATGAGGGCGTCTGTCATGATGCACCTCTTGGGGCTTGCGATGTCAGACGACATGGAAAAAATAACGCGCGGCTTAAACCAGCTCGGGATTGTCGCGCGCGGCTCAAACGGCGAAGGAAGCGACCCCGTCGGGGCGTTCTACCAAATTTCAAACCAGCAGACTCTCGGCTTTTCAGAACAAGACATAATCGAGCGCATCACAAACATCTGCGTAAAGCTTGCGGAATTTGAACAAAACGCGCGCCAAAAAATGTTGGAGGAAAATCCGGAAGCTCTGTTCGATAAAATTGCGCGCGCATGGGCGATTTTGGAAAGCGCAATAATGATTTCGACAAGCGAGGCAACGGAATGTTTGTCGGCACTTCGCCTCGCCTCCGACATGGGGTTTATGCCCGCAAAATCGAAAATACTGATTGACGAAACTCTTTTGAAAATCCGCCCCGCCCACCTTTCCGAAGGGAAAGAGCTTACGCCAAAAATGCGCGATATAAAAAGGGCGGCGGTTTTGAAGTCCGCAATTAAAAATCTTAAAAAGCCCGTTTTTGGCAGCCGCAAGAAACGCGCTTAACTTTGCAAAACAGAGTCCGATATTCCATATTTGAAAAACTCAATGTCGGGAGGGCGCAAAAATTGTTGAAACAGCTTTGTTTTTGCGCATCATTAAAAATTTTTAAGGAGAATTAAAATGCAGTTGACACCAAGAGCAAACCAGGCAATAACGCTTGCAAAAAAGGAGGCGTTAAAGCTTAAACACAACTACGTTGGGACGGAACACCTGTTGCTTGGCATCGTGAATTTGGGACAGGGCGTCGCGGTAAACGTCCTGCGCAAAATGGGCATAAATTTGGAAAACCTCAGCGCGGAAGTCGAAAAAAACATTGGCATTGGAGACTCAAATGCCACAATGCAAACACTCGAACTTTCCGAGGGAGTCAAAAAATCACTTTCATTTGCCGCGCAGGAAGCCACAAAACTGGGGCATAACTACATCGGGACAGAACACCTGCTTCTCGGTATCTTGTGCGATGAAAATTCGGCGGCTCAACAGGTCTTAAAGTCGATGGGAGTTGACATAAAAACCTGCAAGAATTTGATTTTGTCGGAACTTAACCCGAATTTCGTGGGCGATATTCCCCAAGAAGCAAACGAGCAGGGAGAGCCGCGCCAAAACCAGAGCGCGTTAAAGGCTTTCGGAAGAGACTTGACTGAAATAGCCCGCCAAGGAAAGCTCGACCCCGTAATAGGCAGGTCGAACGAAATCATGCGCGTCATACAAATTCTCTGCCGCCGCACAAAAAACAACCCCGTTCTAATCGGCGAAGCAGGCGTCGGCAAAACCGCCATAGTGGAAGGGCTTGCACAGGAGATAGCCGCAAACGCCGTCCCCGACATAATCGCAAACAAGCGGGTTATCGCGCTCGACATGGCACTAATGGTCGCGGGCACAAAATACAGGGGGCAGTTTGAGGAGCGCATCAAGGCTCTGATGGAAGAAATCGAAAAGGCAAAAGACGTAATTTTGTTTATCGACGAACTTCACACCATCGTCGGCGCGGGTTCCGCGGACGGCGCAATGGACGCTTCAAACATCTTTAAGCCCGCCCTCTCCCGCGGAGCATTGCAGTGCATAGGGGCAACCACGCTTGCCGAATACCGCAAGTTCATCGAAAAAGACAGTGCGCTTGACAGAAGATTTCAAAGCGTAAAAGTTGACGCGCCGTCAGTTGACGACACCATAAAGATTTTGCAGGGCATTCGCGCAAACTACGAAAAGCACCACCACTGCGTCTATACCGACGCCGCACTTGCCGCCGCCGTAAAGCTTTCGGAACGCTATATCACAAGCCGCTTTTTACCCGACAAGGCAATAGACGTCATTGACGAGGCAGGCTCGCGCGCGCGCATAAAAATGCTGAAACGCCCCGAAAACATCGAGGAAATCGAAAAGCGCATAAAAGACGCGGCATCTGAAAAGGAAAACGCCGTTCGCGAACAAAAATTCGAAGACGCCGCAAGATTTCGCGACATCGAAAAACAGCTTTCGCTCCAGCGCGACGACATACTGAGAAACTGGCGAAAATCAATGGAAGAAAAAATTTCCGAAGTCGGAGAAGACGATATTTTCGCAGTTGTCTCGTCGTGGACAGGCATTCCGCTTGCGAGAATGGAAGAAAGCGAAAGCAAAAAGCTTTTGAAACTCGAAGAAATTTTGCGCGAGCAAGTCGTAGGTCAAAACGAGGCGACAAGCGTAATCGCGCGGGCTTTAAGAAGGTCGAGAGCGGCATTGAAAGACCCGCGCAGACCTATTGGCTCGTTCCTGTTTCTCGGTCCAACAGGCGTAGGCAAAACCTACCTCGCAAAGACGCTCGCCCTTCAAATGTTCGGAGACGAAGACGCGCTCATTCAAATCGATATGTCAGAATACATGGAAAAGTTTTCAATTTCCCGCCTAATCGGCTCTCCCCCGGGATATGTCGGGCACGAAGACGGCGGGCAGCTCACCGAAAAAGTGCGCCGCAGACCGTACAGCGTGATTTTGTTCGATGAAATTGAAAAGGCGCATCCTGATGTCGCCCAGCTTCTTTTGCAAGTTTTGGAAGACGGACGCCTGACCGATAGCCTCGGGCGCACCGTGGATTTCAGAAACACAATCATAATTCTCACAAGCAACGTCGGCGCGCACATACTGCAAAAAAAGCAGTCTCTCGGTTTCGGCGCGGAAACAGACGCAGAAGCAGACTACGAGAAAACGAAGGAAAAAGTTTTGGACGAAATGAAAAAAGTGTTTCGCCCCGAATTTTTAAACCGCATAAACGACATCGTTTTATTCCGCTCTCTCTCGCGCCAAGACATGGGCAAAATCGTTGACATAGAGCTTGCCAAAATCGAAAAAAGGCTCGACGAGCAGAAGTTGAAAATCAAGCTTGACGACAGTGCGAAGGAATTTTTGGTCGAAAAGGGATGGGACGAAAAATATGGCGCAAGACCTTTAAAGCGCGCGCTCGAACGCGAGCTTGAAGACCCGATGGCGGAAGAGCTTTTGAAAGGAAAAATTCAAAAGGACGGCGGTCTCGTAAAGGTTTCAGAAAAAGATGGAAAACTCGTTTTCAGCCAGCGTAAACACCTCTCAAAAACATCTTCCTAAAAATTTAAAGCCTCCTTTTCGGGAGGCTTTTTTATTATTGCGTATTTTTTTTAACACTTATCATTAAAAAAACTTTCTAAAATCAAGCGATGATTTTGCCATGGCAGGTGTTAAAAAAATCGGCTTAAAAATGTCAATCATCGTTTAAGTCTTCATCGGAATCATCCATGTCAACTTGGGAAGATTCGCTTTCATCTTCGGAAGAAACGTATTCGACATTTTCCTCTTCCTTAAACGCCCCGCGCAAAAGGGCAGTTATGGACGCGTTGAACTGACCTTTCAACAAATCTATGATTTCAGGCGAAATTTGGCGCATTGCGTTCGCAAATTCCAAAGTTGTATCGTCAAAAACACGCACTTCGGACCGGGCAGGCAAGCTTTCCGCCTGCGGCTCTTTTTTTGCGATTTTTTTGCGGACAATGGGCGAGTATGCCGCGGCGAACTCGCGCTCTTCGGCAAAAACCTTGTTTAGCAGTTCAGCTATTTTTTTTTTGCACCTCGCGGGGCGCGCCCGAAAGCTTTTCGAGTTCTTTAATCAAAGTGTTTAACGCCCTCGTTCTGCTCTGCTCCACTGCTTTCAAGAGCGCGACCTCGAAATTCGCCCTTTCTGAAAGACCGTTTTTCAAGGATTTTTCAGAGCCTTGCAAGACGTCGAGCATACGCATAATCTGTTCGGTGCTCAGCTGTTTCGAGCCAAAATCGCGCCAGCCTGTTTTGAAAGATTCAAGCATTGCCTCGCGCAGATAAATCTGCAAGTCGCACAAAGCCCTGTAAAGGTCGCACCCGTCGGCAATCAAAGAATTTACCGAATTTACGACTTCGGCGTAATTGCCTTCCGCCATAAAGTTTACCAAACTTTCAATGCGGGCGGAAGAGGCAAGACCGTAAACCGACACAACATCTTCGACGCCGATTTTCTTGCCGCAGAAAGAAATCATTTGGTCGAGAATGCTCTGGGCGTCGCGCATACCGCCGTTTGCAAGGCGCGCAACTGCTTTCAAGGCGTCTTCGGAAGCGTCAATACCCTCCTGCTTTGATATGTACGCAAGATGGGCGGCGATTTTGTCTTCGGGAATGGGTCTGAACTCAAAACGCTGGCATCTTGAAGTTATCGTGCCCAAAACCTTGTGGGCTTCGGTAGTCGCAAAAATGAATTTGACGTGCGCGGGCGGCTCTTCGAGTGTTTTCAAAAGGGCGTTAAAGGCGTCGGAAGTAAGCGAATGCACTTCGTCGATAATGTAAATTTTATACGAGCATACGGTCGGAGAGTATTTGCAGTCGTCACGCAGCTTGCGTATTTCCTCAATGGAGCGGTTGGACGCGCCGTCGATTTCAACGACATCCATGCAGGAACCTTCCATTATGGATTTTGCGATTGGGTTGTCGTTATCGGGATGCACGTTCGGACCGCCGTCCGCATTGAGGGCCTTTGCAAAAATTCTCGCGACAGTCGTCTTGCCCGTGCCTCTCGGACCGACAAACAAATAGGCGTGCCCTATCCTGCCCGATTCTATGGCATTTTTAAGCGTGCGCACGATATGTTCCTGCCCGACCAATTCATCGAACTGGCGCGGGCGGTACCGCCTTGCTATAACTTGATAACTTTCTGCCATAAAATTAAAATACAAAATTAGCCCGCCTCGCAAATTTTACAAGCTTTTTTTAGGAGTTAAACGCGCAAAAAAAACGGCGGAGCATCGCGCCCCGCCGAAATGGATTTTGAAATTTTACGAGAAGAATTTCTTTGCCCTCGAAAAGAACGACGGCTCTTTATTGGCGTCGTCTCCGCACGCCTTCGCAAAATCTTCGAGCTTCGATTTCTGTTCGGAAGTCATGTTTTTGGGTACTTCAACATGGACTTTCACATATTCATCGCCGTTGCCGCCGCCGCGCAGTTTGGGCATTCCGTGCCCCTTCAAGCGGAACACAGTCCCTGTCTGCGTGCCCGCGGGAATTTTCAGCGAAACTTTGCCTGTCAAGGTCTTAACTTCCACGCTTCCGCCCAATGCCGCAAGCGTAAACTTAATCGGCATGTCAAAGCGCAAGTCGTCGCCGTCGCGCTCAAATACGTCGTTTTCCAAAACTTCTATCACGACATACAAGTCGCCCGCCTCGCCGCCGTTTTCGCCCGCGTTTCCCGCGCCCGATTTGCGAAGCCGCGAACCCGTGTAAACGCCTGCGGGGATTTTTATCACAGTCTCAGCCTTTTCTTTCACAAGCCCCGTTCCGCCGCAAGTCTGGCACGGCTTTTCAATTACATAGCCCTTGCCGCCGCACTTGGGGCAAGTCTGCGAAAAGCGCATAAAGCCCGAAGAAGTCATTACATGCCCGCTGCCTTTGCAGGTCGGACAGGTTTTCTTTGAAGATTTGTCGGTAGTGCCAAATCCGCCGCAGGTTTTGCAAACCGCAAGGCGCGAATAGCGTATGGTCTTTTCAACCCCCCTTGCCGCTTCTTCCAAAGTTATCGAAAGCTCCATTCTTAAATCGGAGCCGCGCTGAGGCTCGTTGGGGTCGGAATGCTCCTCGTAAGAGCCGCCGCCCATGCCGCCGAAGAACGATTCAAAACCGCCCATGCCGCCGCCCATGCTTCCGAAAAATTCCCTGAAAACATCAGAGGCGTCCCTAAAACCGCCCATGCCGCCGCCTGCCGCTCCAGAAGGTCCGCCCATGCCGCCCGCCTGAAAAGCCGCATGTCCGTACCTGTCGTAGGCGGCGCGCTTTTCTTCGTCGGAAAGCACCTGATAGGCGTCGGATATTTGCTTGAACTTTTCTTCCGCCTCCTTGTTGCCGGGGTTTTTGTCGGGATGGTATTTTATGGCGAGCTTGCGGTACGCCTTTTTAATTTCCTGCAAAGAGGCGTCTTTTGAAACGCCCAACATCTGGTAATAGTCTTCGGGCATATTATTCCTTGTCTGCTCCACTTGAAACGACCACGCTTGCGGGGCGAATCAAACGCCCGTTCAGCTTGTAGCCCGTGCGCATTATCGACGACACCTTGTTTTCGGGATAGTCGCTGCTCGGAGAGTGCGCCACGCATTCGTGAAAGTTCGGGTCGAAATCTTCGCCGAGCGGGCGGATTTCCTCAATTCCGAAATTATTGAACACTTTTTTGATTTGCCCAAGCACCATTTCAATGCCCGCAATCATATCCTTGAAATCTTCGTTTTTGCGGGCGTGCTCTATGGCAAGCTCGAGATTGTCAACCGAAGTCAAAAGCTCTTCCACAAAGGGCTGTATCGCAAACTTGCGGATTTCTTCCATGTCGCGCAAAACCCTGCGGCGGTAAGTGTCGAGATTGGCGACGGAGCGCAAGTAATTGTCGTAATTTTTTGCGGATTCCGCCTTAGCCTTTTCAAGTTCGGCTTTTAGTTCTTCGATTTCTGAAATATCCTTTTTGCATTCGCACTCGCCATCTGAATGGCAGGCGCATTCCGATTTTTCGGAATGTTCTGATTTGTGGCAAGCGCAACCGCACTGCTTTTCTTCTTGTTCAGCAGGATTATTTTGGTTGTTTTCCATGTTTTCTGTTTTATTAGCCATAAATTTATAAAATCGAAAAAAAGTTGTCTAATTTAAATGGAAAAAAGTCAAATATCTTTGTTGAAAAATCAAAAAAAAGTGCCATTTTAATACTTTTATGATAGACATTAAACTGTTAAGAGAAAATCCGGAAAGGCTGAAAAAAGCCATATCACTGAAAAAATTTGACTGCGATTTGGACGCTATTTTGGACTTTGACGCCAAGAGGCGCTCAATAGTAAGCGCGGCCGAAGAAGCGCGCGCGGCTCAAAACGCCGCGAATTTGGAAATGTCAAAACTGCCCAAGGGAAGCGATGAATTCAAGGCGAAAATCGCCGAGCTTAAAGAAGTGTCGGCAAAGGTAAAATCGCTCGAAAAAGAAGCGGACGAAGCAGACAAGAAATGGAACTCGATGCTTCTTACAATCCCCAATATGCCCGACCCCTCCGTGCCTGTGGGCAAAAACGAAGCAGACAACGTGACCGTTTCAACATGGGGCGACGTAAATTCAATAAAAAACGCAAAACCGCACTGGGATTTGCCCTTCTTTGAAAAGATGCTCGACTTTCAGCGCGGCGTAAAAGTCACGGGAGCGGGATTTCCGTTCTATGTCGGCGACATGGCGCGCCTCGTGCGCGCGCTTTTGGCGTTCTTCCTCGACGAAGCAAAGAAAAACGGCTATGAGGAAATGATGTGCCCGATTATGGTAAACGCGGCAAGCGCAACGGCAACAGGTCAGCTCCCCGACAAGGAAGGGCAAATGTACCACGACGCGCAGGACGATTTCTACATGATACCGACTGCCGAAGTCCCGCTTACAAATTTCTTCCGCAACGAAACGTTCGACGAAAAGGATTTGCCGATTTACCGCTGTGGCTACACCCCGTGCTTCCGCAGAGAAGCGGGTTCTTGGGGTAAAGACGTCAGAGGGCTCAACCGCCTGCACCAGTTCGACAAAGTAGAGCTTGTCAAGTGGGTTCACCCCGACACCTCGATGGACGAACTCGAAAAGCTCCGCCTCGACGCCGAAAGGATTTTGCAAAAACTTGAACTGCCCTACCGCGTTTTGATGATTTGCACGGGCGACATAGGTTTCCCGCACGCAAAGCAGTTCGACCTCGAAGTCTGGGCGGCAGGTCAGCAAAAATGGCTCGAAGTTTCAAGCTGCTCGTGCTTTACGGATTTCCAAGCTCGTAGGGCGGGCATACGCTTCCGCCCCGCAAACGGCGGCAAGTCGCAGTTCGTACACACTTTGAACGGTTCGGGCTTGGCAATTCCGCGCGTGCTTGCGGCAATTCTTGAAAACAACATAACCGATGACGGAAAAATCCGCGTGCCGCAGGTCCTGCGCAAATGGATTGACGAAGAATTTATCGGCTAATCTTAAAACGCCCCGAAAATTCCATTCGGGGCAAAATATTAAATTCCAAAAAATTTTTTATGGCAAAAGAAGCAAAGACAGCAATAACGCCGACAAGGGCGCAGGACTATCCCGAATGGTACCAGCAAGTCATAAAAGCCGCCGAGCTTGCTGAAAACAGCCCCGTGCGCGGCTGCATGGTAATAAAGCCGTGGGGATACTCCCTATGGGAAAACATGCAGGGCGTCCTCGACAAAATGTTTAAGGACACAGGGCATAGAAACGCCTACTTCCCGCTCTTTATTCCTGTCAGCTATCTGGAAAAAGAAGCAGAGCATGTTGAAGGCTTTGCGAAAGAATGCGCGGTTGTAACGCACTCGCGCTTGGAGCTTAAAGACGGAAAATTAGTCCCCTCTTCCCCTCTCGAAGAGCCTTTGATTGTCCGCCCCACTTCCGAAACCATCATCGGAGAAATGTATTCAAGATGGGTTCAAAGCTACCGCGATTTGCCTATTCTCGTAAACCAGTGGGCGAACGTAGTCCGCTGGGAAATGCGCACACGCCTCTTTTTGCGCACCGCTGAATTTTTGTGGCAGGAAGGGCATACCGCGCATGCCACAAAAGAAGAGGCAATCAAAGAAACAAACAAGATGCTTCGCGTTTACGAAGACTTCGCCCAAAACTACATGGCTATGCCTGTCATTTGCGGGCAAAAGACAGAAGGTGAAAAATTCCCGGGAGCAGTAACAACCTACTGCATAGAAGCAATGATGCAGGATAGAAAAGCGTTGCAGGCGGGCACTTCGCACTTTTTGGGGCAGAATTTCGCAAAGGCAAGCAATATCCGCTATCTTTCGGAAAACGGCTCGCAGGAATACGCATGGACAACGAGCTGGGGCGTTTCAACGCGTCTCATCGGCGGGCTTGTAATGACGCACTCCGACGACAACGGCTTGGTTCTCCCCCCGCGCATTGCCCCGACGCACATCGCAATTTTGCCGATTATAAGAGACGAGGCAAGCGCGGCGGAAGTAATGCAGTACTGCAAAAATCTGCAAAGCGAGCTTTCAAGCATATGCTATGACGGCAAGCCCTTGCGCGTCGAACTTGACGCCCGCGACATCCGCGGCGGCGAAAAGGCGTGGGGCTGGGTCAAAAAAGGCGTTCCAATCCGCTTGGAAATAGGACCGAGAGACATCGCAAACAACTCCCTCTTCATGGCGCGGCGCGACGACGGCTCGAAACAGGCGATTTCCCGCGCGGAATTTGTCGCGAAAGTTCCCGAAATTTTAACGCAAATACAAAACAATCTGTTTGCAAAAGCGTTGAAATACCGCCAAGACAACACCGTAAAAATAGATACGAAAAAAGATTTCTACGACTTCTTCACGCCGCAAAACGAAAAGAAGCCCGAAATCCACGGCGGTTTTGCGATGGCGCATTTCGACGGAAGCGCGGAAGTGGAAGACATGTTGCGCCAAGACCTCAAAGTCACTGTGCGTTGCATTCCGCTTGAAGGCGACGGCGAAGAAGGTATTTGCCCGTTCAGCGGCAGACCTTCAAAACAGAGGGTTGTTTTCGCAAAATCGTACTAAGCGCAATTTTGAAAGCTTCAAGTCCGCCCGCAAAACAGCGGCAAGCGGATTTGAAGTTGCAAAATTTTTCCCAAAGAACAATACTTTACCAAAATCGCAAAAATTTTCTTATGACTCCGAAATACAAACGCATAGTGTTAAAGATTAGCGGCGAAGCCCTTAAAGGAAACGGCGAAGACCCGCACTCCCCCGAAATTTTAAAAGACCTCGCACGCCAGCTCAAAGAGATACACGAAATCGGCGTGCAAATCTGCCTTGTCGTCGGCGGCGGCAACATATTCCGAGGGCTGAAAGGAATAGACAAAGGCGTTGACAGAACTACGGGCGACTACATGGGAATGCTCGCAACGGTCATCAACGGGCTTGCAATCATGAACGCCCTTGAAGCGGAAGGCGTGCAAGTCCGCGTTCAAACCGCAATCCCGATGGAAAAAGTCGCAGAACCTTTCATAGTGAGAAAGGCAATCAGGCACCTTGAAAAAGGCAGAATCGTGATATTTGTAGCAGGCACGGGCAATCCCTATTTTTCAACCGACACGACCGCGTCGCTAAGAGCTTCCGAAGTTCAGGCGGACTGCATTTTAAAAGCCACAAAGGTTGACGGAATTTATGATAAAGACCCGATGAAATTTGCCGATGCAGTAAAGTTTGACAGCATTTCATATATTGATGCACTCGAAAAACGCCTCGCAGTAATGGATTCCACTGCATTTTCAATGTGCATGGACAACAAAATACCAATCGTTGTATTTGACATGAATAAGCCTGGCAACATTCTCCGCGCCGTAAAAGGCGAAAAAATCGGCACGACCGTATCTTAAAAATTTCAAAAAACACAAAAAAAGGATTAAAATGGACATCAACGCAGAAATCAAAAAAACAGCGGAAGCGATGGCAAAGGCTCTCGACTTCGTTTTGCGCGACTTTGAAACAATCCACACCGGCAAGGCGTCGCCAAGCATGGTTGAAGGTGTCATGGTTGACGTTTACGGCAGTTCAATGAGAATGAAGGACGTTGCGGCAATCACCACTCCCGACTCAAACCTAATCCGCATTCAGCCATGGGACAGAGGCATTTTAAAAGAAATCGAAAAGGCGATTTTGGCGGCTAATATCGGCATTACCCCCGCAGTGATGGGCGAAGCCGTCCGCTGCCCCATTCCCGCCCTTTCAGGCGAACGCCGCGCCGAACTTGCAAAAGTCTGCCGCGACATGGCAGAACAAGGCAGAGTGCGCATCCGCAACATCCGCAGAGACGCAATGGACGCCCTTAAAAAAGCGCAAAAAGACTCCGCCATCACAGAAGACGAAGAAAAGCGCGCAGAAAAGGAAATCCAAAACTTGACAGATAAAAAGATTGATGAAATCAACAAAGCAGTCGAAGCCAAGGAAGCGGATTTAAAAAGGGTATAATAAATAAATTTCAGCGGTTATGAAAGACGCAAAACGCGTCGTGGTTAAAATTGGCACGGGAGTGTTGACGCGCGATGTCGGAAAGCTTGACGTCGGGCGGATGAAGGAGTTATGCGCGCAAATTGCAAGGCTTCTCAAGTCGGGCAAGGAAGTCGCGCTGGTAAGCTCGGGGGCTGTGGGGCTTGGCATGGGCAGGCTGGGCTTGAAATCCCGCCCCAAACAGATCAGCACGGTGCAAAAGTGCGCGGCAGTCGGGCAAGGCATACTAATCGACACATGGTCAAAGCTTTTTGAAGAGCACGGCATTACAACCGCCCAGCTTCTCCTCACAAAAGACGACGTTGACATAAAGCACCGCCATGACGCCATGAACGCCCTTTTGGACGAAATCCTAAAAGATAAAATCGTGCCCGTCATCAACGAAAACGACTCGGTGAGCGCGTCGGAACTTAACATAAAGTTCGGCGACAACGACGTTCTAAGCTCGCTTGTCGCAACCCTCATAAAGGCGGACTGCCTTGTGATTTTATCTACCGCCTCGGGGCTTTTGGATATGACAGGCGACGGCTCAATGATAAAAAGGGTCGAAAAAATCGACGCCAAAATAAACGCAATGGCATCAGGCACGACAAGCGCGACGGCTGTCGGCGGAATGATTACAAAACTTAGAGCCGCAAAAATAGCAACGGACTTCGGTTGCGGAGTTTACATTGCAAGCGGCTCGCGCGAAAATGTTTTGGACGAAATTTTTGCCGACAAAAACCCGGGGACTTTCTTTGTTCCGTCAAAAAAGAAATCAAGCTCGAAAAAACGCTGGCTCGCCTACTTCGGCAAAACCGCGGGAAAACTGCACATTGATGAGGGCGCGGAAAACGCGGTTCGCAACAAAGGCTCTTCTTTGCTGGTGGCGGGAGTAAAAGACATCGAGGGAAATTTCAAGGCGGGAGACTTGGTTGAAGTCATTTCTAAAAAGACAAAAAGTATAATGGCAAGAGGGCTTGCATACATATCTTCGGAGGAAATGCGCCCGCTTATCGGCAAGAACCTCGATTGCTGCGACAAAAAAAAGCACATCGCAATACACCGCGACAACCTCTCAATGCGTTAAAAAAATGAGCGCGCAAATTGAAATTTCAAGAGACTGCGACGCAATGCTGATTCCTTCCGGAACGCAAGTGCGCCTCGCAAAGGGAACTTTGGTTGTAATCACCCACAGGCTCGGCGGCAATTTCACTGTTTCAGGCTCATTCGGAATGGCCCGAATTTTGGAAAAAGACGCAGACGCAATAGGCGAAGCGTCAAAAAATCTGCAAAACTCCGAAACAAAAGCGGAAGCCGAAGAAAATGTGCCCTCTCCCGCCCCCGAAGAAAAATCGGACAGGGAAAACTTCGCCCCGCCGGAAGAAAGCGAACTTTGGGACGCCGCAAGAACCGTTTACGACCCGGAAATACCTCTGAACATCGTGGATTTGGGTCTTGTCTATAAAATGGACTTGATACATTCTCCCGACGGCAAATACGCAGTCGAAGCCGACATGACGCTGACTGCCCCGGGTTGCGCAATGGGTCCTGTAATTGCAGACGACCTTAAAATGCGCTTAAAGGCAATTCCCGGAATCGACGATGCCGTAGTAAACATTGTATGGGACCCTCCGTGGCATCAAGACATGATTTCGGAAGAGGGAAAAATGACTCTCGGGCTTTTATAGCCGCAAAAAAACTTCGCGATAAGCGAAGTTTTTTGTTTTCTATTCCAAGTTTTCCTTAACGGAAGCAAGCAGATAATTTAAATCCGTTTCGGGAATGTACGGAGTTTTGTTTTCTATCGTCGAGCCCGCGGTGTCTATCACAAATTCGCCGTCGTTTATGACAATAAATGCCTTTGCCGTCCTGTCGGAATGCACGCGCTTTGCAATAACTCCGCCCTGCGCATTGCCTTCCACAAGCCAGCCGCGCTGGGCAAGCGCCTTTAAAAGAGCGTCTTTTAACTTGTCTTTATCAGCCTTAAATCCGACATAAGCATGTGCAAACTCAGTCTTGCCCGCAGTATGGGAAACCGGCTTGTATTCGGGAATGCTTCCCGTGCATGCACAAAGCAAAAAACAAATGCCGATAAAATTAAAAATTTTCATAAAACCAATAATCATATTTTTTTCAGGCAAAAACAATTCAAAAATAAATCATTTCTTTACGGATTCTTCCTGCAATGAAAAAACCGCGCTATGCTCGTCTATGATTTTGTCGTTATTAAAAAATCCGATGAAAACTTCGGGCTTGTAAGTCAAAATCACGCTTGCCTTGTAAACTCCCTTCGGATTAAGCAGCCCTTGAATTTTCAAAGAGGCTACATCTGCGGATTTCTCCTCCCCCGCCCCGATTTCAACACTGCGCGCTTTTAGAATTTCGACAATAGTTTTTTGCGACGGCGAAACTTCAAAAACAACGCAAGACAAATCCACAACAAAGCTTTTGTCGGAAAAATTTTTAATATCTGCTTTTATGTTTGCAGATTCGGAATTTAAAACGACTTCAAGATTTTTGATTTTTACATTGCAAAGCTTCTCAACAGGCGTCGGATTGCCGAAAGAAACACATAGCGCAAACGCCAAAATCAATATGAAAAATTTTTTATACATGGCATTAAATTCAAATTCTCCCAAAGTTTTTGCAAGCAAATAAAGACTTTTTTTAACGCGCAAAAATAACAAGAAAAATAAAAACAAGATTTTTCTTGCCCATAAAAAATATATGTGTATCTTGTTTAAAATCTAAGTATTTATATAAAACAAAGTTTTTCATGTTAAACTTTGAATTTCACAAATAAAAATACGGAGGAATGAACAATGAATAATGCTGTATCAAAACCAAGAAGAGGACGCCCGTCAAAAAAGCCTCTTGACGAAAACCGTATTCCGCTTCCGGGAGACATTATCATATCCCGATTCATAAAGCCGAGAAACATCACCCAAAAGGAGGTCGCCGAAGGTTTGGGTATTCCTTTGGTGTGTTTTAGCGCAATGTTAGGCGGAAGAATCAGAATCAGCGCGGAATATGCGCTAAGGCTTTCCTTGTACTTCGGCTTGCCCGTGCAATTCTGGCTCGGACTCCAAAGCGACTACGACGAAAGGGCGTTGACTCCCAAGCAGATTGAGGAAATAAAAGCTCAAGTAAAGCCAAACTACGAAGAGCGCATGTAATAAAAATTTTCTCAAAAAAAGCTCTAACATGCGGATTTTCCGCATGTTAGAGTTTTTTTATGCATACATGGAAAAATTCGTTTGACAAGAAGCCGCAGGGTAAAACACATCAACTGTTAAACTCTTTTCTCATCAAATCTTCCACAAAACGCGACAAAAACTTGTTTTGAGCCAAAGCGATTTGCCCGTCCATTTGCCTGACGTCGGGCAATATGGAAAGCTTTATTGGAATTCTCTTTATTTCCGCCAACGGGCGTCCACATTTTTATTCGGCTTGTTCATAATAAACCCATTATAAAGCCATTAAATAGGTTTATTTCAATTCCAAAACTTCTTGCGCATTAAATATGGGCATATTTAATAATCTATCATAAAAGAGAAAAAATCCCAAAGTAACGCCTACGTCAGAATGCACATAACGCTCTCCGAATACATAAAGGCGAAGGCGCAGAACGAAGCGAACAAACTTTTTGCGGGAAACATAAGCGCGTACATAGCCTATCTGATTGCAAACGCGGCGGAAACTCCCGACAGCGATTTAAATTCAAAAAAATAAAAGTTTAGAAAATCCTTAAAAAAACATTTTTCACTCCGACTTCAAAAGTCGGTTTTTTTTGAAAAATTAAGATTTTTTAATGATAAAAGCAGACTTAAACTATTTAAAAAAAAATATTTTAACCAAGCGGTGTGCAAAGTCGATATTCCTATCCGCAAGAAATACCCGCGCAGAGAATGCAGATTCAAGTCGAATCCGCACGCAGATAAAATCAAAAGGAAAAGAATATTATGGTACTGGGAACAAGATAGCCCACATTGGCGTTTCACACTGGCGGAGCGGGAGAATCCGACGGCGGAATCCCGCCACAGCCCTTTGAAACATTCTGCTACGACTCCGCCCTGCTCCAAGCGAAAATCGAAAATTTCAACCTTGTCCCATACACGTCGGTTTTGCCAAAGGAGCTGTTCGGAAAAATCTATCCCGTCGATAAAGTCGCAAAATATTTTAAACACGAAGCCGTGCTTGAAACCATCATTGCGGGAAACGGCGCAAGAAGCTCGGGACATTGGGGCTCGCCGCGATTGTGCTAAGCTCAATGATAGGCGGCTCCATTTTGATTTGGTTTTTCAACTTTACGGTTTTAAAGGGACTGAAACAGGCGTCTTTCGTAAACGCGGTCGCCACGGTTTGCAAAATTCTGCCGCTTGTCGTTTTCATAATTGCAATGATTGCGGTTTTTAATTTCGACAAATTTTCGTTCGATTTCTGGGGCCATTCGACCCTGAACGGAGAAACGAATTTAGGTTCCCTGCCAAGCCAGATTAAAAGCACAATGCTTGTAACCCTGTGGGCTTTCATAGGAATCGAAGGCGCAGTGGTTCTATCGGGAAGAGCGAAAAGCCCGAACGATGTCGGCAAAGCCACGATTTTGGGTTTTGCGGGCGGTCTTTTGGTCTTCGTTCTGCTCTCAGTACTTCCATTCGGGGTAATGACACAGGCGGAGCTTGTGGCGGTGAAAAATCCGTCAACCGCGGGCGTGCTTGAACATGTCGTCGGAACATGGGGCGCGTGGCTTATGAACATCGGGCTTATTATCGCAATTCTCGCAAACTGGCTCGCATGGACCATGATTACAGCGGAAGTTCCATACGCCGCCGCGAAGGACGGAGCGTTCCCAAAAATCTTTGAAAAATTTGAAAGGATTGCCGCCTCGATTATCGCTGCCATTGCGGTTATCGCCGTAATTTTGCTTGCGACGGGGGAATTGAAGCTCGGTTCTGCCGCCTCTGCAAAATCGGAACAAAAAGCCGCAAAAAAAGAGACAGCCCCGCTTACAAAACGCCACGGATAAAATGTCATAATCTTAGAAGAAATAACCGACATCGAAGAAACCTTGCATTAAAAAATCGGGGGGAGTTTCTCAAAACAGAACACTCCCCCCTTTTCTTTCAAACAAAAAAACTTTTTACTCCATGAAAAAAAATATCTTTTTACCCCTTATATTTTTGAAAATCTCAACTCTGCTCTCGCAGGCTTTCGGGGCGGAGCAGTTCTCATTTCCATGCGGCAACTTCGGCATTGACCGCGCCTCGTCGGAAATTTCAAGCGCGAAAGAAAAATTCTACGGCAAAAAGGGTATAACGCTGTCATACGACTACTATGCGGATGTGTTTACCAACCTTTCGGGCGGCAAAAACCACGGGACAAACTACACCACATAATGGTTTTCGAGGCGGCACTTGACCTCGAAAAAATTGCGGGCGTAAAGAATGCGGAAATTACTGTATCGGACGCGTACAATTCGGGAAAAGACCTGTCAAAAAAAAATAGGAAACTTTTTTACCATATCGGAATCGAGCGTTACAAAAGGATGGATGTTCTACGAACTCTATTACAAGCAAAAATTTGAATTAAACGAAACCAGCAACTTGTCTTTCAAAGCGGGAAGAATAAGCATGTCGGAAGACTTCGCAAACATGCCGATATTCGGCAATCTTTCGGCGGGAGCGATGGATTCGACCCCCGAAGCCATCTTCTTCGCTTCCCCTACACTTCATCAACGCTCGCCTCATGGGGATTTGCCCTTAACTTTGAAACCGCAAAAAACATAACGCTCTCCTGCGGGTTGTACCAAACTCCCTCAAACATAAACGACCCGAACCGGGACGGGCTTGACTTCGGCATAAGCAAAAGCGACGGCTATATGATGATGCTCCAGCTTTCATAGTCGCCCACATTTTTTGGAAACCTGCAAGGGCTATACCAAGTCGGAGGCTATTTCTTTGACGGATACGATATGCCGCTTTTGAAAAACTCAAACGAAAGCCAAGACGACGGCTACGGTTTTTACATGCAAGCCCAGTAGGCTGTCTGGGTTGATTCGAACAATCCAAACCGCAGCATAACGATTTGGCTCGGCGCGCAATTCGCCCCAAATGAAAACGTCTGCAACTTTACATTAAAACTTTTAGAAAACGTAAGGGATTAGAAACATGAAAACAATATACGCTTCAACCGCAATTCTTCTTTCAAGCCTGGTTATTTCGGGATGTGCGAGCGACAACGCATCATACGTTGAATCGGGCGGCGCAAGATCAATCATTACGACAAACAAAATCAACATTGCCGACTGGAACAGCGCGGCATCTGCGCTTATAAACGACATGCTTTCCTCGGGCGCGCTTGAAAAGACAGGCGAAACACAACCCGTAAAAATGCTTGTAAGCAGAATAAGAAACTCCACAAGCGAAGTCATAGACGTTGAAATGCTCACAAGAAGAGTCGCCATGACTCTCACAAATTCGGGGAAAGTCCGCGTTGTAAGCAGCATAGAGCTTGCAGAATACGAAGCGGAAGCGAAAGGGAAAAAAATCTCCAAGCCTAAAATCACCCTCACGGGAAAAATCAGCGAAGACAGGGAAAGCAATTCAAGCGCGCGCGAAGTCACCTACACTTTCAGCCTTGAACTTAACCATCGCGGAAGTCCCGTATGGATAGGCGAAAAACAAATAACAAAACAGTCCTCAAAAGGCATGTTCGGGCTTTAAAAAGCCTTGCATTAAAAAAACAAAATTCAAGAAATCCCGGCGGAATGCCGGGATTTTTTTGCAAAAAAGAATACGCAATATTTCGCGCAAAAAATGACAAGAAACCACGCATTAAAAAATTCCGAAAATAAAAAATGGCGTCCATAAAAACAGACGCCATTTTGAAAACCGCCAAAACCTACTTTCTTCTGCGGTACGCCGCAAACGCGAGCGCAAGCGCGCCGAAGATTGCCGCATATGTTGAAGGTTCAGGAACTGAAATTCCCGTCAAGTTGCCGCTTTCGTCATATACGAAATTAACGCTTTCATATACATTGCCCGAAGAGTCAAGAACTGAAATATTCGGTTTGTTTGCGGAAAATACAACGGTTTCTCCTACCGTTTCGCTTAAAAATATGTCGCTAAAATTTATGGTTTCAAGGGGATCAAGTATGATATTCAAATTGGCTATACCCAGTTTATCATAGGAATCCACTGTAATTTTGGAGTCTTTTGAAACAGTCAGGTCAGCGGCAAGAAGCGTATTTACATCGATAGACGCAGTGTCCAATACCGACAATTTTGACTTTTCGTTTATAATGAGTTCTGTTCCCTTAAACGAAGTGCTACCAAAAAAGACAAGTTCTCCAGATTCAAGCCCCGATGAACCAGACGCGCTGTTTGCGGTAATTCTTCCTGCAGAGGAAAACTCCACATTTTTAAGTACCATCTTGCCGTAAATTTGATATGTTTTGTCATTGCTGGAACCTATAGCTCCAAGATCTTTGCGATCGCTCGTCAAATTAAGCTTGCCGCCGTCCATGTTGAGAACGCCTCCCGAGGCAATTCTTAAATATGTAGCGGTAATATTTGTGTTCGTCGCGTTCAAATAACCCTGAATTTTCGCATAAGAACTGAGAGTTAACGTTGCGTCTTTGCAGTTAAGAGTGGATAAAACATCGTTTGTCTGGTTTAGGGAAAAATTGGTAAAATAGAATTGTCCGCTTCCATCGCCATAGTATTTTTCCGACACGCCTTCCCCGCTATGAAAACTTACTTCAACAGGCGTCCACTCGGCATTCCACCATTTGGTGGATATGGTCAGAGATTCGGTTGTATCGGGTGCCCCGTAGGAAGTGTATTCTTTCGGAATGCTTCCGACATTGATTCCGAGTCCCCATGCAGAAGACATGTATCCAAGAATTCCGGCAAGCGTTGCCATCAATATTGTTTTCTTCATGATAAATTACTCCTTTGCAATTATTGAAAATTTCTAAAAGATATGCGTATTGTTAATACGGTTGTCAACAAAAATTTGTAAAATAAAGGCTTAGAGAGCTTTTCCCTTTGCAAAAACATAACTTATTGATATATAAAAAATTAAACCAATAAAACAATGCGTATTAACAATACGGTTACCAATCGCCTAAAAAGCAATCAATTCCTTAAAATCCGAAAACAAAAAAGAATTAAAATTTCATTGAAGATGAAATCAAAAAACTTATTTACAGTGGAACGCCGAAAAAACAAATAATGAAGTCGCTAAAAATAAGCAGGTACACACTGCATAACTTCATAAAAAATGCTGACGACAGTACCTAAAAAATTTCGCGACTCCTGGTTTTACATTGAAGGCGAAGTTGCAAAACGCAAACTTCGCCCTCGATTTTGAATTTAAACAAAAGCAAGCTATTTTTCAGACACTGCCTCGGCATACTCCGCGTCCGATACAGGATCAAGCCAAGTGTTTTTGTTCGTCTTGGGATTGCATGATATTGCAAGGTGCGAAAACCATCTGTCAGGAGCCGCACCATGCCAGTGCACGACATTCGGCGCAATTTCAACAACATCTCCCGCTTTGAGACGCCGCGCAGGCTTGCCCTTTTCCTGATAAAATCCGATACCGCCGACCGCTATCAGAATTTGCCCGCCCGTATGGCTATGCCAGTTGTTTCGGCAGGCAGGTTCAAAGGTCACGTTCGCGACGGGAACGCCAAGCTCACTGTTGGAAGCCAAAGGCGCAAGATACGACTTTCCGCTGAAATATTTGGCATAAGCCGTGTTTTCTTCCCCGAGCGGGAACGGACTTGTGTTTGACATGCCCTTTGGCCCGTTTTCCACAAGCCTTAAAATTTCGCAAACCTGCACGTCGGTAATGCCGTTATGCTTTCCGATATTTATGTGGCTTGCAAGCTGGCTTTCCGTGCCCTCCATTGCGGCGAGCATTGCGATTGTTGCAATTTCGCGCGTCTTCCAGTCGAGATTGTTTCGCCCGAAAAAATCCCCGAAAAGATGCGTTTTCAAAAATTCGTCAATAGCAGGAGCAAATTCAAAAATCGGACCTTTTACTTCGCGCCCCGCAAGCTTCGTCTGGTTTTCCGTTCCGAAAGCAATGTCGCCCTTCGGGAAAGAATCGGGAATCGCACCGAAAGCGTCCTTGCCGCCGCGGCTTTTCAAAAGCTCCATAAAAGTCGCAAGAGAATTCAAACTGCGAGGAAATCCACAATAAGCATAAACCTGCACAAGAACTTCCTTGTACTCGTTTACAGAAACACCCGAATCCAAACCCGACGCCAATGCGCCCCTTAGCCCGTTTTGGTCGCCCCTCGCCGCATATGCCGCCGCAAGAGCGATGTTCTGTTCCTTTTGTGTCAATGAATCCATTTTATCTTCCGCCTCCATTGCGCTTGAAAAACAAAGAGCCGCAAAGAGCGCGGCAATCCGCGTTATATTTTTCATGATTGATTCCTTTCGATTTTCTGCAAATTCGCCGTTCCATGTTTGTGGGCGTAATTATATGAATTCCCCGACAAATTGTAAATGGGGATTCCTGCCTGAAATCTGCCAAATCCTGCCTGCAAAAAAATAAATTAAAAGACATGAAAATCTTGATAAAGCCCTTGCAAGCAGTATTTCTATTTCTTATAAAAAACCCCGCTTATGCAAAGCGGGGATTTTTCATGTCTTCAAAATAAACTATTATTCTCCGCCAAGAGTTTCGCGCAATTCGCGGTTTAAGCGCATTGAGCAAAACTTAGGCCCGCACATCGAACAATATTCTCCCGTATGAACTTTTGACGTGCGCTTCTCGAAAAAAGAACGCGCTTTTTCGGGGTCAAGAGCCAAATTGAACTGGTCGTCCCATCTAAACTCAACGCGCGCTTTTGACATTGCATTGTCGCGATACTGCGAAGCGGGATGCCCCTTTGCCAAATCAGCGGCATGGGCGGCAAGCTTGTAAGTTACAACGCCATCGCGCACGTCTTCTTTTTCGGGGAGTCCCAAATGTTCTTTCGGAGTTACATAGCAAAGCATTGCAGTGCCGTACCACGCGATGTTTGCCGCCCCTATCGCGCTTGTAATATGGTCGTAGCCGGGAGCGATGTCGGTAGTGATGGGCCCCAAAGTGTAGAAAGGAGCCTCGCTGCACCAGTCGAGCTGGTTTTCCATGTTTTGCTTTATCAAATGCAAGGGAACATGCCCGGGACCTTCGCACATAACCTGCACGTCGTATTCCCAAGCGCGCTTTAAAAGCTCTCCCTGAACTTTAAGCTCTCCGAACTGCGCCTCGTCGTTTGCGTCTGCGCAAGCCCCCGGGCGCAATCCGTCACCGATTGAAAAAGACACGTCGTACATGGCGGCAATTTCGCAAATTTCATCCCAGTGGGTATAGAGGAAATTTTCAGCATTGTTTATCATGCACCACTTCGCCATAATCGCGCCGCCTCTTGAAACGATGCCTACCATTCTCTTTGCGGCGGGTTCTAAAAATCTGCGCAAAACACCAGCGTGTATTGTGAAATAATCAACGCCCTGCTCCGCCTGCTCGATGAGAGTATCTTTATAAACCTGCCAGTCGAGCTTTTCAACAAGCCCGCCGACTTTTTCCAACGCCTGATAAAGGGGCACGGTGCCCACGGGCGTCGGGCAGTTGCGCAAAATATTTTCGCGAGTCTCGAAAATATCTGAACCTGTCGATAAATCCATGAGTGTGTCAGAACCCCACTTTATCGACCATAGCATTTTTTCAATTTCCTCGGGGATAGACGAAGCGAGTGCGGAATTGCCTATATTAGTGTTTATCTTAACCAAAAAATTCCTGCCGATAATTGCAGGCTCAAGCTCGGCATGGTTTATGTTTGCAGGAATGATTGCCCTGCCACGCGCGATTTCGTCGCGAACAAACTCGGGAGTGATTTCCTGCGGTATCGATGCGCCAAAAGAATTGCCCGCATGCTGAAAGCGCAAATCCTTGCGCGGAAATTCCGATGAAAATTTGTCGGCATTAAGCCTTGCCACATTTTCGCGGACTGCCACATACCGCATTTCGGGAGTGATTATGCCGCGCTTTGCATAATACATCTGCGTAGGGCGTCTTCCCTTTTTAGCCCTGAAAATCTTGCGCGATGAAAACGGGATTTTTTCTGAAGGATCGAGCTGCCCGCAAACTTCGACTTCGTCGCGCGCCGAAATCCATTCGCTTCTGATTTTGGGAAGCCCGCGAGTTATGTCGCGATGGAAATCTACATCAGACCATGCACCGGAAGCGTCATAAATCTTGACGGGAGCATTGGGTATTTTTTCTCCTTTGGAATTTACGCTTGGAGACAGCTCCACCTGCGTCATTCCCACTTTCACTCCGTCCTTGAAAGCATAGAACTTTGAGCGTTTTGGATTGTCTAAAAAAAGTTTTTCTGTATCCATTTCGGAAAATTTGTTGGAAATTCCAATAAAATGCGCACTTTCGCACCTCTTAAATTGAATATTTGAAAAATATTTCAAAAAAAATACGTTTATACAACAAAAAAGCTTGATAAAAAAACAAGAACAAGTAAATTCATATGCTTTATAAAAAATCACGGGCCGTAGCGCAGTCTGGTAGCGCGCTTGCATGGGGTGTAAGAGGTCCCGGGTTCGACTCCCGGCGGCCCGATTTTTTAAAACAAAAAACGCGCGTTTTCCAAAACGCTTAAAAATCGTTGAAACGCCGCAATTCGGCGTTTTTTTGTTTGCCTCAAAGGGGGTATAGCTCAGCTGGTTAGAGCGCTTGCATCACACGCAAGATGTCGTCAGTTCGAATCTGACTACTCCCACCATTTTAAAACCGCATTGAACCGTTGCTTATGCCAAGCAACGTTTTTTTGCGTCAACACCAAATGTTGTGGAATAGGGATTTTTAGATGATTTGATTGGGTCAACACCAAAGAGAGTGGATTTTAGTGAAAGACGCCGCATAGAACCAAGACCCTCAATCTGTAATTTTGGAAGTTTCGATAACCATAAGCCATTCGTTGTATCAGTTTCATTTTTCTATG
>NZ_JALBUT010000010.1:0-57379 GCF_033971905.1 Intestinicryptomonas porci
CCGTCTTGTTTGTATTCCAACCTCGCAAAAAAGTCTCGACCTTTTCGCCAACTTCGTATTACTCTATAAAAACTAAACAGCATCAGAGGCATTGTAGGACTTCCGTCCTCTTTGCCTCCATTTTTTTTCTACTTCTTCTACCCTCATCCCACTACCTTTGACGATGAGCGTACAACACCCCGTTTGCAACTGCTTCATCATCAGGGTTCAACTGCTACGTTTCACGCTCAGATGTGCGAACAAACCGCAACATCGTCTCCGCAAAATCCGTTGAGGACGAAACCATAACATCACATTTTCAACGCGATATTGAAAATTAATAGGCTACGAGTAAAACCTCCGTTGATTTTTTTGAACTTAGAGCATATTTAATTTCAGGTGAATAAAATATATTTACTCGTTTATTTAAGCGTTTTAGGATGCTCATTAAATCTTCAATTGAAGGAGTTCCATTAGATCGATAAGAAACAACTAATATACTGTTACTAAATTTTATAAATAATTTTTCAAAAGCTTTAGAGATTTTTTCTGGATTATTCCATACGTTCGGTTTTTTTAGGAATCTTAGATGTTTACTCTCATAATCGATATTATTTCGCCAATTATCGTAGTCGACTATTCCATTTAAAAAATGGTAAAATTCTGCGTAATCTACGCCTATCCCTACTTCATTTAAATAAGGCGTGTCGATGTAAACAAGGTCGAAAGACCCCGAGATATCAAATACATCATTATTTTGAGATTTACATATTTCTCCATTATCAAAAATAGCAGAATTCGCCTCTTTGATAAATTTTCGAAAATGGATTTCAAAAGGAGTATCCCAAGTTTTTTTATTACCGAATGATCTTTTTACGTCTTTTAATCGGACATAAAGGTTTTTTCTATGAAATAAATTATATGGTCTTTTTATAAGACAGGATTGAAATAACGCAAAGAACGCAATAGCTTGCTTGTAAGGATTATCTATGGTTCTAATATTTGCAATAATAGTATCCAACCAAGCGTTTTCTTCTTCTGTATAGTAAATGTTCTTGAATGTGGTTGATATGAAATTTTTATATTTGACGGCTGAATGCTTACTTAAAATATAATCAATATCGGAATCTTGTATTAGAGTATCCCTGTTCTCAATTAGTGCCTTCCCAATAATATAATTGAATTGCAAAATATCATTATATGTTACTTTTTTTTGTTCTTGTTTTAAGCGAAATGAAACAGCTCCCGTTCCACCAAATGCGTCTAATACCGTATGAAATGGAATATCTTTTATGCATTCCCATATCCAATTAGCAAATCTCAGCTTGCTACCTTGATAACGAGTAGAGGGAAATTTTACGACTCGGTTTTTTGATTCATCAAACAAACATAATTGAAAAGACATTACTTTATGTGTTTAAAAGTTTTATATTCTGCAATATTTTTATAATATGGTCCACTTAGTTCGGCTGCTTTTGCCATATCTTTCGTCAAATAGTTTGTCCAATAGTCATCGAATACAGCTTCGCCAAGAGAAGCGAAAGTTCCGTTTCCGTTTATTAAATCTAAAATTTTATTAACAGAACCTATATTTTTTGTGTTACCGCTTCCAGGTCTATCTATTGCTATTTTCCATTTTTCTTGAACAAAGAATTTAAAATTTTTTATCACCGATACAATCTCATCCAACTCATCCAATGAATATATTTTCCGTTCGTCAATATCACGAATTGAGTCATATATCACCCCTAAAACAACATGCGCTTTATATTCTTCATAAGGGTGTGTAATATTTTTTACGCTCTTACGATCTCGAAAATAACCAGTAAATGCGCCTAATGTCATACCGTTAATATCATTAGAATCTTTTCTATAACTGCTTTTTAGATCCACAGCAAACAGATTACCATCCTCGTCTTTGAAGGTTATATCAGGATAAAAATTTTGTTCTTTTGTTAATTCAATTTCCAACTTGTTTTTAGAAGCGAACTCTAATATTTTAGGAAATATATACAATTCTATTATCTTCGATATAACTTTCGTGTCTGCTGATATTGTATAAATATTTTTATAGGTATCGATAAAACCCTTTACAACCCAACTACCATCTTCAGTGCTAATTTGGTTAGCAAATTCCTCTACTGTTTCACGAAGTAGTGTGATAAATGTTTCTTTTTTCATGCAATAAAATCCATTTTATTGTCATGTTCCCTTTTTACATTGTTATAGTCAACAAAAAACAATCTCCTATCATACCATAATAATCTTGACAAAAGGGGTTGTTTTGGGTTATAATAACGCCACTATGGCGAAGATTACAAAGAGATATTGTGGAGGTCGAAAATCTCCGTATCAACTTACTTGGTGTGAACAAGGAAGCCGTCATTCGCGTTTCTTTGAAACGGAGCGCGAGCGCGACGAATTCCTTCGGGCTAACGACTATTTGGAGAAGTCGTCTTTCCAATCCCTGATGAGGTTGGATATGGACACGATTTCCGACATTGCCCGAATCGAATCTATGCGTGGCAAAATTACATTCCGCGAAATTTGGGAATTTTGGGAACGAAACCATACGGCGAAACGCGTTCTTAAATTGTGGGACGCCTGCTATGAGTATTTGCGGGATATGCAGGCAAACGCAAAGGTAATCCGATCCCACTTCATTCACGTCAGGCGAATTTTGGAAGTGCTTGTTGAATCGTTCGGCGAACGTCAGGTTGAAGACATAACGCGCGACGAACTTGAAGGCTGGCTAAAAAACCTACCCTACGCGCCTATTACCGTCAAAAACTACCGTTCGTGCCTTTGTGCCACTTGGAGATGGTTTGAAAAGCACGAGCTTGTCTCAAAGAACGTTGCAAAACTCATCGACTGCCCGAATATCGAAATGGGTGAAATCGGCATTCTTACAGTAGAGGAAACCGAAAGACTTTTGCGGGCGAACGAAAAGATAGATCCCGAAGTTTGCGGGCTTATGGCGTTGGGGCTTTTTGCGGGAATGAGAACGTCGGCAATAGCAAGAGTCGCCTACGACGAAATAACAATGCGGCAAGGCATTTTGACTCCCGCCGAAAAGACCAAGAAAAATCGGCGCAACTACATCGAAAACCTGCCCGACAACCTCTGGGCTTGGCTCGAACGAACTCCCAAGACCGCCTTCGGTTGGTGCGAACGCAAATGGAAGAAGCGCCGAGAGAGTACCCTGCGCAGAGCGGGATTGCTCGTGAATGGGAAACAGTTAAAAACTCCAAACGAGAATGGCAAATTCCCACAAAATAGGATACCGCCCCACAATGCTTTCTGGCGCAGTTTCGAAAGCTAGCACGTCGCATGGAAAAGAGAGTTCCAAGATACGGCTTTGATAATGTCTCACCAAGTCACGGACATTCTATTCAAGCATTATCGCGGAATTGCCACAAAGGAAAATGCCGAGAGGTATTTTAATATTTATCCTAATAGTAAGTTGTGATGAAATTTTGAAGAATTACGGGTACAGATACTCGAATAAGATAATTCGACATCGCAAAGGCAAATAGGGACCCGACCCAGATTCTATAGGGTTATTCAGTAAATTTCCTTTGTTTATACGAACATAATAATATAGCAAATGCTGATATCTCGCTACAGTATTGATACTGCATAGAATTATTAAATTATCTAGCACCTTTGGGGGCATCACAAAATATGGATCTTAAGTATTTAAATGTTTCGTCATAGTACGAGGGTTTTCTTGTGGCATCATTATCGTCACCATAAGGCACAAATATCGCCATTCCTTGACGAGCGCGAGTAAGTAAGACTCTATATGCATTTTTTAAGTATAATTTCGCATCGTTAGAGACTATCTTTTGCCATTTATTCCCCTTGAAATTATTATATGTCCATTCTCCATCGTTAAAACGGAAATCCGCATCCCAAGCCACGATTGAATAATCGACCTCAAGCCCTTGAATATCGAACTCAGTCACAACATCTTCTAAATAATAACTAGATCTGACGTCATCCTTGGAATTCAAAAACCAATTTGCAACATCAATTTCATTTTTTACAAAAATACCCTCATGCTTTAGTCTCAATGCTCCACTACTTGCCAATAGTCCATAACGCGTTGTGCCATGACATTTTGATTTTATCCATTCCTTCGCTTCTTTTAAATTACGCGTCAGGAAAATTGGATATCTATCTTTTATTTTATTATATAAAATTTTAGCATTCTGTATGTCCATATCTAAAATCGATTTTATTAAAGCGGCTAAATATGGTGTTCTAAAAGAACGTACAGAGGTTGATAAATGTAAAAACTCTTCCTCATGGACATTTAAGCCTGCATACAATTCAGACAAGGTGCGATTTCTCGAATATTCAGAATCGTTTAGTTTTGGTGATACATAAACATCCCAATTTGGAAATGACCGTTTTATGGAATCAAGCCATTCAGGAAGTCCAGCTTCTCCTGTGTTTATTTCTTGTCCACCACCTACAAGGCATATAATTACAGCCCAGCCCTCATGACGATTCATTGTGCTGATTAAGAATTCGGGTTCACTGTATTCAAAGTTTGGAACACATTTTTTTGTATGCATAAATTTCTTTATCATATCATGCGTCCATGCCCTTTGCGCTTCGTCAAATATCACGACTCGTTCAGGAGGAACTATATCGTTATTAACAAAAGAATCTCTATATTTATGAATTATTTGTATAAAAGCTGCAGTCTTTCTAAGCGCGTCAGATTTTTTAACTTTTATATTATTTATTTTTGCATTTGCAATTGAGTCTCTTGCCAAAGCTTCTTGCAAGACTCTCACGAGTGGGAAATTTCCCGACAGAAAGACTGCATGTTCGCCTTCCTTTGCATCTGAACGCTTGATTGCAAGGTTTAATCCAACTAACGTTTTTCCAGCTCCCGGAACACCTGTTACAAAACAAATTGATTTTTTAGCATTTTGTTTACTAAACTCTATAATTTCTTCAATACGATTTGATGTTAATGACAAATTTATTGCTCCAGCATCGTTACGCGTAATTTCCTGAACACTATGTCCAGCATACAGAGCTTGTGCTGATTCAACTATTGTAGGAGTCGGATAATATTCCGAATTTTCCCAAGCTAAACAGTCTAATTCTGGTTCAGAAAACATGGAGGATATTTTGCAGATAACCTCTCCGATATTATTTTCATTACACTTTAATGGAGATATTATCTTTTCGTGTACGGAAATCTCACAAGTTATATGATGGGCTTTTGTAGGAATCATAATTGGCACTAATAATCTATTTTCGCTTTCTTTCTGAAAGTTTCTCAAATCTAGTGCGTAATCGTAAACCTGATCGACAGCAGCAGCTCTATATTCCGTATCGCCGCATTTGAACTCTAATAGAAAGACAATATTACTGTGTAGAAAAACAACATCAATTCGTTTACCTATCCTGGGAATTATATATTCAAAGATAATCCTTCCTGTGCTAAAATTAGCAAATTGCTTTTTTAATATGTCAATCTGAATACACCACGCATTAGTTTGTTGCTGCTCTAGGTTAGAGTTTTCTGAATTTGAACAAATGATCCCAAGAATCTCTTCCGTTGTTTGCCTTAAAAAATCTTTTATATCTGCAGAATAATATGAATTTTGTTTTCGCATATAAGACTTTCTTGATATATCTCTATTGTCTAAAAATAAAAGCCGTGTTAAATTTATTATTTAGGAAACAGATTTATTTATATTTTTATTTTCAAAACGCCAGTGCCTAACAGACGGTAGATGTTTTTAGATATTGTTGATTGTTTGTAAAGATTAAAGTTATTGATTCATTTACTAATTGCCCATAGGGGGCGGCGCACTTTAGTTCGTGAAGATAATCGCTTGGACTTTTCCAATTTAGTGTCTTTCGGGGACGAGAGTTGATCTCATTCAATGCAAATTTTAGTTCCCTTTCCGTCGCTTTTCTCAAATCCATTCCCTTCGGAAAGTACTGTCTCAACAATCTATTTGTGTTTTCATTGAGACCTCTTTCGTAAGAAGTGTATGGGGGGGACAAAGTATATTTCACTCCTTAATTTTTTACTTATATCTTCGTGATAAGCAAACTCCTTGCAGTTATCAAAGGTTATCGTTTTCACATTCATTCCGCGCAATAACTTTATTACGCCATTTTTCGTAGCTTTCGCATCCTTCCCTGATAAGTAAGTTACACATAGATACTTGCTTCGCCGCTCTACCAGCGTTAGTATCGCACCCTTGTGATTTTTACCCATTATCAAATCGCCTTCCCAATCCCCAAATCTAGATCTTTCACTATCTCAGGTCTGCTTTCTATGCTCACTCTGGAGACCATTTCTTCTTTAGAAAAGTTTCTAAAATATCGGCTTCATTCCCTCCTATTAGATATTTTTTAGGCTTGAGTAATAATCGCAAGTACGTTCGCATAAATGCTCTGCCATGCGTGTAAACGCCTTCAACACGATTGCGTGATAATTCACGGGATATGGTAGATTGCAATACCCCTATCGCATTTGCTATCTCCGATTGCCTTTGTTTAGCTTTACACATGTTCTCTATTACTCTTCTATCGTCGTATGTTAGACGGCGGTATTTCGGTTTTCTCATAGTGCTTTTCTTGGTCGAAAAACATCTACTCTACATCCCCTAAGCCGATTCTCTAACTCCTTTAGATTTTATGCACTGGAGATTTTAATTCGCGTTTCAAGACCGCTTCAAAATTAAAACAAATTATGCCGATTTTTATGTGTTTAAAAACAAGCATTTAACCGCTTTCTTGGAGAGTTTCTGAAAGCGGTTAAGCGCCTTTTACTTTTTTGCCGATTTTGGCGTTATCTTGGCGACAAAGCCGCCGCCCAATCTCGTCATTTTGATTTTTATTTTTGACGACGAGTTTACGTCCCTTACTTCGCGCTTGTAATCGAAGCCGACACGCTCAAAATTAACCCCGTCGGCAAAGCTTTCCATTGTAAATTCGCCTTTGGGCAAAAAATCCAAATCAAGCTCTATTTCCTTATCGACAGCGGACATCGCCCCGACATACCAATTTTTGCCGCTTCTTCTAAGCATCAAAACGTACTCGCCGATTTTTCCATCCACCACCCGTGTGTCGTCCCAAACGGTCGGGCATTGCGCCATAAACGCCGCGCAAACAGGCTCTTTCATATACGCGGAAGGGGAGTCGCAAAGCATTTTAAGGGGTTCAAAATAGCACACATACATTGCCATTTGATGCGCCCTTGTCCCCCTTGCGTTAGGCATACTCGGCATTGAATTTACATTCCCCTTTGTAAGGTTGCGCATGGCGCCGGGGGTATAGTCCATCGGACCTGCCAAAGAGCGCGTAAAAACAAGATCTACATTGTGCGATGGCGAAAGAACGCCGCCTTTGTTGTTTTCGCCGCCGCGCACACCTTCAAAGTTTATGACATTGGGATATTTTCTGTGAAGCCCCGAAGACGGAGCGCAGCCGTGAAAATCCACAACCAACTTGCGCTCTGCGGCAAGAGACGCTATTTTCTCAAACAAATCGACAGCCTGCTGGTCGTCGCGCTCCATAAAGTCGATTTTAAGCCCCGCAACGCCCCACTCTTTTGCCCTGTCCAAAATTTTTACGGCGTCTTTTTCAAACGGGCGTACAAGCGTCCAAAGAAGAATTTTTACGTTCCTTTCCTCCGCGTACTTCACAAGCTCTTTTATGTCGATTTTAGGTTGCATTGTGGCAACCAAATCGTTGTTGCCAATCCAGCCTTCGTCCAAAAGAAAATATTTCATGCCGAATTTTGAGGCGAAATCGACATAGTATTTATAGGTCGGCATATTCTGCCCCGCAACAAAATCGACGCCGAAAAGCCCCCAGTCGTTCCACCAGTCCCATGCGCAAGTCCCCGTTTCAATCCAAGAGGCGTCCTTTATCTTTGACGGGCTTGCAAGCTTGTATTGAATGGAGTTTTCGACAAGCTCGGCATCGGTGCGGGCAAAGAGCATCGCTCTCCACGGGAAAGTCCTCGCTGCGGAACTTTTTGCGATAAAGTCTTCTATGGATTTTGGCATGAAAAGCCTGCCCTTGTTTTCAAACTCCTTGGGATAAGGGGCAAACGCGCCCTGAATTTCCCCGTTTTCGGAAAACTTCAAATTCATCTTGGGATATTCGGAAACATCGGAATCCAAAATCGCCACTTTCACATTTCCCGCGTCAAATACAAACGGAAGCGCAGCCATTGGCATATGCTTTGATATTTCGCAAAGCTTCATTCTTCTATAGACGTCTTCAAACCAGCAGTGGAAAGAGCCTACTTTTTGGGGATAGGCGTCCATCGCGCCGTCAAACGGATATTTCGCAGTCTCGCTATTTACGATTATTTCGCCTTTCTTGTCGCAAATAAAGCGGTACGCGAAAGCGTCATCGTAGGCTCTGAATTCAACGGAAAAACCGTCAAACTTCAAAAGCAGGCGGTTGTAAGAATCCAAAATTTTGTTTTTGTTCGCCCAAACAGGATTTATTTCCTTTTTTACGGACGAGAACGATTTTGAAACGAACTTCGGATTTACCCCGAAGTTTCCCAAGCTTGTATCCATGGCAATTTGGCAGTTTTCCACAATGGACTTGCCGTCGAATTTTATCGAAAAACCCAAAGTTTTCGAAACTTCCACTTCTGCGTCCAGCTTTCCGTCCGGAGAGGAAAGCGGAAAAGCCTTTCCATGCGCGGACGCAAACATAAAACAAAAAAGCGCGAATATCCCCCATATTTTCATAATAAGTTCCCTTCCGATTTAAGTTAGCAGATTGAATTAAAATAAAAATAAAAGTTAATATATAAAAAAGTCAAGCCTGTTATATTTATGCAAAAAAAAGAGACCCTTTTTCGGGTCTCTTTCAAAATAAAACTTTTCTTTAATTAGCAGTACATTGCAAGAATTGCTTCGTAAAGCTCCTGCTTGCCGCTTGTCTGGCTTGGTTCGCCCTTTTCTTTTGCGTATTTTACCAAGTCTTCCAAAGACATTTTGCCGTCTTCAAAATCCTTGCCCTTGCCCGCGTCGAAAGAAGAGTAGCGTTCCTTAACCATATTGCAGAGCCTGCCGTCTTCAACGATTGCCGCAGCACTTTCAAGAGCGCGCGCTATTGCGTCCATGCCCGCGATGTGGGCAATGAAGATGTCTTCCAAGTCTGTCGAGTTGCGGCGTGTCTTGGCGTCGAAGTTTGTGCCGCCGTTGCCTAAGCCGCCGTTGCGAACGATTTGGAGCATAGCCTGGACAAGCTCGTACTGGTCGATTGGGAACTGGTCGGTATCCCAGCCGTTCTGGTAGTCGCCGCGGTTTGCGTCGATAGAACCGAGCATTCCGTTGTCAACTGCAACCTGCAATTCATGTTCAAAAGTATGACCTGCCAGTGTAGCGTGGTTTACTTCGATATTTACCTTGAAGTCCTTTTCAAGACCGTGAGCCTTCAAGAAGCCGATTACGGTTTCTGTATCGACATCGTACTGGTGCTTTGAGGGTTCCATCGGCTTCGGCTCGATTAAGAAAGTACCCTTGAAGCCGTTTGCGCGCGCATAGTCGCGGGCGGCTGTAAGCATTCTTGCCAAGTGTTCCTTTTCGCGCTTCTGGTCAGTGTTGAGGATGCTCATGTAGCCTTCGCGGCCGCCCCAGAAAACGTAGTTTGTGCCGCCCAAAGCGATTGTCGCGTCAATGGCGTTCTTGATTTGAACCGCCGCGCGCGCAACTACATTGAAGTCGGGATTTGTGGCGGCGCCGTTCATGTAGCGCTTGTGGCTGAATACGTTTGCAGTGCCCCACAAGAGCTTGATGCCCGTTTCAGCCTGCTTTTGCTTTGCGTATTCGACAAGAGCCTTCAAATTAGCTTCGTATTCTTCGATTGAAGAGCCTTCGCTTACCAAGTCAATGTCGTGGAAGCAGTAGTATTCGATGCCCATTTTCTGCATGAATTCAAAGCCTGCGTCCATTTTGTCCTTAGCAGCCTGAACGGGGCAAGCCGCGCCGTTCCACGGGAAAGATTTTGTGCCGCCGCCGAACTGGTCCGCGCCTTCAGCGCAGAGAGTGTGCCACCATGCCATGGAGAATTTGAGCCAGTCTTTCATCTTCTTGCCCAATACCACTTTTTCGGCGTCATAATAGCGGAAAGCCATTGGATTTTTGGAATCCTTGCCTTCAAACTTTATTTTTCCAACTGACGGAAAATATTCTTTTGCCATTTGTATTCCTTTGTTTGTTGATTGTTATTATTAAAAAATTCTGTTAACTGTGCTAAACTATACTGCACATTCAAATTGAAATGGAATAAAAGATATTTTTTGCCCTCTTGTCAACAATATTGATTGCAAAAATGAAAAATAACATATTAAAAAAAAGAGCGGAGCTTCGAAAAAACTATCCGAAACTCCGCCCTGCCATTATAACCATCTATCTTTTTCCATTGGCGGGAAAATTCAATTTTTGGCGGAGGCAAACCGCGCTTTTTTTGAAGATTCCCTTCGCGCAGATTTTTCCTTCGCCCCTTTCAAGTATTTCTCGATTGCCTCGGCTTCCGCATCTTCGTTTGACTTGCCCTTGTTTTCGTAATACTTGTAGTATTTCATGTCGTTTTCGTTCCAAGTGTTCGCCTCGTAATAATCCCCGCAATATGGGACGTAAAGGTCAATCCATGCGGCGAGCTTGTCGAGTTCCTCCCTCGTGATTTTGGTTTTTCCGTGCCCGCGCTTTAACATCGCAAGGAGCTCGCTTTTTGCCGCCCCCCTGTAATACGGTGGAAGAAGAGTCGGAATGGACTGCATTCCGGGCCAGTTTACAAGCGGATTTTTAAAGTCGGCAAAAGTAGGCTCTCCTCGCTCCATTTGCGGCTGCAACAAGTTGTAATAGGCGTCGTTAAAAATCCTCTTTGCCCTTTTGTTTTCAATGGGATAATTCAGGAGACTGAACGCCCTCACACTCTTTTTTTGGTTTTCGGCTTCAAGATCAAGCCACTTTTTGCCCTCCGTCTTCGCGAAAAATTCAACGCTTTTCTTTTCCTTGCCGTCTTCGGTCAAAATGCGGGCAACACTCCTGTCGTTATGGCACGAAACGCAGTGTTTGTCCAAAATCGGCTGAACATGCTTTTGAAAGCTGAAACCGCCCTTTATGTCGTAAAAAGGCTTCAACTTCTCGGGTTTTCTTCCTTTTGCAATTCTGAGCTTTATCGGGTTCGGGGTGTCCCTGTCGCCATGGCAGCCAAGGCAGGAATAAAATTCGTTCGGCTGCATGGCAGTCCATGAACGCATAGTGGTGACGGCGTTTCCGTTTTTATCTATGGGCTGAAAATAAACGGGCGTGCGGGCGGGGATTTCAAAATACACGCTGCCGTCTTCCGCGACATCAACTTCTCCCAAAATTTCCTTTGTGTCCCAAGACGCCTGCCCCAAACCGATGGGCGTGCATACATGGTTTGCGACCCCGACGCCGCCCTCGTTGTTTCTTCCGCTCATTCCGCCGACGGGCGCCCTGCGGTAGTCTATTTTAACGACCCTCACTTTTTTGATGCTCCCCTTTTCGACTCCCTCAACCCCGTCTCCGTAATAAATGTTGCGGATGAAGAGATAGCCCTTGTCCTTGGTATAATCCACCCTCGATTTTTCAAGTTCGGGAATTTTGCGCGGCGCAACGGCAACCGCCTGTTTTGAATCCAAATAATCATGCCTTGCCAATAGCTCGCGCCTGCCGTCATTATTCATTAGATAAAGCCCGTAAGGTAGCGGATAGGAGCGGTTGTCGGCGTCCATCTGCTGGTATGTAACCAAAAACAAGTTTTCTTCAATCGGAAACGGATACTGGAACTGCTCTCCCCTTTGTCCGTAGGCGTCAATTCTAACCGCCTTTTCCTTTCTGCGGGGCGCAAGAAGCTCGACGCCCGAATCCTCCTGCCTGCCCTTTGAAGTGTCGATTTCGGCAAGCTTGCCGCGCTGGGCTGTATGGTGGCCGTGCAAAGTAGCAATGTATTTTTTTGTGTTGGGAATTTGGCGCGCGTGGTTTATGGTGGTGGGATACCACGACTTGTTGCCGTAAACTTCCGTCTGGAAAGAGCCGTCGGGCTTCATTGAAAACAGGGCCTGCGTAAAAGTCTGCCCTCTGTCGTTATAATCCCAGCGCGTATAAATTACGTTTCCCTGCTCGGTTACCGTGGGATAAGTTGTGCAAACCTGGTCAAAGCCTACGCGGCGCAAAAAGGAACCGTCGGGCTTCATCATATAAAGGTTGCTGACTTCGGTCAGCCAGCAGTCGGTAGCCTGCTCGCACCGCGTCGAATTGAAGACAATCTCGCCCGTAGGCAGATACTTTGGCTCTATGTCCGCGCAAGCCCCGCTTGTGATTTGGCGTATTTTGCGGGTTTTGATGTCCATTTCGTAAATGTGGTAGTCGTCTTCAAGGGCGGACTTTTTCCAGGAAAACAGGATTTTAGAGCCGTCGTAAGAGACGTCGGGGTCGCGGATTGTTCCGTCCTTGTCCGAAAGCAAGACTTCGCGCGAAACAGAGCCGTCGGGCTTGACTTCAAGCATGCAAAGGGCGGAATCGGGCGCAAAACGCATTTCGGCGCGAGCGTCGGAAGCCGCTTCGGTATAGCCATAAAAACTCGGCGCAATCGGATACCTTTCAACATACACGAATTTGCGCGGCTTGCCGTCAAGCTTCGACAAGAAATCAATTCTTCTTGCCTTTGCAGCCTCCAAATAAGCTTCCGCACAATCTTTCAGCGTTTCTGCATTCGCGATTTTTTCTTTCAAAAAATCCTTTGGATTTTCTATTTCGCCCAAGGCTTTTTGCGCGAGACTTTTTAAAATTTCCGCCCTCTTTTTGGCGTCGTTTGGCAATTTTGAAAGCTCAAAACCGAAGTCCCGCATAAAGTGGTCGGCATCGACGGGGAAATTTTCGCCCATCATGCGCCAAAGCCAAAGATTTCTGGTCTTGTTTGCGCCTTCCGTTTCAAGTTCTGAAATGACATCGGCAAATTTTGCGGACCTGCCGTTTTTTCCCTTTTTGTAAAAAGGCATTACGTCTTTGCCCCAAGCCTCAAATTCGGAAAGAGCGCACCAGCCCTTTTTGCTCCACTTCAAATTGCGAAGCTCAACATAGGTTGTTTTGACTTTCGGAAACTTGAATTCTTGCGGCTCCACAACTTTTTTAAATTTGATTGGAACAGTCTTTTTTGAGTTGGAAAACGCAAGCTCGCCCCTTTCCCAATACTCGTCATGAGGAAAATCCGCGCGGAGCGTAAGCACGACTTTGTCAAGCTCAACAGGCCTGCCGAAGTCTATCCTAATCCAAGGGTTTTCTTCCTGTTCGGGCCCCCAAGAGCGGTGCTTCCAACCGCCATGCCCCTTGTTGTTGTCAAAAACTCCGTCAACGGCGTTTCTTGCCCTGAAAATCAATTCATTTCTGCACTCGGTGGAGGCGGTTATGTGCGGATAAAAAATGTCGTTTTCAGCAACTTTATCTTGAAAGTCGTAAGGATTTAACGCCAAGTTGCGGTATTCTGAAAGCTCCTTGTATGTCGGCGGAGACATTCTGATGTCTGTTCCTCCTTTCGGGATTTCCTTGCGCTCATCGCTTGAAACCTGCTCGGAGCTTGGCAAAGTAAAAAACGCCTTCCCGTTCGGCATGTAAATTATCGACTCCTTCAAATTGTCGCCGACTTTTACCTTCAAAAAAAGCTGTGAACCGTCCTTGCCGGCAACCCCGAATGTCGTCGGAAACTTCGGATGGACATTGTACCGCCAAAGCCCCGCCGCGTCCGGTTCGCGATTGTCGAATTTTTCCTGCTCTGAATTTTTGACAAGAAGGCGCAAATTCATATAAGAATCGCCAAACCGCGGAGAACCTTTGCGCACATAAGGCTTTTCTTCCGCAGACACTCCGAAACAGAAGACGAATGCGCATGCCGCCAAAACAGTTTTTACGATAAAATTTCTCATAAAATCCCTCCTTTTTTCAAAACCCGCAATACTGTTTGCAAATTTTGAAACTTAGTTTTAATATATTGAAAAGCTTTGTCAAGCCCAATGTTTCAAAAAAGCAAAGAACATAAAATGATATTGTAATTTTTTCTCAAATATGCCAATGATAAAAATAAACTTATTTCATATTATGACAAAAAACAAGACGCCGCAAGTCACAAAAGCAAACAGAAAACGCTACGAAATCCCAAATTTGAGAAAGGCGTTCGAAATTTTGGAAATGCTGTCCGAAGAACGCGGGGGCATTACCTTCCCCGAAATGCTCGAAAAAATAGAATGTAACAAAACGTCGCTTTTCAGAATTTTGATGACGCTTGAAAACATGGGCTATCTGCGAAAGAACGCCGAAACCGACGCCTTTTCGGTATCCCGCAAAATTCTCTCCCTTGCATACCCCGCCCTCTGCGACGCAAACATAATAGAAGAAAGCCTTGACGTTGTCCGCAATCTGCGCGACGAAATCGGCGAAACAACAATGCTCGGCGTTCTCTTGGACAACGAATGCGTAATGGTCGAGCAGGAATACGGGCTTTCATCGTTTAATTTTATAGGCAAACTCGGCATGAAAAGCCCCCTGCACGCCTCCGCGCCGGGCAAGGCATTGCTTTCCGCACTACCCAAGCCCGATTTGGAAAAGCTGCTTCCAAAAATAAATTTTGAAAAGTGCGCAAAAAACACGGTTGAAAACGTGCAATCTTTAAAGGAGCAAATTGAAAAATTTTCAAAACTAAACTACGCATACGATGCTTCAGAAGCCGTTGACGGCGTAAATTGCGTGGCTTCTCCCATTTTCGACGCACACTCTTACCCTGTTGCAGTAATTTGGATTACGGGACCCGCGCACAGGATTTTGGAAAGCGAATTTGACGCTCTTGGCAAAAAAGTCCTCGCAAGCGCGGCAAAAATCTCCGAACGATTGGGATACATAGCGTAAAATGGATTTTAACGGACAGCTTTCGCCATCGAAAACTACTTCCATTCTGCGGGAAATCGGGCATTCCCCCGTAAAGAAGCTTGGGCAGAATTTTCTAATAGACGCAAACATCGTAAGGAAATCATTAGAGCTTGCTGAGATAAAAAAGGGAGATTTAGTAGTTGAAGTGGGCCCCGGGCTTGGAACATTGACGGGCGCGCTCTTAAACGAGGGCGCAAATGTCTATGCCGTAGAGCTTGATAAACGCCTGCATGCGCACATCGCCGAAACTTTCAAAGACTGCCCAAACTTAAACCTTATTTGGGGCGACGCCGTGGAACACCCGCTTGCCGCCCTTCCGAAAGAGGCAAAAAACTATAAAATAGTGGCAAACCTCCCCTACGCAATCAGTACGATTTGGCTTGAAAAAGTGCTTTCGGGAAATCTTCCGCAAAAAATGACGCTGATGCTGCAAAAAGAGGCGGCAATGCGCTTTACCGCAAAAAATTCATCAAGCGAATATTCGCCGATTTCCATATTCCTAAATTCGGCATACAAGGTAAAATGCGCCCATAAAGTCTCGGCTTCCTGCTTCCACCCGCGCCCGAATGTCGATTCCGTTTTGCTTGCGCTTGAAATTCTGGAAACGCCTTTCGTTTTTAAAAGCGAAACAAAGGAACTGATACGCAAGATATTCTCGCGCAGGCGCAAGCAGATTTTTTCCATACTCAAAGACTTGAAAGACGAACGCGCATTAAAGTGGCTTGAAAACATGCCCGAAATAAAGCCCTCCGACCGCCCCGAAACAATCGCGCCGGAGCTATGGCGCAAACTCGATAAGTAATGTTGCATATTATCATAAAAATTTTGGCTTTTGCGGCGTCATTTTATTTTATACTGATGATTGCTGCGTATTTTCTCGCGGACAAAATAGCATTCCCCGCCCCGAAACCATCTTACGAATTGTCCGAAAAATACAGGATAATCGATGCTCCGAACGGAGGTAAAATCTGCACGGTGTTTTTGAAAAACCCAAACGCAAAATACACAATTTTGTTTTCGCACGGCAACGGGGAAGACTTGGGCGAAATCGAAAAAAAGCTTGAAAACCTGTATAACCTCGGCTTTTCGGTTTTTGCCTACGACTACTTCGGCTACGGGCAAAGCACCTTGAAATCATCTGCCAAAAACATTGAAATCTGCGCAGAAACAGCATGGCAGCATCTCGTAAAAACTGAAAACGTGCCCGAGGACAAAATCATTATTTTCGGATACTCGATGGGCTCTGCGCCAAGTTCATACATCGCCTCAAAACACAAGCCGCGAGCCTTGATTTTGATGGGCGGATTTGCCTCCGCGTTCCAAACCCAGCTGCCGGTAAACATCTTCCCGTGGGACATGCTAAACAATGCGAAAAAAATCGCCAATCTGCCCTGCCCGGTCTTGATTTTCCACGGCACAAAAGATTGTATTGTAAGATACCATAACGCTGAAATTCTTTATGAAAAGGCGTCTTGCCCGAAATATCTGATTTCAATAAAAGGCGCGGGACACTACGATATTCCCTATTCCGCGCCCAAAGCCTTTTTTGGCGGCATAAAAAACTTTGCAAATACTCTCGACCCGAACGTCGAAAACGCTATAAATGCAAGTATTAAATCAAAACAATAATTTGCCTTATGAAAAGCGCAGCTGTAATTATTTTTGAAAATTTTGAGGAAATCGAGGCGACCGCGCCAATCGACATTTTAAGGCGCGCAGGAATAAGCGTGTGCGTTGCCACAATGAACGGCGAACTCGAAACTGCGGGAAGAAGCGGCATAAAACTCGTTGCAGACAAGCTCTTTTCCGAAATAAAAAACGACACCTTCGACGCCGTAATAATATCGGGAGGTCCCGGCACTGCGAACGTCTCCTTAAATAAAGACTTGCTCGATTTCATAAAAAAGCACGACCTTGCAAACCGCATAGTGGCCGCCATCTGCGCCGCGCCGACCGTGCTGAAAAACGCGGGCGCGCTCGTTGGAAAGACCTGCGCCTGCCACACTTCAAAAGAAGCGGAACTTTCGGAGCATCTCGAAAAAGGCAAAGATGTTGTTTCAAGCAAAAACGCCATAACTTCAAGGGGAGCTGGAACAGCTATACAATTTTCGCTTGAAATCGTAAAAACGTTGCTGTCAGAAAAAATCGCAAAAGACATCGCAAATTCAATTTGTTTTTAAGCCATGCTCGACGAAGACGTAATTTTAAAATCAACGCGCTACATAAATGAGCGCATTCTTATTTTCAACATAGTTGCAATGTCGCTTTTGCCCGCAATGTTTTTCGGCGGCAGTGGCGCAACCGCGTTAAGCCTCATATTTTCGCTTGGGATAATCGCCCCGATAAATGTGTTTACCTATCCGATAAACTGGATTGACGCCCCCGACTTTTCGCGGACAAAATACGCGGTATGCGTTCTTCCCGTCATTATTGCCTCGGTAATCGCAATATACAGATTTTTCACGCCGTCTATTGCCTACACAAACTTTGAGCAAATAGAAGCATTGCGCATGGTTTTGGAAAATTCGCAAAATCTCTTTACAAGCGCGGCGACGTCGTTTTTCGATGCAGTGTCAGACAACATCGTAGTACTTTCATCATGCTTTGCCGCGTTCTCGATTTTCATAATAACAAAATCGCGCTTCGTAATAAAGACAATGCTTATGTGTTGCGCGGCGGGCGTTGTTTTGTTTTCCGCAATCGGGCTTATATTGGACGCACTGTACGCCCTCGACGTTCCTGCAGTGAAAAGGATTTACACTGACTTTGCATTCTTCACTTTCGCAGACAAGACGGAGTTTTCGTTTTACGCCTACATTTGGGCAAGCGCGTTGCTTGCGTCGGGCATTTACACATTCCAGAGGTTCAGCTTTCAAAATCTTTTCGGAAGCCTGAGGTTTTTAATCATGCTTGGCTCAATTTTTCTTTTTGCGGTGTCGGTTTACACTTCAAGCGAGTTTTTCAAGCCTTTCATATATGCGACAGCGGCTTTTATTTTTGTAGTTTACACTTTTGACGTTTTCCCGACAAAATCAAATTTAAGGCGGCACAACAAACGCCTCATTGACCATTCGTTCGGCACAATGCTTAAAGCGTCAACCCCTGCCGCGATTTATATCATAATGGCGGCGTGTTCGATTGCGCTTTGCGCTTTCTCCGCAAAGCCCGCAATGGATTTCCAAAACGCGCCCGAAAGAGCGGAGCTTAAAAAGTTGGACGCCGATGCGATGGACGCCGCATTGGAAAAACAGCTCTTCGGCTGGGGAGGAGGAAGCTTTCAAAACGTAATGGCGATAAGACAGGGAGACGACATAGAAAATATCGCCCATAACAAGGCTTCTTCCGACATCATTAAAGCGTTTTTGGAATACGGATTTTTGGGAATTGCAATGATTGCCTCAATGCCTATTCTCCTTTTTATTTACATTTTTGCAAAATTCGGCATAAGCAAGTCGCAGGCGATAATGCTTGTGCCCGTTGCAGTGCTTGCCGCGCTTTCCTTTGTTTCGACACCGTTTTTAAGCCCGTCAGTAATAATCAGCTTCTGGATTTTGTCAGGCTCCATAATCGCCTGGGGAAATTCGGAAATCATTTAAAATGCAATTGCCCCCTGTTTTGTTTGCGTCGCTTGGCGGGGCATTGGGAGCCGCAATCCGCTTTCTGTGCCTCGAAGCCGCATCTGGGTTTCTAATATTGCCGATAAACGTTTCAGGCTCGCTTATTTTCGGATTTGCAAGCGCATTCATAAAGGACAAAAACATAAAAACCGCAATTACATCAGGATTTTGCGGCGGTCTTACAACTTTTTCAGGCTTTGCGGCATTCTTTTGCAAAATATCGGAAACTTCGTTTTTTGAAGCCGCAGTGTTTGCTTTTTTAAATTTGACGCTCTGCGTTATTGCGGTTTTCTGCGGAGAATTTCTCGCAAAAAAGAAAGGCATCTTATGCAAACGGCAGTCTTGACTTTTATGTGCGCAATCGGAGGCGCGGCGGGAAGCGCGCTAAGGTATGTACTTTCATCTAAGCTTGACAAAAAATTCCCGTGCGGAACCCTGCTTTCAAACATTTTATCTTCCGCATTGCTTGCCGTTTTGATTGCAAACGCCAATTTAAATTCCGAATTATCCGCGCTTCTTGCGGCGGGATTTTGCGGGGCTTTTTCCACATTTTCAAGCTTCGCCTTCCAAGTCTGCAAAATGATAAAAGAAAAAGAATTTACACTGTCAGCAATATACGTTTTTTCGACATTTGCAATTCTTGCGGGCGTCTGCGCGGTTTTAAGTTCCGTCTAAAAACCGAAAATTCCTTTTTGAGAAGCGCATTCCGAAGCAAAATCCATTGCGCTTCGGAAGTCCGAAAAACCGCACTCCCCTTTTTCAGCGAGAGCTTTTATAAGGCAAGCCAAAACCAAGTCTCCACAGCCTGTCGCAAAAACCCTGCCGTGGATTTTTCGAGGGATAAACGTTTCCGTTTTTGCGCCAATGCCGGCATAGGCAGTCTCCGCCCCGTTTGTAACACCGAAAAACGCCGCCTTTGTCTTGGCATTTAACTCGCAAAACGAAGAAGCGGAAAAAGCGCGAATTTCATCGGCGTTGACTTTTAAAATTTCCGATTTTTCAAAAAACAAATCTTTTAATGGCTCTCCGTAAGTGTCGCAAACAAAGCGCATTTTAGTTTTTTCAACCAGGGCTTTCAGCGCGGAAAACTTGGCATTTGTCCAATTCGGAACGCTTCCGCAAAGAGCCAGTATGTCTCCGCTTTCCGCGCGCTTTGAGATTTCCGACATCGCAATTCCAAAATCCGCGTCTGTCAAGAGCGCGTCTTTTGTAAAAAACGAAGTCTCCGAATTTTCGTCCCTGCACACAAATCCCGAGCGAGTTTCAAAAGCAGTCTTTACCGGCAAAAATTTTATGCCTTTTTCAGACAAAAAATCCCCGCACCGCTCGCCCGTCCTTCCGCCCGAAAAAATAACGGCAGTCGCGTCTAATCCGAACTTCAAAAGAGCCGCCGCCACATTCACGCCCTTGCCCCCCACGCAAAATTCTGAAGCTTGCGCGCGGTTTACCTCCCCAAACCTAATCTCTTTGAAATCGAGAGTGTGCTGGGCGAGAAGATTGCAAGTGAGCGTAAAGATTTTAGGCATTTTTAAAGGGACTTTAATGCTCCGACCATGACTTCCGCCGCGCGCTCCAAATATTCCTTCGAATGCGCAAGGCTCATAAAGCTTACTTCAAAAGCGGAAGGGGCGATGTAAACTCCGCCTTCGAGACACTTGTTGAAAAATTTTGCATAAAGCTTTGTGGAAGAGCGCATTGCAATGTCGTAATTTGATACTTCCTCATCGTTGAAAAACACCGAATAAAGAGATTCCGCCTGCGGGACTTGCAGGGCAATTCCCTTTTCTTTTGCCGCGCCTTTCAACGCCGAAACAATGAAATCCGCCTTCGACTTCAATTCCGCGTACGGATTAAGCTCCTTCAACATTTTAAGAGCTTCCGCGCCTGCCGCCATCGCAAGCGGATTTCCGCTCAGAGTTCCCGCCTGATAGACGTCTCCGCTTGGCGAAAGATGCTCCATAATTTCGCGCTTACCAGCAAAAGCCCCTACGGGAAGCCCGCCGCCTATTATTTTGCCGAGAGCGCACAAGTCGGGAGTTATGCCCAAAAGCTTTTGAGCACCGCCCGAAGAGAGCCTGAACCCCGTTATCACTTCATCAAAAATCAAAACAACCCCGTATTCCGAGCACAGCATGCGCAGTTTTTCGAGATAGTTTTTCTTTGGCAAAATAAGACCTACGTTTGCGGGAAACGGCTCTAAAATGACAGCCGCAATCTCGCTACCCTGTGCTTTGAAGCAATTTTCAAGGGATTGCAAATCATTGAAAGGCAATACGATTGTAAGGCGGGCAAAGTCGTTTGGTATCCCTGCGGAATTGGGAGTGCCGAAAGTGATTGCGCCACTGCCCGCCATCACGAGAAGGCTGTCAACATGCCCGTGGTAGCAACCCGAAAACTTAACGATTTTATCCCTCTTGGTAAATCCCCTCGCAAGGCGCACCGCGCTCATCGTCGATTCCGTTCCCGAATTTGTCATGCGCACCATCTCAGCACATGGAACCATCGAAGTTATGAGGCGCGCCATTTCAAGCTCCCTCGCGCACGGAGTCCCGAAGCTCGTCCCGTTTTCCAATGCGTTCATTATGGCGTTTTTTATGCGGGCGTTGTTATGCCCGAAAATCGCGGGGCCCCATGAACACACAAAATCAATTAGGGTTTTTCCGTCCTCGGTCTTGATTAGGCAGCCGTCCGCCCTGCGCGTAAAAAACGGCGTTCCGCCAACTCCGCCAAAAGCCCTGACGGGGGAATTTACGCCGCCGGGAATGATTTTTTTGCATTCTCCAAAAAGATTTTCAGAATTCATAGCTTTTCCTGTCTGTCAATGCAACTCTTCTGCCGTTTCCAAAAGACGAGATTGTAAGGCGCGGAGCGGGCGGCAACTGCCTGCGCTTGTACTCCGAACGTTCGAATTTTCGCACCACGTCCTCTACGACTTCCCTTGCAAAGCCCATTTTTTCGATTTCCGAAACCGACAAGTTCCCCTCGATGTAAAGCCTCAAAATGGAGTCCAAAACATCGTATTCCGGGAGGGAGTCGCTGTCTTTTTGATTGGGGCGAAGCTCTGCCGACGGCGGCTTTAAAATCGTGTTTTCTGGAATTTTTTCGCCGTCTTTATTGACATACCTTGCGAGCTTAAACACATCTGTCTTATAGACGTCGGCTATCGGGGCAAAGCCCCCGCAAGTGTCGCCGTAAAGAGTGCAGTAGCCGACGGCGCATTCGCTCTTGTTGCCCGTCGCAAGAACCATCGCGCCAAGCTTGTTTGAAATTGCCATCATCAAAAGCCCCCTTGCGCGGGACTGCAAATTTTCCTCAGTCACGTCCCTTTCCAAACCCGCGAATATTTTTTCAAGCGCCTTTTCGGCTTCCGCGACAACTCCCGCTATGGAGATTTTGTCGTAGCGCAAATTCAGATTTTTCGCCAAGTCCTCGGCGTCGCGCACGCTGTGCCCGCTTGAAAATTTGGACGGAAGAGAAATGCCTATTACATTTTCCCCGCCGAGCGCGTCTGCGGCAATCGCGGCAACCAGCGCGGAGTCAATGCCGCCGCTAAGCCCCAAGGCGACTTTCTTGAAGCCGCTTTTTCTCACGAAATCGCCAAGCGACATTTTTAGCGCGGAGTAAAGCTCCGCAGTCTCGTCAAATTGCGAAATCTCCGTTTCCCTTAAATTCTCAGTGTCGAAAACCGCAAAATCCTCACCGAATTTTTTTAATACGCCGCAGTACTTTCCCTGCGCCGACAAAACCGCGCTAAAACCCGCGCATACCATTTCGTCGTTGCATCCCACCAAATTGCAAAAAGCAACAGGAGCGTTCAATTCTTTGGCGAGATTTTCCAAAAGTTTAAGCCTCGCCGCCTCGTTTTTCGGCGACCATAACGAAGCCGCGACATTTATAACCAAGTCGCAATTTTCCGCTTTGAGCATGTCAACGGGGCGATTTCTATCGGCATACCGCGGCGCAGTCTCCGCGTCAAGGCTCCAAATATCCTCGCAAATAGTAAGCCCGATTTTCTTGCCGTTTAGTTCCACAACCCCGACTTTTTCGCCCGCGTCGAAATTGCGCGGCTCTTCAAAAATCCCGTAGTTTGGCAAGAGGCACTTGTCGTATAAGCTAACAACCCTGCCGCCGGAAATAAACGCGAGGCAGTTGTACGCCCCGACCGCCTTTTCAGACTTGCGCACAAAGCCCACAAAAGAGGGAATTTCGAGTTTGCCTGCAAGAAGCTCCAAATATTCGGCGTTTTTTTTGATAAATTGTGAAGACTTGGTTTTATCTTTGGGAAACGCCCCCGATAGCGCAAGCTCGGGAAAAATCGCAAAATCAGCCCCTCTTTCTTTGAGCAACTTTGCCGCATCCAAAATTTTACGGGAGTTGCCTTCAAAATCTCCCGTTGTAGTGTTTATTTGTGCTATCCCTATTTTCATGGATAAAATTACTTTCTAACATCGAAAGCCGTTCTTCAAGCTTATAATTTGCACAAAAAAACCCCTGCAAAAACAGGGGTTGGAGAAATTGGAAATTTTACTTGTTGCGGGACTCGTAGTAGGCGTTGATTTTTGCCGCAACGTCCTTGTAGCCGATGTCGCTCGAATAAATTTCCTTGTATTCGATAAACGCCTTTTCGGGATTGTTCATCAATTCGTACGCGCTCGCAAGCTCGTAGATGATTTCCTTTTTGGCGTCGTTCATGGTAAGGCTTTCCTTCTTTGCGGTAATGAGCTGGTCCACCGCGAGGTCGTACTTTTTGCCGCCGATAAAAGCCCTGCCCAAGCCAAGCAGAGAAAGCGCGCGCACTTTCGGATTACGCTGGGAAAGCTGGAACTGCGCGATTGCTCCGTCCAAGTCGCCATCTTCAAGGAGCAACTGCCCCAAGTTGAAGCGGAAATTAAAGTCGTTCGGGTAGCGTTCAACCATGCGCTTTGCGTTTTCCAAGCGGAAGGCATGCTCTTCCTTTTTCAAGGCTTCGTATTCCTTTTTCGCATCCGCGTCGTCCGGATTTGCGTCGAGTTTTTCCTTTACGGAAGATATGCGCATGTCCATATCGCTCAAAACCAAGTCCTGCTCGAGCTTTTCCAAAGTCGTGTCTGCCTGACCCATGGGCAAGGTGCGCGCTTTTTTGATAAATTCCAAAGCTTCGCCAAAACGCTTCAAGGCGCGCAAATGCTGGGCAACGTCGCGATACAAATTGATGTTTTCGGGATCGCTTTCAAGCTGCTTCTTTTCGCGCTCGACCATGTTTTGCAAGGTTTCCTCGTCGTTTGCGATGCGGTTTTCAGCTTCGCGGTTCACGGTTTCGTCTGCATCCTTGATTTTAGTGCGGAAGTCGCCTTCTTCCTCCCACTTTTCCTTAAGCATGGTCTTCACGACGGAAGCTTCGCGCATCAAGTTTTGGGCGTCGCCGTTTGAGGGTTCGGAGCGCAAAATGGTTTCGCCGACCCTCATTGCGTCGTCGGGATTAAGGCTCTTTACGAGAGCCCTGCCCCAAGCCATCAAATTCTTAGTGTTTTTCGGGGAGACGTCGGCTATGTGCTGGTAGCATACAGCCGCGGTTGACCAATACTGCGCCTTTTCTGCCGCGCCCGCCATTGCGTTCAAAACGGATACGTTGTAGGGGTTCGCCATCAAAAGTTTTTCGCCTTCAGCCAAAACTCCCGCAATGTCGCCCTTCTTTGAAAGCGACGACGCCTTAACCGCAAAAACCGCGCCCGAAAAAACGCCCGTTAGATTCTTTATGGGATTTGGCTTGCCCGCGGCTTTCCTCTGCGCCAAACGCAAAATCTTGCGCACTTCCGAGCAGGCGGGATACTTTGCAAGAATGCTTTGGCAAACATTTAAAGCGTAATCGGGGCTGCCTTTTTCAATGGAAGATTGGGCAGTGTTCAACTGTTTGATAAAGCGGGGGTCGATGTCTTTTAAAAGCGTTTCAACACCGCCGTTTAGTTCTTTTCTTTCTTCGGACATAATAAAATAGATATGTTTTAAATATAAATTGAAATTTTAGGATAGACCATTTCTTCGGCTACTGCAAGTCATTTTCGACAGATTTTACCAATTCCGCCATGGATTTTTCATTAAGAGCCGAATCTTTGCCCTCGACGAGAAGGCGGATTTTGTTTTCCGTACCCGAATATCTTATCAAAACCCTGCCATTGCCCGACATTTCCCTTTCGATTTTTTCAACGGTTTTCGAGAGCGTCGGAGTTTCCGAAATCGGGGTTTTGCGGGCGACTTTCAACGCCTTTTGAATTGACGGATAAAGGCTTACAACTCCGCTCATTTCAGAAACCTTTATTTTCAGGCAAAGGAGCGTCGATAGCAGCTTGACAGCAGCGGCAAGTCCGTCTCCGCACGGGGAAATATCCATAAAAATGTAATGCCCTGAATTTTCGCCGCCGATTTCACAGCCCTTTTCAAGCATAAGCCTCATCACAAGCCTGTCGCCGACGCCGCTTCTGAAAACTTCCACGCCGCGTTTTTTCAAAGATTCGTCCATACCGACATTGCTTTGAATAGTCGTAACAATCGCGCCGCCCTTCAATGCGTTTTGGCGCGACGCTTCAATGGCAATCAAACCCATTACGCACTCTCCCGCAATTTTGTTGGCATTTTCATCGCAGACAACGAGCCTGTCGCCATCGCCGTCGTGCGCAAGCCCTATGAAAGCCCCCGAATCTTTCACAAGGCGCGCCAAAGCTTCGGGGTGCTCGCTTCCGATATTGCAATTTATGTTTTTCCCATCAGGAGAAATTCCTATTTCAACAACTTCCGCGCCGTATCCGCGCAAAACCTCGCCCGAAATTCCGGCAGTCGCGCCGTTTGCGCAGTCAAGGGCGATTTTAAGCCCCTTCAAACACCCCTTAGGCAAAATCGAACCCATTTTCGCAATGTAATGCGATTTCATGTCAACTTTTTTCACGGAAGCTTCCGCGCCGCTGCCCGAAATTTTTTCGTCAAAGAATTTCTCGATTTGCTCCTGCGCCTCGTCGCTTGCCTTTCGGGCGTTTTCGTCAAAAAACTTTATGCCGTTGTCGGTGTAAGGATTATGGCTTGCGGTAATCATTACGCCGAAGTCCGCCTTTTCTTTCAATACGCCGAACGCCAAGGCGGGAGTGGGGACGACGCCGAAATCGGCAACCTCCACCCCGCGCAATCCTTTACAAAACGCGGCTTTCAACGGCTCCGAAGAAAATCGCGTGTCCCCCGCTATCGCAATTTTCGGAAGCCTGCCCTTGATTTTTCCCTGCAAATGCGCCGAAACTGCCGCGCCCAAACCTTCAAAGAAAGCCTCGTTTACATGCTCGCCGCCGTATTCGCCGCGAATTCCGTCTGTTCCAAAATATTTCATATGCGTTTTAAAGTATATTATTTACCCGAAAAAAATCACCTCGGCATGTTTTTATAGAGCAAGTCGCCGAGTTCTTTCGGGCTGGTCTCTTCAAGTTCCCTGCCCTTGCGCTTCAAGTCCTCAAAAGTTTTCATCACGGTTTCCGTCATTTTTTCGTGCGTTTCTTCCGTGCCTCCGACAATCGAAAACTTTTCCGCTTGGGTTATGCGCTTTTCCCCGTCAGAATCAAGCCCCAAGCCAATTAGATGGGCGCGTTTTTTGTTTGCCATAAAAATATTCGTCCTCCTCTGAAATTTCAGGTTCGCCTTCTGCGGCATCGCCTTCCCAGTCGTCCAAATTGAGTTCGGGAGAATTTTCCCGCACCGTGTTTTGCTCCAATGCGGCGTGTTCGGGAAGCTTTTTAAAATAGATTTCCCCGAAAACATCTCCCTGCGATATGTCTAACCTGCGCAGGCGCGTAAGCTCCAAAACCGCAAGAAAAGTCGCAACCAAAAGCGATATTGTTGTCTTGCCCTTTTCAAACAGCTTTGAAAAGCAAAATTCTTCGCCTTCCAAATTCAATATAAATTCCATTCTGTCCGCAACCGACACCTGTTCGCCGACAATCTCGCCTTCGACAAGCTTTTCTGCAAGGCGGCGCAAGACATTGTTAAACGTGTTCCAAATCTCTATTCTGTCGGAGTTTTTCAAGGGTCTTGAAAGCTCCGACGCGTCTTTTTGTTTACAAATTCGCGGCAAACAGTTTTGGCGAACATCTATCATGTCTTCCAAGAGCATCGCGCCCTGCTTCACCTTTTTGTATTCCAAAAGCTGTTCTACAAGCTCCCAACGCGGGTCTATGTCGCCGTCGTCCTCCTCCTGCGCCTGTTTGGCGCGCTCGTCGGTCGGCAAAAGCATTCGGCTTTTTATGTACATTAAAGTCGCCGCCATCACGAAAAATTCGCCCGCGATGTCAAGCGAGAGGTTTTTCATGGCCCTTAAAACCGCCAAATACTGCCTTGTAATCTGCTCAATGGGAATATCGTAAATGTCGATTTCATTTTTGCGGATTAGAAACAGAAGCAGGTCCAAAGGTCCTTCAAAGACGGGCAACTTTACAAGCATTTCACCCGCCGAACCCAAAATTCCGTCTTCAGGTACAAATTCCTCCATAATCAGTACGATAAAAATCTGACGTTTGCGCCAAGGCTTAGCGAGTTTTCGCGCTTGGAGCCTTCCTTTACAGAAACTCGGTACTCGACAGCCCAGGAATTGCCGACGCGCGTCCACAAAGAGTAAACTTGGTCGGTAAATCGGCTGTGCTTATAGTCGTAATGCCATCTGCCCAAGAGCTTGTAATTTTCAGTCAGGCGCAATTCCGCGTGCAAATAATACTGGTTGATGTCGTTTTGAAGATATATGTTGCCAAACGCAATTCGCCAGGCGTCGGAATCGTGGAGTTCAATGTACGAATTGGTTTCCGCAATGTCGCCGTTATTTGCGTTTACGCGGGTATAGTTTGCAATATTGAGCCACTCTGACGGGGAAACGGAAGCTTGAATGTAGAAATCGGAGTAAGAGTACTTCCTCAAATGGTCGGTTATGTAGGGCTGCCTGTCGAAGTTGAAATCTTGATAGAAATTGAGGCGCGCGACTTCGCGGGAGCCGTATTTGCCGCTTCTTGTCTCAAACACGTTTTCGATGCCGACTCTCAGAGTGTTGGTATTGTAAAGGTCGTCAACATTGCGCATAAGCCCCAAGTCGAGAACAGACGGATGGGTGTCGTAGTAAAGACTATCGATGGTTTCAATGCGCTTTTTGCCGTCTTCGGCATTGGGAATGTAGCGATACTGCATAATCGGGCGCAGGCTGTGGCGAAGCCCGTCCAGACCGAGAGTTTTGCTGCGTATTTGCCAAAGCCCCCACGCCTGCATTTGCGCGTCAAAGCCGACCTGCCCCACCGCGCGCCAGTAAGAGTCGCCCGCGCCGACGGTATTGTTGTAATGGGTGAGGCGGACTCCCGCAAGAGGCGTAAAAGACGCCCATGACGAAAGGTTTACGGGTCTTGAAACGCCGAAATACGAATCAAAACGGGTATCGTCGCGCGTTTCAAAAACAGAGTCTTCAAACTTTTCCTTGTAATAGCCCATGGAAGCGTAAAAATTGTAGTAAACGCCAAGAGGCTCATAACGTCGCGGGGCAAAATCAATTCTCGCCTCGGGAAGCCTCTGCACTGTATGCTCCCAGGAATTCGGCAAAAAGCGCGTGAAAACGGAAGCGTTGTAAGTTTCGCCCGCATAAACAAATTCCGCAAAATTATCGGGCTCCTGGTCCTCGTCAAAAATCGACTCGCGGAAATCGCGCATGACATACCTGTCGCTCCAATAGTTCAAAACGGTGGTAAGCGAAAGTTTTTCGTCAAAGCGAGTGATGTTTTTTAAGTCGATGAAATACCTGTCGCGCGACAATGTTTCGCCGGCAGTCAGACCTGAATTTAAAATGCCCGAACTTGCCTGGTCTTTTATGTAGCCTGAAATTATCTCGCCCTTCGAAGTTATCAGGGAGCTTTTGTAGTTTATGCTTGCGGCGGGTCCCACAAGCACTCCGCGCTTTGAATACAAGTCAAGGAGCATTCCGGGAGCAATATGCCCAAGCCCGGAATACAAGACGGTGTTTTGCCACTTGAATCCGAAATCGTCGTTGTAGCCTACCCTCGTTTGCAGGATTATCGGCGGCAAGTCCAAGCCGTACTGCCCGTAATAGGGAACATACATAAACGGAATGTCGCCCAAGCGCAAATACGCGTCTTTAAGCTCGACATAATCGCGCTCTGAATCATAGCTGAATTCCCCGCCCTTGACGTTTAAGGACAAAAACGACGGCTCGCCGACATAGAAAACCGCGTCGTTTGCCTTGATTTTCTTGTCGTCTTTTGATTTTGACTCCGTCGAAGCCGACTGTATTTCGGCAAACAATGGGGCAAAGCCGAAGCGCGTGTACTTGGCGGAAAAATCGTTGGTTTTGGTGTCGATTGAAATTTCGTTGGAAAGAAGCCTTACATTTTCCTGTGAAATTGCGACATTGCCGAAAGCCCCCGCTTTTCCCGTCTTGGAGTTGAATTCGATTTTATCGGCAACTATTTCAAAATTTCCGTCCGAAAGCTTTGCGTTGTTTTTCGCCACAACCTTCCCGCTTTCGACATCATAGTCGATGGGGCTGTCGGCGACAAGTTCGGGCGCGGAGCCTTTCAAGCCCGACAATATGGAATGCTTGTATTTGCGGCTCTTTAACTTGCGCTCTTCCTCCAGACGCTTTTCAAGCTCCGCCTGCCTGCGCTTTTCGCTTTCCCAAAAAAACTCGCGCCTCTTCTGTTTTTGAGCTTCAATGCGCTCAGCTTCCGTCTCCTGAAATTTTTTTTCAAGCTCCCTTACTTCTGAAACTCCAGCGTCGGCGTTTTTTAGCTGCACATCTGAACTGTTTTCAGCGTCTTTTGCAAACAGCCCGCACGCATTCGCAAAAGACAGCGCAAACGCCGCTATCGACAATTTTTTAACATTATAAAAATTCACATGTTGAAATTTAAAGAAAATTCCCCCTAAAACAAGCTTTTTATTTGACTTGCTGCACGCAAAAAAAAACGGCGCTCCATTAAAAGAACGCCGATTTTGCAAAAATTTTTAAAACGACAACAAAACCTTGCCCTTTCTTCCGCCTTCCGCCGCCCTCTTCATGGCGTCTTTTATCTGTGAAAGCGGATATATTTTATCGACGGGAGCGCGAAGCGAGCCATCTTCAATCATCTTGAAAATTTTGGCGAAAACCGCGTCTTTTTGCTCTTTTGAATGGGTGCGCTGCCACTTGTCCCACCAAAAGCCCCTGAGACGCAAGTCGTTAAAAATCAAAAACCTTGTCGGGAAGCGCACAAGTTCGGAAGTCATTGCGCCGACAGTCGCGATTGTGCCACCGAACCCCATCGCCTTAATCATATTTGAAACGCTTGTTCCCCCTATCTGGTTAAGCCCCAAAATCGGAAGCCCGCCGCCCGTCAAATCTTTTAATTTCTTTGCGTCAAATTCAGATTCGTCAATTACGATGTCTGCCCCGATTGCCTTCAAGTCTGCCTCTTTCGACTTTGCGTTCCGCAGAAGATTTATGGTTTTTATTCCGCGCAGACGGCACATTTGAATCATAAAATACCCGAGCGCCGAACCCGCCCCGTTTTGAATTACCCAGTCCCCCGCCTTTAATTCGCAAAATTCCTCCAAAATCAAAAGAGCGGTCGGGGGATTTACAAACGACATCGCAAGCATGTCCAAATCAAGCCCCTTCGGAAGAACCATTAAGTCTTTGGCATCGCATATTGTGTATTGCGACCAAGCCCCCGGCTCTTCGGGAATGCGCACGATGTCGCCAACTTTCACATTTTGGACTCCATCAGCAACTTCCGCAACCTCGCCGACCGCCTCTCGCCCTGCGATTGCGGGAAGTTCCCTCAGCCTGCCGTAAGAGCCGCCAATCATTCCCATGTCGGACGGATTTACCGAAGCCCTGAGAAGCTTTACCAAGACCTGCCCGGATGAGGGACTTCCTATCTCAACCTCTTCCGCGTTTAAAACTTCGCACGGAACACCGTACGCCCTGTGAACTGCCCTTATTGTTTTCATAAAAATCTCTTGATTTATCGGCGGGAAACCTACTAAATTTAAAACAATGAATAAAGAAAATAATCCGTTTTTATCAAATATTTTCCCACCCGACTTCAATTTAATGACGCCCGAAGCGGCAGACGAAGCCATAACTTTTGCGCTGGATAAAGCGCGCCAAAACATTTCAAAAATCGAAGAACTTCCGCAAAGCGAAACAAACTTCGAAAACGTAATACGCGCCCTCGACAATTCTTCAACCCTGCTTGACGAAGTATGGAATATCGCAAACCACATTGAATCGGTTTCGTCCACCCCCGAAATGCGCGAAGTTTTGAACAGGCGCGACGCGGAAGTTTCGGACTTCTCCTCCTCAATCTGCATAAACGCAAAACTCTGGGAAAAAATAAAAATTGTCAGGGATTCGGGCGTCAAATTCGAGGGGGAAGAAAAAATCCTATTGGACGAAACAGTGAGGGATTTTGTCGAAAACGGCGCAAATTTACCCCCCGAAGGGAAAGAAAAACTGCGCGAACTCGACGCAAAACTATCGTCTCTTACGCGCAAATTTTCCGAAAACGCACTCGACGCCCTAAACGCATTCGAACTTAATGTTCTCGACAAATCAGAGCTTGACGGAATGCCCGAAAGCGCGCTTTCACTCGCGCGAAAGAAAGCCGAAGCCAAGAAGCTCGATGGCTATTTAATCACGCTCGACGCCCCAATTTTTGCTCCCGTAATGAGCCACTGCAAAAATGAAAATCTTCGCAAAAAACTCTGGAGAGCGTACTCCGAACTTTGCGCAAGCGGAGAGTTCGACAACACGCAGATAATGCGGGAAATAATAGAAATACGCAACAAAAAGGCGGAGCTTCTCGGCAACAAAAATTTCGCGGACTATGTGCTAAATTCGCGAATGGCTAAAAACGGAAAAACGGCGTTAAATTTTGTCGAAGACCTGCGCGGCAAAATCGAATCCTCCTTCAAAAAAGACATTTTAGAAATTGAAAACTTTGCCAAAAAAAGCCCAATCGAACCTTGGAACGGAGCGTTTTACGCGGAAAACATGCGCAAGGAAAAATACGATTTCGACTCCGAGTCTTTCCGCCCCTACATACCCCTCGACTCCGCCTTACAGGGCGCGTTCTCCCTTGCAAAATCGCTATATCTTCTGGACATCAAAAAGTCCGAAGCGCCGTCGTGGCATAGCTCAGTAATGTTCTTTGACGTGTTCGACGAAAACAAAAAACACATAGCCTCTTTTTATGCCGACCTCTTCCCGCGCAAGGGCAAGCGTTCGGGAGCGTGGATGAACTTGTTTAAGCAGGACACTGAAAACGCCCCCAAACTCGGGCTTATCGCGGCAAACTTCAACGAAGCCTCCTCAGACAAGCCGTCGCTTCTAAACCATGACGAACTTTCAACCCTTTTCCATGAATTCGGGCATTTGCTGCATTTCATTTTAATGGATTGCAAAGAGCGCGGGCTCCGCGACGTCGCATGGGATTTTGTTGAGCTTCCATCGCAAATAATGGAAAACTGGTGCAATAAAAAAGAGGCTCTCGACACTTTCGCGCGGCACTATAAAACAGGCGAACTTCTGCCCGAGGAGCTTTTTGAAAAATTTGACAGGGCGAGAAAATTCAGGGCGGCAACAGCCTGCATGAGGCAGTTGTCGTTTGCAAAAATCGACCTCGACTTGCATATGCGCCCCGACGATTTCCTAAACGGCGACATCGAAGAAAAAGCGAGGGAAGCACTAAAAGGATACACTCAAAAATACACCCAAACGCCGCGCACGATTTTAACGCATTTCACCCATATCTTCGGCGACCCCGTCGGATACGCGGCAGGCTATTATTCGTACAAATGGGCGGAAGCCCTCGATGCCGACGCCTTTACGCGCTTTGAAAAAGAGGGGCTTTTCAACCGCCAAACGGGCAAAGACTTTGCTGACTGCATTTTAAAAGTAGGCTCGTCTGTTCCGCCCGAAAAGGCTTTTGAAAACTTTATGAAACGCCCCCTGAACCCCGACGCCCTCATAAAGCGCACAATCGGCTGACAACGGCTTGGGAAATCGGCACGCGAAAAAAATGTTCGTCGCTTTGAAATTAAAAAAAAGAGACGGTAAAAACTGTCTCTTTTTTTTGAATTCAAAACTTAAACACAAGAGTTGACATTGGCGGAAGTGTTATTGAAGAGGAATATTTGAAATTATCAAACGGAACGTCCTCCGCAACAATCTTGCCTTGATTGCCTTCTCCGCCACCCGCGTAAATTTCGGAATCCGTATTCAATATTTCGCTCCACTGCCCCTTTTCGGGCAAGCCAACTCGGTATCCGCGCCGCAAGACAGGCGTGAAATTGCACACAACCACATAGGTTGACTTCCCCGCTTTGCGAAGAAAAGAAATCACGGAGTTGTCGCCGTCGTTGCAGTTTATCCAAGAAAAAGCTTCGGAATTTAAATCGTTCTTTGCAAGCTCCGCGTCTTCTTTGTAAATTTTTGCGGCATCCGCCACAACGCGCCTGATTCCGGCGTGTTCGGGATATTCCAGAAAATGCCAGTCCAAAGACTCGTCGTACTTCCATTCGCGCGACTGCCCGAATTCGTCTCCCATAAAGAGAGTTTTTTTGCCAGGCCAAAACCACATGTAGGCGTAAAGGGCGCGAAGATTTGCGATTTTATCGCCCCAATACGCTCCGCCCATTTTGTTAACCATCGACCCCTTGCCGTGCACAACCTCATCGTGCGAATATACCGACACGAAGTTTTCCGTAAACTGGTAAATCGCGGGAAATGTAAGCCTGTTATGGTGGTATTTGCGGTTAATCGGGTCTTCTTTCATGTATGAAAGAGTGTCGTGCATCCATCCCATGTTCCACTTGAAGTCAAAGCCCAATCCACCCTCTGAAACGGGCTTGGTAACTCCCGCAAAAGCGGTGCTTTCCTCCGCAATCATGATTGAGCCCGCAAAATATTTTTTCACGAGAGAATTTGTTTTTTGCAGAAAGTCTATCGCCTCCAAATTTTCGTTTCCACCAAATTTGTTCGGAATCCACTCTCCGTCCCGCCGCGAATAGTCCAAGTAAAGCATCGAAGCCACCGCGTCAACGCGCAAGCCGTCTATATGAAACCTGTCAAACCACGCGAGCGCGCTGCCTATCAAGAAGTTGCGGACTTCGTGCCTGCCGTAGTTAAAACAGAGAGTTCCCCAGTCGCGCTGTTCGCCCTGCCTCGGGTCGGAATGTTCGTAAAGGCATGAGCCGTCAAAACGCGCAAGGGCGAAAAAGTCGCGCGGAAAGTGCGCAGGAACCCAGTCCATGATAACACCAATTCCTGCCTGATGGAATTTATCGACCATCTGCATAAACTCAAACGGAGTTCCGTAGCGGTGCGTCGGCGCGTAAAAACCCGTAACCTGATAGCCCCAAGAGCCGTCGAACGGATACTCCGAAAGCGGCAGAAATTCAACATGCGTAAAGCCCGTTTCAAGGCAGTATTTTATAAGCTCGTCGGCAATTTCGGCATATCTTAACGGTCTGAAACCATCCTCGACCTTGCGCTTCCAAGAACCCAAATGGACTTCGTATATGGAAAGCGGCTTTTTCTTCCAATCGGTTTTTTCGCGGTTTTTAATCCAGTCGGAGTCGCTCCACTTGTAAGACGAAACGTCTGTGATTATCGCGGCGTTATAAGGGGACGGCTCGAAAGAAACGGCGTACGGGTCTGTCTTCAAAAACGGCGTGTCGGAATGCTCGGGCAGAATTTCGTACTTGTATTTCGCGCCCGTCAAAAGCCCCGGAATGAAGATTTCCCATATTCCCGAAGAACCGAGCATACGCATCTGGTGATACCGCCCGTCCCACTCGTTGAAGTTCCCGACAACACTGACGCGCCGCGCAGTGGGTGCCCAAACCGAAAACGCCGTGCCTTTTATGCCGCCGTAATCTTTGACGTGCGAGCCGAGCTTGTCGTAAATTTTATGCTCGTCGCCCTTGCCTATCAAATAGAGGTCGTCGGAGCTTAGAGACGGCAAAAAAGAATAAGGATCGTAAAACTGGCGCACCTCGCCTGCGTAAGTCGTGGTGCGAAGCCTGTAAAAGAACATTCTGCGCTTTGGAATTTCAACTTCGTAAAGCCCCGCGTCGTCCAGTTTTTTCATCTTGTAGCGAAGCCTCATATCGTCGGCAACATCAACGACCTCGCAAGTTGCGGCATTTATCACAAAGGCTCTTACGACAACGCCTTCGGGAGTTTCGTGCATTCCCAAAAAATCGTGCGGCGAATTGGATCGCGCATGCAGGATTTCATTTATGTATTCTTTTGGCATTTTTTCAGTTGGGGGAAAATAAGTTTTTATCAAAATAAATCGCGGGAATTTCTAAGAGACAGCGGTTTGGAAAGAATTTCCGACATTATGACGGCGTTTGCAAGATTTTCCCTGTCTTTAAAAAGTTCGGCTGTTTTGTTTGAGCTTTCGTGGTATGAATAGCAGTCTCCGCAAATATCCCCGCTTAAAATCGGCTTTTTCAAATTTTCGGCTTCAAGCGCGCGCAGCTTCTCCTCATACTCCGAAAAGCGGGATTTTTCAACACCGCCAAAATCGGCGAAAGCTTCGGGAACTTTCGGAGCAGACTGCCCTAATCCCGAAACAGGTGCCCTCTTAAAAACCTCCGCCCCACCGATCTTGCGCGATGCGGGAAAAGTTTTGGGGCTTTCGCCAAACTTTTTTCCTCCAATACTTTTATGCGCCTTTTCCCTTTCGATTTCTTCCATATAGCCCTTGAAGAGCTTTATGATAAAGCCGCCGAAAAAGAAAATTATAAAAAATATTATTGAAAGAAAGTCTTCCATTTAAGCGAATTTATTTGTTCTGGTTGGGCTTTGCGCCTGAAATTGAATCGCGCATGCGGGTGTCGGACTGGATGTTTTGCATTTTATAATAGTCCATAAAACCCATGTTGCCGTTTTTGAGGGAATCGGCAAGAGCGAGAGGAACCTGCGCTTCCGCTTCCACGACCTTCGCCTTCATCTCCTGAATTTTAGCCTTCATTTCCTGCTCCAACGCGACTGCCGCCGCCCTGCGGATTTCCGCCTGGGCCTGCGCCATGTTCTTGTTTGCGATAGCCTGCGCCTCCTGCAATTTCGCGCCTATGTTTTCGCCTACATCAACGTCGGCAATGTCGATTGAAAGGATTTCATACGCAGTTCCCGAATCCAAGCCCCTGTCGAGGACGACCTTTGAAATTCTGTCGGGATTTTCCAAAACATACTTGTATGTTTCGGAAGAGCCGATTGTCGTTACGATGCCTTCGCCTACTCTTGCAATTATGGTTTCTTCCTGCGCGCCGCCCACGAATTTGTCGAGATTGGTGCGGACTGTTACGCGCGCTTTTACCTTTACTTGAATGCCGTCTTTTGCGACAGCGTCGATGGAAGTCTTACCCGAAGTTGCCGCAGGGCAGTCGATAACCTTGGGGTTGATTGAAGTTCTCACCGCTTCGAGGACGGTCTTGCCCGTGCCTTTCGTCGCAAGGTCGATTCTTGTAGCGTCTTCCCAAGTCATGTTCATGCGCGCCTTATTTGCGGCGATTAGAGCCTGAATTGTCTGCAACAGCGCGCCTTCTGCCAAATAATGCTTTTCCAAATCTTCAATCGTCAAATCCAAGCCCGCCTTGACGGCAGTGATGCGCGCTTCAACTATCTGCCCGTAAGGCACACCCCTTAGGCGCATTGCAAGAAGAGTAACCATGCTGACGGGAGCACCCGCAAGCATTGCCTTTAACCATGTGTTAAAGAAGCTGAATATCACAAACAATACAACGATTGCCGCGATTACGGCAACCACTGCAAAAATTGCGCCAATACTTATCGATGCAATGAACATATTTTCCATATCCTTTAATTTTTAGATTTTACCTTTAATTCAAATGAACTGCTGCCGACAACCACGATTTCAGCCCCCTTTTTGAGAAATGAACCGTCCGAATTTGCGGCGTCGTAAATTTTTCCGTTTATTTCGACTTTTCCGTTCGGAACCATATCGGTAAACGCTACTCCGATAGAACCTGTCAAATTATCCTCTGCTTTTTTCAGATTATCGGAATTCCGCCCCATTCCCAAACCGCCTTCAAGCACAAATTTTTTCCAAAGGCTCGTCGTTTTGAAAAATTTGCCGAAAACCGCCAAAAGCGCAAACGCAAGCGCGATTGAAAAAATGCACTTCCAAACGCTCGAAACAAGTGCGGAAGAATCGGGAATCCAAGAGCCTTCGGGCAAGCTTATCCCCGCCGCGACCAAAGAAGCCAAAATCAAGGCTATGCCGAAAAACGCGCAGACAAAAGTCCCCGTAAACAAGAATATTTCAAGCAAAATCAAAACCATTCCCAACCCGAACAAAACCGCCGCCTCGTATCCCGCAAGCCCCGCCATGTGAGAGCCGAGAAACACAAGCAGCATAAAGAGAACACCTGCTATCCCCAAAATGCCGAAACCCGAAGTTTTAAGCTCCAAAAACAAAAAGAACATTCCAATCCCCATGAGGACAGCGGAAAAAGACACAATGTATTTTGAAATTTTTTCAAATGCCGTAAGGCTTATCTTCTCGATTTTTACGGGCGTTTTATCTCCGTAAATCTTTCGGGCAATCTCTTTCGGCGAATTTGCGATACCGTTTGCAAGAAGCGGCGCATTGCCGTAAACTTTCACGGCTTCATTTGCCGTAAGCGACAAAAGCTCACCCTTTTCCTTTAATACATTCCCGTCTATTTTAAGCTCGAAATCGGGTTCCGACATGGCACGTTGAACAAGCGACCTGTTTTCGTTTCCGCCCGAAACAGCCTTGGTCTTTGCCGACAAGAAAGACTCTATCTTGCGCTTCATCGCCGTTGGCACGTCCCCTCCGTCCGACAACACCGACTCCGCCGCGCCCATAACCCCCGTTGGGGAAAACCAAATTTCATCGCACGCAAAGGCAATGTACGCCCCCGCGCTCACGGCGTTCGGATTTACATAACAGATTGTGCGCAGTTTTGAAGAGGAAATCATCTCCATTATTTCAAGCATGGCGTCGAGCCTGCCACCGGGAGTATCCATATTTATAATCAAGGCGTCGGCATTTGAAGATTCGGCAAGCTTGAAAGCCCTCTTTAAAATATAAACCTGAGGCTTTGAAATTTCGCCCGAAATATCCGCTTCAACCCAAGCCGCGCCCGCCGCCGTTTTCTCAGCGCAAAATCCGCACAGAGAAACGAAACCTGCAACGACGAATGCAAGTAGCTTAAAAATCGTCTTTAAAACGGCAAATCCCATATAAAGAATATTCAAAAAAAATATCGCCTTTTGCAAGTTTTTTAAGATTATTGCGCAAAATAAAAAAAATGTGTTGCAAAAAACCGCCGCTTTATATTTGTTTAAATATTTAATTTTAAGAGTAAGGATTTATTTTGAGAAACGATTATCTTAAACAGGCTCAACAAAAAATTCAGGACCCGAACATATTGATTAACGTGGTTTCGCGCCGCGTAAAGCAGCTTAAAGCGGGTTCAAAACCTTGCGTTGAATCGCTCGAAAAGCTTTCGCTTGAAGATGTTGCCCTTCTTGAAATCATAAAGGACAAACTCTCCTACGAACTCTACGACATCAAAAAGAACGCATAGTTTGCGCACAGTTTCTTTGACGATTTGCCGCTTGGAACATTAAGTTGTGGGCGGTTTTGTCGTATTCACATAAAATGGCAAAAAAACAAGACATATCCGCGCGGATAACCGAAATCCGCAACCGCAAGGCTTCGCACGACTATTTTATCGGCGAAACTTTTGAGGCGGGCATTGTGCTTTCGGGAACGGAAGCAAAGAGTTTGCGCGCGGGCAAAGCCCAAATTCAAGACGCCTTCGTGAGAATAGACCGCGGCGAGGCGATTTTGTACAACTGCCATATTTCAGAATACGATTTCGGCAACATATATAACCACGTCGCAACCCGCGAGCGCAAACTATTGCTCCACAAAAACCAGATTTTAAAGCTGAAATCGGAAGTCGAAAAAAATTCCGCGGCGATAATCCCAATCAGAATATACTTTAAAAGAGGCTTCGCAAAAGTCGAAATTGCCGTCTGCAAAGGCAAAAAGCTGTACGACAAGCGCGAAAGCATAAAAAAAGCCGAAGCCATGCGCGAGGCAAAACGCGCAATGAGCTTGCGCAACTACCGCTAAAAATGGATTTCCCCTATATAAATATAGTGCTTCACAATCCGCAAATTCCGCAAAACACGGGAAACATCGGCAGAATGTGCGCCGTCTTGAATGCAAGACTCCACCTTATCCACCCTCTCGGCTTTGAGATTACCGACGCGAAGCTAAAGCGAAGTGGCATGGACTACTGGAAGAGCCTCGACGTCCATCACTACCAAAACTGGCAGGAATACAAGTCAAGCCCGAACGCCTCAAAGCGTATGTGGCTGTTGACGACAAAGGCGTCAAAAACGATTTTTGAAGCGGAATTTCAAGCGGGAGACGCCCTCGTTTTCGGCTCGGAAGACAGAGGCGCGCCCGATTTCCTGCATGAAGAACTGGCGGATTTCAGAATCACCATTCCACAGCCAAACACAGCGATGCGCTCTCTAAACCTGTCAACCTCGGCGGGGATAGCCGCCTACGAAATGTTCAGACAAATAACATTATTAAAACGCGCATAAGCAAAAACTTCTTGAAAAATTTTTTATCAAAAACAAAATAATTCAGGCATTATGAAAAATCAAAATACAAGAAAAGGCGGATGCCTGTTTACCATAATAAAGTGGATTACCCTGCTTGTCGTGTTGATGGGGGTTGTTTATTACTTTTTCGGCGGGCTTATAGTAAGCCAGGCAATAAAGGGCGTTGGGAAAATAGCGAATGTTGACATGGGCGGAGACGTAAGCATAAACCTGACTGACCAGGAAATAAAAATAAGCAACTTTTATATTGCAAACCCCCAGCCCGATTACACAAAGGCGACCGCAATATCTTTCGGGGAAGTTTTCATGCGCTCAAAAATCACGCTTGCAGCTCTAAAAAAAGAAGCACCTCTTGAAATTGACGAAATCAGAATTTCCGCTCCGCGCGTACAGCTCGAAAAGGAAAAGAATTCAACGCTTCTAAGCATAATGTCTAAAAACAATATAAAGGAAATCGAAAACAGATTTCTTTCAATGGTTCCGCAAAATAAATCCGACGCCTCCGAAGAAAAAGCGGACTCAAAACCTATTAAAATACGCATAAACAAAGTCGTGTTTGAAGACGGCATGCTTTCTTATTCAAGCGGCAAAAACGTATCTTCCGTAAAACTGCCGTCGTTTACGATTGAAGGCATAGGCTCGCAGGAAGGCGGAACGACCGTTTCCGGAGCGATTGTTGACATCATTTCAAACTTCTCAATCCAAACCTTGTCTTCCATAAAGAATTTAGCTTTGGATATTGGAAGCGCGGCGGGAGACATAACAAAAGACGAAGCCGATGAAATCACAAAACAAGTAAAAGACGTCTTTAAGCTCTTAAAAAAATAAATTAAACAAATAAAATCGCGAAGCGCAAAACTTCGCGATTTTTTATGGAATCAATTTGTAAAAAAACGCGTCCTTTCCGTAAAAGGCGCGTTTTTAATTGTTTTATTTTTCCGAAATTATGCCTTGTAGGAATTAAATATTTCTTCAATGGCATTCAAAAGCGCAGTCAAATTTTTGCGCGCGTCCGCTTTTGCGCCGCCAAGCTCTGCCGCTGAATTTACATTCTCGCGCGCAAATGCGTAAAATTTGATTTTAGGCTCTGTGCCCGACGCCCTTATCGCAAACGAATAGCCGTTTTCAAGCTTGTAGAAGAAGAATTTTTCCTTTGCGATTTTCTTTCCGTCCGCGTCGAAAACATCGTCTTTTGAAAAATTCAAAACGCTTGCAACTTTCACGCCGCCTACGCTTTCAAGCGGAGAGATTTCAAGCATGTTCAAAAAATCCCTTATGTAAGCAGAGCCGCTTGCGCCCTCTTTGTAAACGCTCTTCAAGTCTTCGAGGAAATAGCCGTTTCTAAGATAAATTTCGTCCAAATACTCGTCAACCGTCTTGCCCGCGCTCTTTAAATAAGCGAGAAGCTCGCTAAACATAATCACAGCCATATTCGCGTCTTTATCCCTAACGCTGTCCGTTCCCAAAAAGCCGTAGCTTTCCTCTCCGCCAAAGACAAAGAATGTCGAGTTTTCCTGCAAGAGCCTTGCCTTTTCCAAATACGAAAGATTAAGATAATCCAAATTCGCAATTTTGCGGTCAAGCTCTTCCTGATAGTCGCGAAGCTTCGCGCCAATCCATTTAAAGCCCGTCAAGGTGTTTATGCACTTGACCTCGTAAGAGGACGCGATGGCGTCTTGCAAGGGGCTTGTTACAAAAGTTTTTATTATCGCAGATTTTTCGGGACTTGTTATAATGCCGTGCTCAATCATTTTTGAAATGCGGTAGTCGCACAAAAGCGAGCCTATCATATTGCCCGTCAAAAGCCTCATTTCCCCGTTTCGCGCCCTGAAAGCCACGCCCATTCTGTCGGCGTCGGGGTCGGTCGCGACAACGCATTCTGCACCCGTGTCGTTGGCAAGAGAAATTGCCATCGAAAGAGTTTCGGCATATTCGGGATTAGGCTGCTTCACCGTGGGGAAACGCGGATCCATCACCATCTGTTCTTCCTGCAAAATCGGCTCCAAGCCGAAGTGCCGCATAACCTCGGGGCAAAGCACTGCTCCCGTGCCGTGGACGGGGGTAAAGACGATTTTCGGAGGATTTTTGCGCATTATGTCTTTATCGATGACGCAGTCTTCCAAGCTCTTTATGTACGAATCTTCCAAGCTTTTTTCTACGGTTTCGACATTTTTTAAATCTATTTCCAAAAAATCTTTAACGCTTTTTAAATCGACCGACTTCACGCAGGAGACAATGCCGTCGGCATGTTCAAATGCAGCTTGCGCGCCGTCTGAAAAGTACACTTTATATCCGTTGTCGCTCGACGGATTGTGGGAAGCTGTAATGACTATGCCCGCAGTTGCGCCGCTTCTTATGACGGTATAGGAAAGCTGGGGAGTGGAGCGCGGCCCGTCGAAAATTTTTACAACGCCTCCGAGCTTTGACCAGACAGAAGCCGCAAGCTCGCAGAAATGGCGGGAAAAATGGCGGACGTCGTGGGCTATGACCAATTTGGGCGCGCCGAGAGAATTTTTATCGCACCACTTTTTGCAGTAGGCAAAAAGCCCCATTGTCGCCCTTGCCACATTGATGTCGTTCATGCAGTTCGAGCCGACTGCCGCGTGTTCCGGAGTCCCCTGCGAAGAGACACTGCCAAGCTCGAAAGACGCCTTGTTTTTTGCGATGGTTCTGCCGCGCATTCCGCCCGTCCCGAACTCTATGGTTTTGAAAAACCTGTCGTTTAGCTCCTCGTAAAATTTCCCTTCAAAAAGCTCCAAGACGCTCGATAAAGCCCAATCTTGAAGAATGCCGCTTTCGACCCATTCGCAAATATTCTTGCATGCAGATTCGAGCAAAAGCCCGCAGGCGGCAGATTTTTTGGTAATATTTATAATTTCCGTTTGCTTGTCCATATTTTTTACGAGTTGAAACAGTGGTTTCAATAAATTGCCAATATGTCTTGAATTTAAGATTTAATACTTATTTTTGTCAATTACATTTATAAAAATTTATCGGAATTTACCAGACGAATTCATTTGTTTTTTTCGCGATAAGCTCGACTTTTGCGTCCGCCTCTTTAGAGCCGAAATTCGCGAGAGCCAAAGCCCAAAACCTGTCGGAATGCCCGTCAGCGGAAGATTCCGCCACAAATCTCACCCCGCCCAAAAGCGAAGTTTTGCGCTTCACTCCCCTTAAATCGGCAAAAATTTCCGCGGAATTTGGAATGCGTATTTTCGAACTTTCAAAAGCCGCGCGAAGGGGATAGGCAAGCTCCTCCTTGACAGCCGCCGTAAACGATATTCCCTCCACCCTCGAAAAGCCGAAACGCTCCTCCGCCCTCTCGGCAAACTGCCTGCCGATTCCCGTTTTGTCGATGCATACCCTGCGCAAAGCGGGATTTTGCATGTAAGAATATAAAACCGACTCCTGTTCGGCAAACGACGCGTCTTGCATGGACTTGACGTCCCGCGTGTACAAAGTATCGCCCAGTTTTTCTAAAAGCCAAAAAACGGTCAAATCTTTACACCTGCCTACATCAACGCCCAAAAACAAAACTCCGCTTGAAACACTGCTCCAGTCTTCGCCTTCATCGTAGGCGCATTTCAAGAGGAAATCGTATTTTAAAAACGACGAATTGTCGTCGAAAGGTTCGCACATATACTCCTGCATGAAGCTTTCATGGTCGGCGCACGAGTTTTTCACATAGTCAAAATATTCAGCCTCGTCCATTTGCGCGATTTCACTTTCAGGGCTTGACGCCGCCTTTAATTTTTCCAGAAATCCCTGCTCGAGGGCGTCCTGCAAAGTGACCCTGTGGACTGAAATTTTTTTGGGATTTGCGCCAAACCTTGCCTCTTCCAAAAGCTTGTTGAAAAAGTTTTCCTTTCCCCTGTGCGTTGAAATGATTTCAAGCCTTCCGCCCCATGTTATGCCGGGATAGGCTATCGAATAAAGCCTGCGCGGGTCGGGATGCAAGGCGAACTCGTCCAAAATCCTCGTCCCCCGCTTGCCCGCCTGAGCGTCGGGATTGGAAGAAAGCGAGTTTATGGAAGTGCCGTTTTTGAACAGCAGCGTTTTGGCTCCGGCATCGTCTCCGCAAAAAGAGCGCGCCGCACCAATTTCAAAAGCCGCAATATCCAAAATTTCCGCAAACTTTTTGCAGTCGGCAATAAAGAGCCGCGCCTGCAATTCGTCGCGAGAGCTAACCCATGAATCGAGCTTGGCGGAGGTTTTCGAATGCTCTCTGACAAGCGAATAAGCGGCAGTCCAGCTCATTCCGATTTGTCTGGATTTTTCCATGATTTTGATTTTGGAATTGTCCAAAATCCATTTTTTCTGGTATGGCAAAAAGAAGTCTTCGCGCATTTTTTACAAAAGCTTTAATTTTTTTTCGATTTTGCGCAAAACGTCTTCGGTGATTTCCCCCGCAGGCTTGGTTTCAGACGCCGCCGAACTCTTCGCCTTCGCGCCGTTTTCAGAAGAGACGAGCTTGTGAATCACGCCCGAAAGAGTATTCAAGTCGGAAAGCTCAAAATTTTCAGACGGAGTCCTGCAAAAGAAATCGAACAAAAGCTCCCAAGCCGCCTCAATGGTGGCTTCGGCTATAGTGGACTTTCCGCAAGACGCCTTGTCGGCAAGCTTTTTTGCCGCCTTTATGCGCTTCAAATGCGCGGAAAAATCCGCCGCAGTCTTGGATTTTGAGGATTTTACCCCGCCGATTTTATTTTCAACTTCCATACTAAAACCCCTCCGACTCCAAAAACGAAATGCCTCTTGAAGTCAGCCTGCTGCGCTTAAATCCCGCGCTTATAAAAGACGAAACCCTCTCCAAAAGCCCGAGCCCCGCAAGATATTCAATATCGGCAAAAAACTGTTTTTCGTCTAATTCAACACCTGAAAGCCTCAATCCCTGCATCAGAATTTCGTCAGACATTGCGGCGGGATAGGCGGCTTGTAGTTGAAGCAATATCGCCCTGCGCGACAAATTCTTTTTTTGTGCGTCCATGCTAATCCTTAAATTTTATCGAAAGCTTGTCAGTTTTGACTGTAAGCTCCGAAATTCTCTGGTTTGCCAAGGCTGCCTGAGCCGCCAAAGAGCTTATGTTTTGCGCGTTTTTTGAAATCAACTCGCGCATTTCCGAAAGAGACGCCCCGTATTGCCGCTGCATAAGGCGCGTGTCCTCGCGGATTTCCGCGCGAAGCGTGCGCAAGTCGTGGGTCGCCTCCGACATTATGCGTATAAATTCGCCCCTAAGCTTTTCGAGGTGCGAATGCGTTACAAAAGACAAATTCGGGTCGCGGGACTGCAAATGGAACTGCCTTACTTTGAGGGCAAGATAATACGCCCCCAAGAGAGAGCTTAAAACCATAAGCCCCGCGCCCACATACTGTGCGGATTCAATGTTCATTGCGCCATTTTAAAGGATTTGGCAAACCCCGTCAAAGATGGCGTTGAAAAATTTGTTGGAATTGACGCTTTTGATGTTTTTGAGCAAAAAAAAGCGCGGAAAAGAGCTTCCGCGCTAAAAAACAAATTCGCAATCCTTATTTAAGGGGAATTTCAAAGCCGAGAGTAAGGCGTTCTTCCTTCTTCTGGGCAGAACCCGAATTGACGGCGTCGTAGCTGTAAAAATATCTCGCCGCCAAATTTACGACTTCCGTAACCTCAAATACGATGCCTGCGGAGAACATATAATTATACTTGTGCACATTCGTCAAAGAAATGCCCGCAAAGAAATTCTGCTCGAAGCGCGAATACTTGTGGAATTTGTAGGTCAAATCTTCCATGAAAGTCGCCATCGGCACCCAGTGCTCATCGTATCCGTCGGCATTTACATAGCGAATGGAAGGACCTACGGAAACATTGATTACGAGTTTTTCGTCAAGAAACTTGAAAGAACGCCCAAGACCCACGATTTCGTCAACCTGGTCTTTGATTCCCTTAATCATATCAACAGAATACGCAAGGGTGTTCGTGAAATACCAGTTCGACGCCTGATCGAAGAAATGCTTGTAGTTTGTGCCGATACCGTACTTGTCGGTAGTCTTGTTGCGGTAAGACATGCCGTTGTCGAGAGTGCCCTTTTCGTATGCGTAATCGTAATAGGCGTTAAACTTGAATTCGTCCAATTCGCCCCACTTTTTGAAGCCCTCGAAGCCGAAAGTGTAGGAAGTTGTCTGAGAATCCGTCTTTCTGTACTCCACCGCGCCCGTAAGCTTGAATTCCCAGCCTTCGGGGACTATGCCGTGGACAAAATCCTTGTATTCGTCTATGAAGGATTTTTCTTCTGCAACATTTTCCGCGGGTTTATCCGAAGCGGCTATGGCATTCTGCGCGGCGGACTCTTCCGCAGGCTTTTCCGCAACTGCCTCTTTGGCAAGCTCTTCCTGTTTTTTGTCAGTAGGAGCCGCAGAAACCGAAACAATCTCCGAATTTGGTATGTCAATTAAGGCATACGGAGTTTGAATCGAAGTCTTGTCTTCTGTCTTGGAAGCGACTTCGCCTGTAATTCTATCGCCGTTTTTAAGCACAAAAACATCGGCATTCAGCGGCAATGAGGAAAGCGCAGCCAACGCCAAAAAAATATTCAATGTTATATTTTTCATAAACTGCGTTATAAAAATCAACAGACGGAAATTTGCAAGCATTAAAAAAAGGTTGAAAGATTAAAAAAAATATCCAGAGTAGAAAAAATTATGGCAGTACCGATTTCACAAGCAATGACAGTGGCGAAATACGCCATCGGAAATTCAATAAAGGGCGTAAAACGCTACCCTCTCGTAATGATGCTGGAGCCGCTGTTCCAATGCAACTTAAACTGCGTGGGATGCGGAAAAATACAATATCCGAGAGAAATCCTCGAAAAGAGAATGCCAAAAGAAGACGCATGGGCGGCAATCGAAGAATGCGGCGCGCCAATGGTGAGCATTGCGGGCGGCGAGCCGCTAATACACCCTGAAATGCCTGAAATGATACAGGGATTCATCGACCGCAAGAAGTACATTTACATGTGCACAAACGCGCAGATTTTATTGAAAAAAATCGACCTTTACAAGCCTAACAAGTTCTTCTCTTTCGGCATACATTTAGACGGCGTTGAAGAAGTCCACGACAAGTCGGTAAATAAGCTTGGAGCGCATAAAATCGCAGTCGAGGCAATCGAAGAAGCCGTAAAAAGAGGCTTCAGAGTAACGACAAACACCACGATTTTCAACAATGCCGACCCCGAACTTGTCCGCAAGCACTTTGACGAAACAATGGCTCTCGGCGTCGAAGGAATGATGATTTCCCCCGGATTTCCCTATGAAAAGGCGGCAAGCCAAGACATATTCCTCGAACGCAAAAAGACGGTCGAACTGTTCCGCAAAATCTTGTCGAACCCCGATCCGAAATGGGTTTTCAACCACTCGCCGAGTTTTCTCGCATTCTTGAAAGGCGAACAGGAATACGAATGCACCCCGTGGGGCAACCCCTGCTACAGCATTTTCGGATGGCAGAAACCCTGCTATCTGATTAACGACGGATACGTCAAAACTTACAAAGAACTGCTGGAATGCATCGACCAATACAAGCTCGGGCACAACGGCACGCGCCCCGAATGCAAAGACTGCATGCTCCACAGCGGCTATGAGCCAAGCGCGGTCTGCGACATTTTCGGCTCGTTCGGCGGCATGATGCGCGCGGCAAAGCACATGCGCAATTTCAAAAAGCGCGCATAGCCTTTTAACACAAAAATCCGCCATTGCGCCGCAAATGTACTCCCCCGACGTAAAACAGCCGCTTTTCCTTTCGGAAACAAGCGATGCCATTTTCAAGGCGGGCGGCGCAATGCAGGAATATCTCGGCTTTGAGCACCGTCCCGAACAGGAGGAGATGTCGAGATTTTGCGCGCAGGCGTTTGAATCCGACACCCCTTTGGTCTTCGAGGCGGGGACAGGCGTCGGCAAAAGCCTCGCATATTTGATACCCGGAATTATCGCGGCAAAAAGAACAAGACGCCCGCTCATAGTTTCGACAAACACGATAGCCCTTCAACAGCAGATTTTAAACAAGGATTTGCCCCTCGTTAAGCTGCTTTTTACGCGCGACGAAACCCTGCGCGAATTTGCGGACTTCAAAACCGCTTTTTTGGTCGGCAGGGCGAATTACTTATGCACAACCCGCCTAAGAAGAGCAATCGCCGAAAAAACCGAACTTTTTGAAACCAAGGAAGCCGCGGAGCTTGAAAGAATACGCGAATGGGCGTTAACCACCGAAACGGGGCTCTACGAAGAGCTGAATCCGCCGCCCATGCCCGAAGTCTGGGGATGGGTAAACGCCGACTCCTCGTCCTGTACGCTAAAAAACTGCTCCGATGGGCTTTGCTTCTACCAGAAAGCAAAAAAGAAAATCGCGGGAGCTGATGTCGTAATCGTAAACCACAGCCTGCTTTTTTCGTTGATTGCAAGCGGAGCTGCGAGCGAAATAGGCTCAAAGGGCGTTTTGTTTTCAAACGACATGTGCGTCTTGGACGAAGCCCATTTAATACATGACGTCGCGGCGGAAAATTTCGGGCTTTCAATTTCAAGCAGAGCTCTAAACAGGGAACTTAAACGCATTTACGATCCGCGCAAAAAAAGGGGGCTTATAATGCGCGGAGGTCTTGCAAGAGAAATCGAAAAAGACGTTGTTGCAGACGCCATTAGAGAAAGCGAAGAATTCTTTGCCTCTGTCAGGCAAAAATATTTGACAAAGCGCGACACCGTGTCGCTCTCCTCTCCGGAATGGATTGAAAACACTCTCGATAAACCTTTGGAAATTCTCGCGCAAACACTCGCCTCCCTCGCCTCCCGCGCACAATCCGAACAGGCGGCATCTGAGATAAAGGACTATCAGCGCAGAATAATCGCCGCCAGAAACGCATTGCAAGACGCCGTTTTTTTAAGCTCGCGCGACCATGTTTACTGGGTTGAAAAAAGCGGTTCTTCCGAAAACGTATCAATTCAAAGCGCGCCGATAGACGTCGCTCCCATTTTAAGGGAAGTTCTCTTCGAGCGCGAAACATCGGTAATACTTACGTCCGCAACGCTTGCAACATCAAAGGGCAATTTGGATAGCTTCATCGAAAAGACGGGGGCGGAAGCGGCGGAAAAATTCGTTGCAAATTCTCCTTTCGACTACAAAAAAAACATGCGCGTAATGCTTTGCAACGACGCGCCCGAACCCGACAAAGATTCGAAAAAACTCGACTGCGAAAACATCGCAAAAATAATCGAAAGGCTCTGCGCGGGCGTCGAAGGCGGCACCCTCGTCCTATTCACCGGCTACTACGAGATGAATAAGACTGCCGATTTTCTCTACGAAAGCAATATTTTGAAAGACAGACGCATACTCGTCCAAAAGCAGATGCCGCGCGCGGAGCTGATTGCAAGATTTAAAGAGCACGGCAACGCGGTTTTGCTCGGAACAGACTCTTTTTGGACGGGAATCGACGTCCCCGGGAAAGCTTTGTCGCAAGTGATTATAACCCGACTTCCGTTCGCAAACCCATCGCACCCGCTCGTAGAAGCGCGAAACAACAAAATTTTAAGCGAGGGCGGAAAGCCTTTCATACAGCTTTCAATCCCCGAAGCGATAATTAAATTCAGGCAGGGCGTCGGAAGGCTCATACGAAGCAAAACCGACAAGGGCATAATTTCTCTCTTGGATTCCCGCCTTGTAAGCAAACCTTACGGCAGGAATTTCATGGCGGCCCTTCCGCCCGCCCCTGTTCTGCGGTTCAATTCGGGAAATCTTGAATTGCAGTTAAAAACCGCGCTAAACGAACTTAAAATTTGACGAAACCGAATTTTTCGGCAAAATAAAAATCATTATGGATAAATTAGACGAAATTTTTCAAATGCAATATGAGCTTAACAAGCGCATTGGCATTGACTCCAAAAACTTGACAGAAGAAGAGCGCATAAAATGGGTATTGAACTACATACGCGCCCTCCAGCAGGAAGCGGCTGAGCTTACTGATTCCGTGCCGTGGAAATGGTGGGCGAAATACCAGAAATTCGACGCGCAAAACGCAAAAGTCGAAGTTGTCGATATGCTCCACTTTTTGATTTCCATCGCGCAGGTTTTGGGTATGGAAGCAAAGGATTTCCACGACGCCTACGTCAAGAAAAACGCAATAAACCACAGCCGCCAAGATTCAGGCTATACGGTAAAAGACGAAAACGACTGCCGCAGCATATAACCTGCGCTTAACAGCGGCAAATATTTAAAACCAAGGAGATTGCAAAAGATGCAATCTCCTGTTTGTTTACAATCTGAAAATAAAAAAGGCGGCATTGAAACAATGCCGATGCCGCCTCAATGAAATAGCCGAATTTTTTTAATTCCCTGTTATTCGCCCGCAAACACCGACGAAACTAATATAGACCTTGGGATTTCCACGCCATCCAAGTTATCGCCGCTTATTTCCGCCACGGAGTTTGGCGACTGCTTCACATCTTCGTTTTCTATTGCCGCACCACTGTCGTCAACCAAGTCGAAAACGATTTTTATGCTCTTGATTTCGGCGTAAACGCCGTCATGTAATTTTATCTTCATTTTACAGCCTTTCTATTTTGTAAAAAAATTCAATCTCGCCCGTAAAAATTCCCGAAGGAGAAACTGTTGCGGCGCAATCTTCTCCGGAAATCCACTCGCCTACCCTTGCAAGAACGTTCGCTTCCAAATCGGCTGAAAGCGTCTTTGAATTTACACATGCGGAAATTGAAACTTCCGACGCGCTTTTTGCGAATATCTCGACAATCGAATTTTTCGGAATTGCCACGCTGCTTTCCTGCGACGCCTGCGTTCCCGCCCATGCAAGGCGTTCAAAACAATGCGCGGGATTTTTCTTCAAAGAAAAATCAACCAATCCGAAAGACTCGGCATGGTTTTGATTTAGAGAAGAGTCTTTTATTTGGTTTGAATCCGCCTGCATGTCAAAGCTCGCCAGCGCACCCAAAACTTCGAAATTGAATTTTGCCAGCCTGTATGCCCCCAAACAGCTTGAATCGGATTCAGGCGCGCAAATCGAAATTCTTATGGGAATTGAAACATCAGGAACGGAAAGCTCCACGATTTTGTCTATAAAAGTCCAAGAATCCGAACTGAAAAGCGATGGGGAAAAAGTTTCCAACTTCGCGCTGTTGCCCGCAGATTTGCTCAACCGCACAAATATGCCGCCATTTGCATTCAGTTTTTTTGCGTAAAAAGAAATATGCGCTTGGATTGTCCTGCCGGCAAACTCTTTCAAGTTTATTTCGTTATTGTATAAATAAGAAGTTGCGGGATAGCCTGCGGGATTTATCGACCCCGGCTGTGATGAATAGTCAACGGCATAATCTATGCCCAACGCCGCGGCTTCTGCATCGTCCGACAAATCCGCATTTGCTATATATCTCGAATTATAAACCCCGATTGAGGCAGACCAATCGCCCCTTTTCGCGGACGCGTTCGCCCATCCGCCATTCGACGAAGCCCCCAAATTCTCGTCTGAATTCTGATTTACGCCCAAAAGCGAAAAACGCGATTCCCCCATGCCGCCCGAAAAATCATCAACCGAATATACGGGATTTTCAGCGGACATATCCGCGTTAAAAATTTTTACGCGCGAAACTTCAACGCCTTCCGCCGCAATATTCCCGTCGGAACCGATTAAGCACTGCGCGGAAAAATTCTTAATTTCTCCCCACGCGCCCGAAGACGCCGCCACAACAGGCTTTCCGTTTACAAAAAGCTTTATGAAACGGCTTTTAAAATCCACTATGAAAACAAGGGCATTTGATTTTCCGATTTCAAATTCGGAAGCTTCATACGAAAAAATAGACGTAAATTCTGATTCCCCCGCTTTCACCGAAACGCCGATTCCGCTTTCGCCTGCCGCAATTTTCAAAACATCCGAAACACTTAAAATCGGAGCGCAAGACGATGGAATTTTATCAAGCTTCAAATTGAAGCAAAAAGAGTACGCCATAGGCTTCCAATTTATCGGCTTCGTTTTCAAATATCCGCCGCAAAACCGCGCAACGGCAAAATTTTCCTTTGCAAATGCCAGTGTTTGCAATCCTTTTTTATTCTCATTTACCGCGCTTTGAAGTTCAAAGAAGTCACCCTGATTCACGCCGCCCAAATTATTAAGCGCGGTATTTGCATCGGGCAAGTCCGACAAATTTAAAGATTTTTCAAGATACTGCGCATGCGAATGGCTCCCAGCAACAGCTTGGTTTACAATTCCTTGGGTTTCGCTTTTTGAAAAGACCCCCAGATTGTCTCTGGCAATTTTTGCGTCTGATAAATCGCCCAAATTTTTTTGCGACGAAAGAAAAACCTCGTCTGCCTCAACCTTTGTGTAGTAGCGCGGATTATTTAATGGCAACAAGTTTGGCTCCGCCGAATAATTTTCCAGAACACAAATCCATCCGCTTGAAAACGTAACGCGCGAGCCATCCGCAAAATCCACAAAAATCCGCATCCACTTTTCGCCTGCGGGAACAGAAGTTTCAGACTGCCCGAAAGAAAATACGGCGTGAAAAAATCCGTTTTCGGCAATTTCGCCAAGAGACAGCCCGCTTTCAATCTGCGTAAATTCGGCGCATTCCTTGCGCATCAAAAGCGACACTTCCCTCGGATTTACGGCATTAAATCCGCCAATGTCCAAGATTTCGAGAGTTGCCGAAACCGCGCTTGAAATATCGAACGCCTTCGCGTCTTGAATAAACGCGACGCCTATTTCAAGGCTGTCGCCGCGCCTGAAATTTATCAAGTCGTTGGTTTCGGGATTTTTTGCCGAGCCCAAATTCGCGGCATCGGCAAAAATTTTGATTTTTCTGGAGTTTGACATAAGTTTTCCTTTGGTTCTAAGTTTGCGGAAAACAAGTATATCAATGAAAAATCAACCCTCAAATTTACTTTGGATAAATTTTATGGAATTTAACTTTTTGATGCTGTTGAAGTTTTTGCTAAAATTTCAGCTTGTCAAAAGCGGAAGTCCATGCGCTGTTTATGTTTTGGTTTCTGTCTTGGCGCGGCGCGCTTTTTGTCGGGTTGAAAGGCTTTTTTTGCCCGCTTCTTGCGATGTCGCCCGCGCCCATAACTTTCTTTTGCGGATTGGATTTCATTGAAAGAGAAATCCTGCGGCGCACCTTGTCAACTTCCAAAACATAAACATTCACTTTTTGCTGGGGCTTTACTACCTCGTTCGGGTCGCGCACGAAAGTATCGGAAAGCTCGCTTATGTGCACCAGCCCGTCCTGGTGCACGCCTATGTCTACAAACGCGCCGAAAGCCGTGACGTTCGTGACAATGCCGGGCAAGCGCATTCCCTCGCGCAAGTCTTCAATCTCGCAAATTCCGTCGGCGAATGAAAAAGCTTCAAACTTTTCGCGCGGGTCTCTGCCGGGCTTTCCGAGTTCGCTCAAAATATCTTTTAAAGTGGGCAGCCCTACGCTTTCTGAAACATATTTTTTTAAATCAATTTTTGCGCGAAGCTCCGCCGACTTTAAAAGGGACGCCACGTCGGCATTCAAGTCTGAGGCGATTTGCGAGACGAGCGCGTAGCGTTCAGGGTGGACCGCACTTTCGTCAAGCGGATTTTCTCCGCCGCGTATTCTCAAAAATCCCGCCGCCTGCTCAAAAGTCTTAGCCCCCAGCCCCTTTACCGAAAGCAAGTCTTTGCGGGACTTAAAAGCCCCGTGGGCATCTCTGTGCGCCACGATGTTCGCGGCAACCGACGCATTCAAGCCCGACACATACGACAAAAGCTGCCTGCTCGCAGTATTGACTTCAACGCCCACGCTGTTTACGCAACTTATCACAACGTCGTCGAGAGTGCGCTTTAAAAGCGGCTGGTTTACGTCGTGCTGATACTGCCCCACCCCTATTGACTGCGGGTCTATTTTCACAAGCTCTGCAAGTGGGTCCATCAAACGCCTGCCTATCGACACCGCGCCGCGGACAGTGATGTCGTAATTTGGGAACTCCTCGCGGGCGACTTCGCTTGCGGAGTAAATTGAAGCACCGCTTTCATTTACCATCACAACGGGAATAGCCTTTGAAAGTCCGAGAGAGTTTATGAAAGATTCCGTTTCTCGGCTTGCGGTTCCGTTGCCGATTGCGACAGCCTCTATCTCAAACCGCTTGCAAAGCTTCAAAACTTCCATTCCCGCTTCCTGACGCTTCAACGCGCCCTGTTCGGGATAAATCACGCCGTTATGCAAAAGCGCGCCCTGTCTGTTTAAAACAACGACCTTACAGCCCGTCCTGAAACCGGGGTCGATTGCCAAAACGTTTTTCTGCCCCAGCGGAGACGCCATCAAAAGCTCGCGCAAATTGTTTGCAAATATTTTTACGGCGTCTTCGTCCGCCCGCTTTTTAAGCTCCAAGCGCATGTAAGTTTCGGTTGTGGGAGAAAGCAGACGCTTGTAGGAATCTTCAACGGCGCGCTCCACGATTTTTGCACATTCGCCGCTTCCGTTTACAAAGCGTCTTTTTAAAATCGAAACCGCTCCAATCTCGTCGGGCAATACCCTCATAATCAAAAAGCCCTCTGTTTCCCCCCTTCTCACCGCCAAAATTCTGTGGGACGGCGCGGTGCTTGCGGGCTCTGAAAGCTCGAAATAATCGCGGTACTTCGCGCCCTCCTCTTCCTTTCCGAACATGACTTTTGAAGTCATGAGGGCGTTTTTTTCAAAATAATCGCGCATCAAAGAGCGCGCGTCGGCATCGTCCGAAACGATTTCGGCAATGATGTCGCAGGCTCCCGCAATGGCGGCGTCAACGTCTGCGACTTCCTTTTCCGAATTTACAAACTCGCCCGCCTTTTCAGAAACGGAAGAATTCTGGTTTTCCAAAATGAATTGCGCCAAAGGCTCCAAGCCGCGCTCTTTGGCAATCATCGCACGGGTCCTGCGCTTTGGCTTGAACGGCTGGTAAATATCCTCAAGCCGCGCCATGGTTTCGGCTTCGTCGATGGATTTTTCAAGGTCCGAAGAAAGCAAATTGCGCTCCTTCAAGGAATCTTTTATCGACTTCTTGCGCGCATCGAGCAAAGACAGGCGTTCAAGCTCGTCCCTTATTGCCGTGATTTGAACTTCGTCAAGAGACCCTGTCGCCTCTTTTCGGTATCTGGCAATGAAAGGCACCGTCGCGCCACCCTCCAAAAGCTTTGCAGTTTCCTCAACCTGCTTTACAGGTATGTTTACGGCTTTCGCCGCCAAAATGATGTGGTTTGCGTCCATAAATTTTACAAATTATTTCTTTAAAAAAACAAAAAACACCCCAAGAACTATAAATGCGAAACCCACAAAATAGTTCCACCTGAGCTCCTCTTTCAAATACAAAACCGAAAACGCCATAAATACACAAAACGTAACGGATTCTTGAATGGTTTTAAGCTCAGCCGCGTTAAAAGTTTCATAGCCGATTCGGTTGGCGGGAATGACAAGGCAATATTCGAAAAACGCAATGCCCCAGCTTATCAATATTATGAGAAAAGTCGGCATCTGCTTTATCTTCAAATGCCAGTACCACGCAAACGTCATAATGATGTTTGATAAGACGAGCATTGCAACGGGCTGGACGTATTTCATGGATTATTTAAAGTCAAAACTCTAATTGAATAATTTTTTCATTAAACCATTTTAAGGCATGAAAAGTCAAACGTTTTGCTGAAAACGCAAGCCATAAAATTTTCGTTGAAAAAACAGACGGATGTGCAATATTGAAAAAATGCCGATATCGCAAATAATTCTAATAGGCATAGGGCTTTCAATGGACGCATTCGCCGTGTCGATTTGCATGGCGGCGTCAAATTCCGCGCTCCGCCTTAAAAATATGCTCGTCATTGCAGGTTTTTTCGGCGGATTTCAGGCATTGATGCCGTACATCGGATGGCAGGCAAGTATTTTCGCAAGCTCATATATCGAAAAAACAGACCACTGGATTGCGGCAGTTCTGCTATACTACATCGGCGGAAAAATGTTCTCGGAAGGGTTTAAATGCAAGGCTTGCGAAATTGAAAAAAAATCATACGGAGACCCGACAAACGTTTACGTTCTTTTCATGCTGTCAATCGCTACAAGCATAGACGCCCTTGCCGTCGGGATTTCTCTCGGATGCCTGAAATGCGGAATCGCGCTTCCGGCCGTCATAATCGGGTGCGTGACGTTTTTAATTACGCTTGCGGGGGCAGTTTTGGGAAAGAAAATAAGCACGTTTGTCGGAGGGAAAGCAGAGATGATCGGAGGCATAATCCTTATCGGGATAGGCACTAAAATCCTAATCGACCACCTTTTCCTGCAATAAAAAAATTTTTCAGGCAAGACATTGAAAAATAAAAGCCCAAACCTCAAAAAAAATTAAGCCCGCAATATCAAAAACTTATAAAGAAAATCGCCCGAAGAAAAAAATTTCTTAAAAAAAAGCTTGCAATAAAAAATAAAAAGTCTTTCATAGGGGCTTTTAATTGACGCAGGGTAGAGCAGCTTGGTAGCTCGTCAGGCTCATAACCTGGAGGTCGTTGGTTCAAATCCAGCCCCTGCACCCAATTAAACAGAATTTTCAGGGGTGGTAGTTCAGTTGGTTAGAATGCTGGCCTGTCACGCCGGAGCTCGCGGGTTCGAGTCCCGTCCATCCCGTAATTAAGAAACCCTCTCAGACAAAACGTTTGAGAGGGTTTTTCTTTTGCCTCAAAGGGATTGCGGGAATAGGGTCAACCACAAAGGGTTTAAGTATAAAGAGCATAGAAAAAAGCACAAAAATGACACCATTAGTTTTTCACAATTTTATATTTGTAATTTGTTTTCAATCTCTTTGCTAATCAACAAAAAACCACCCAAATGAATGCATTCGGACGGTTTTTATTACGAGGCATGAGTGGGAATCAAACCTATAAAAGATTGTTTGTTGTAAATAACTTATGAAATTATTTAAAAAATTGGTGCAAAAAAGGTGTAAAACTTTTAACTATTTTTATAAAAGTTTTTACTCTTACAATATGGACATTCTTTCTTTCCGAAAATATACATCGAAAACAAGAAAATCGCCCAACCGATTGCGTATATTAGTAGAAAAAAACATCCGGCGCGAAATTTAAACGAAAAGGCGGTCGCGCAAAGTAAAATCATTATAAGATTGAGACAAACTGCGCGTACCGAATCAAAAGAAAATTCACTTTTGGGGCTATCGAATTGTTTTTTGCAGGTTGTACAGGTGTATTTTTTCATGATGTAAAATATTACGAGTTAACGCCGATATAAACGCCAGTTGCTATGACATAAGCGACCGAAAAAATGCCAAATATCGCGCTTAGACCGCCGAAAATGACGAGCGGAATAACACTGCCGATAGAGGCAACCCCCGTCATTCCTATAAACCAGAAGACAACGCTTACAAATGCCGTAAGAATTGCATAAATGGCAAGTTTAAACATTGTGCCGCTTTTAACTGTTTTATCTTGGGTTGCTATTTGCTTAGTTTGTGTAGGTTTTGCGTATTTCTTTGCAAAATCTGGATTTTGACGCATATATTCTTCCATGTCCATGATTATACCTTTTTCTTTGATTTGTTAGAAAAACATTTTTATATCATAAAACAAAATAAAATTACAATATATTTTAACAAATTCATAAAACCGAAAAAAAATATTGACCTTTTTAAGATAGAAAGTAGCGTATAAAACTTCTTTTATTTAAAAGATTTCAGGAGAGATGACAGAGTGGTCGATTGTGCCTGACTCGAAATCAGGTGTGCGGGAAACCGTACCGAGGGTTCGAATCCCCCTCTCTCCGCCAGTTTTTAAGCGTAAAAGGCAGATTTTGCATTAAGTTGCGAATCTGCCTTTTCTTGCGTCGGCTCGCGACAAAATGCAAGTGCTTGCAAATCAGGGTTCAAGAAAAAGCGAAGTGGTAGCAAAACAGCAACTAAACTGCAACTATGCCTCCGCCCGCCGCAACTGGCGCCACTTTACGCCAAAAGATATAATATAAGCTTTCCATAAGTGGTAATTCCTAATTTTGGGGTCAACACCAAAGAGAGTGGATTTTAGTGAAAGACGCCGCATAGAACCAAGACCCTCAATCTGTAATTTTGGAAGTTTCGATAACCATAAGCCATTCGTTGTATCAGTTTCATTTTTCTA
>NZ_JALBUT010000011.1:0-28820 GCF_033971905.1 Intestinicryptomonas porci
CTCCGACTGTTATGTCGCCAACCTTGCCTGCGGATTCTATGCCCGCTACCGTCGCGTTTTCTGCATTGATGTTGCCCAAGTCGCCCGCTGTTATCTTGCCTGCGCTTGTTTCAACATTCAAGTTGCCTGCACCGGAAATATCAATATCGGCACCCTTGCCTATTGTTAATGTTGCATTTTCCTTTATATCGGAAATTGTTGTTTTCCCTGTAATTTCAGCAATATTGGAATTTCCTTGAAGTGCGCCATCAACATTGAGTGTGCCGTCGAGTTTATCGCCTTCCGCGACAGTTATTGACCCCGCATCCTTTATTACAACATTGCCTACTCCCGAAAGTTTCGCATCTCCACTAACTACTGCGGCATTAAAATCGTTGCCATTTAAAGAAATATCAGCAGAACCCAATTTACCCGCAGTTGTATCAATTTTGCCCGAAACGTTGGAAGCAGTGAGCTTGCCGTTAAGATCGCCGGAAGTTGTAACTTTACCGCTTACAGAATCTACTATTACGTCTCCTTCACCTTCTACACTTTTTACATCAACATTGCCTGTTATGTTGGTAGCTGTCAAGTTTGCGGAATTAAGACCAACTGTTACATTACCTGTAGAATTTGTAACTGTAACACCACTTGCAGATGCCTTTTTAATAACAAGATCACCTGCAAGAGAGTCAACGTCAACAGATGTTTTTGTGCTATCTACAGTAATATTTGCCTGTGTGCCATTTTTTACTTCAAGAACATCAACACGGGAAAGCGTTACATTACCATTATTAGCAAGTGAAGAAATTTCACCATTAACATCACCTTGATATTCAATTTTCTGAGCATCAATTTTTGTTGTACCACCTAATGTTTGAAGATCAACATTTGTTGCAGAATTTGCCTTTACATATACATTTGTTGTACCCTCTTCAACTTTTGCAGTAAGAGATGTTGTATCGCCTGCATCTAAGATACCACCTGAAGCCATTGTAGCTTCAACGCTATCAGATGTTGCAACTTTTGCACTTGCATTAACTTGACCAATCTTAACTGCCCCTGCATCTACAATATCAATATCGCCAGCTACATTGCCAAGAGTTACATTATCAACATCACCAAGAGTAACTTTACCTTGTGCCTCTTCAACTGAAACGTTAGCACCTACGTTAACTGCTACATCGCCGGTTGCTGTTGTAATTGTTGTATCACCTGTGATTGTATCAACATTTATATTACCAACAGTTCCAACAGTAAGCGAGCCATCAAGACTATCACCACTTGCAACTGTTACAGAACCTGCATTTCCGATTTCGACATTGCCCTTGCCGTTAAATTTGGCGTCTCCCTTAACTTCGTTCGCCTTAAATTCCGTATCCTGCAATTGAACATCGGCTGCGCCAAGAGAATTAACATCAATATTCTCGGCATATTCCGTAACGGTGAGCTTGCCGCCCAAAGAGTTATCATCGGTGAGTTCAATTTTATTCGCCTTGCCAACGGTCAGATTGCCTTCACCCGCAACAGAAACCGTACCGGAAGCTTCATCAACTTTTACGGTTTTATCGGCAGCAATATTGCCAACTTTTACATCAGTGCCGCTTACAATAGTTACGTCACCCATGGCATTATCAATTGAAATGTCTGCATTCGCAGCACCAATTGTAACATCACCCATGGCATCTTTGATTGAAATGCCTGCATTCGCAGCACCAATTGTAACATCACCCGCAGATTCCGCTTTCAATGCAGTTACAGAACCGTCATTAGCCGTTGCCGACAAAGTTTCAACCGAAATAGTGCCTGCATTTTTAACATCAATTGCGACGGCATTTCCTTGTATTGTGGATTCTGCCGAAATCTTTTTTGCCGAAATATCAACAGAAGCTTCGCCCTTAGATTCTATTGCAACAGCATCATTGGCGGCCTTTACGACAACAGTTCCGTCCCCATTCAAACTTGCAGATGTTGCCTCTTCTGAAAAAATAATGGCAGAAGAGCTTTGATTATTAACAGGTGCGCCTAAATCGTCTTTTGTGACATCAACGTTTAACTCTGCGCCGCTTGCTATAGATACACTTTGGGCTTCTCCGTCAAGAACGATACCGTCCAACTTGGTTTCCTTCATGACAGTCGTGTCATAAACATATTTCGCAGAACCGGACGCGATTTCAACATTTGACACATGTTCGATTTCTTCTTTGTTATTTAAATATTCTCCCTTTGCAAGCGGAGTAAGACGGTTTTCAGTCCCCGCGCCAGTATTTTCAATGATGGTTTTTTCAGAATCTTTATACTGCCAACCATCGTCTTTTGCATATATTCCGGCAGCCGCGCAAAACAATGCGGCGATTGCCATAGGCTTATAAGTTTTATTTTGTTTTTTCATAATATTTTAATGATTTTAAATTATTTTTTGCCAATGATGGTAGTATTTAAAATACTGTATGGATTTCATTTTCATAATTATATAATAATAATATATTTACATAAAAAATAAATTATTAAATATGGGAATACCCCATAAAATCTTTTTCAGATTATTTCCTTTAAGCCGTTCAAATGAAATAAAATGCAAAAAAATCTGGAAAATAGAATTGACATCGGTATTTTAAATACACAATGCAAAATGAAATATTATTATCAAAAAAGTTACTTGAAGGTACAGGTATAACTATTATTGACGCAAGCAGGTTGATAAGGAATATACTGGATAGCAAAGAAGCCATGCCAGATTTTATTTCCGACACCTTGTATTGTCAAAAAGTTATAAATTTAGGCATAAAATCATACAAAGATTATACAAGAAGCCAAAAACTGTTCGAAGCATTTAACATTTATCTTAAAACAAAATCATCGCTTAACAAAGATACTCTTAAAGACATAAAATACATAGCATCAAGGCTTTTCAGAATATGCCCTGAAATGAAAAACGCAACGTTTACAAACTTGACATCCATGAAATGCCAAAAATGGATAGAATCTTGTTTTTCCACTCCATCGCAATTTAACAAGGCAAGAACTTTTCTCTCGGGATTTTTTTCTTTTGCACAAAAAAACAAATGGCTAAAAGAAAATTTCATATCGGAAATAAAAGCAAAAAAGATAAAGGAGAAAAAAATAATTCCACTTAAAATAGAAGAAATAGTAAATCTTTTGGAAATCGTAAAAACAAATAAATTCAAAGAAAGCGCACCTGCGCTCGGAATCATGCTTTGGGCAGGCATTCGCCCAAAAGAAGTATCGCGCTTAAAATGGGAAGACATCGACATGGAAGAAAACGTAATAACAATAACTTCAAATACGAGCAAAACGGGAGGCGTACGCCATGTCGAAATTTTGGATGTCCTAAAAAAATGGCTGTTAAAATACCAAAACGGCAAAACAGGAAAAATATGCCCTCCCGACTGGATTCGCAAATGGAAATCGATACGGGATTCTGCAGGATTTAAAGGCATATGGACAAACGATGTTTTGCGCCATACATTTGCAAGCTACCACTTAAAATACTTTAAAAACCTTATCAGGTTGCAAAGCGAAATGGGGCATCGAGATTTAAATCTGCTTCGCTCGCGATATGTCAATATGAGCGGAATAACAAAAAACGACGCAGAAACTTTTATGACTCTACATAAAACAAACTTTAATCTTCCCAAATAAATTAGAAATAACATTTCAGGTTATTGAAAACCGATTAAAGCATATATAAAATTTGTATTGAAAATTAAGCTATTCAAAAAAAATAAAAAAAGAGTGCCTGTAAAAAACTTTTACAAGCACCTTTTGTTTTTATTTGTCTGAAATAAGACGCAAATACGCCTTAAATTTTACGAGTTAAGCCTTATTTTCTCGGAAGTTTGCCCTTGTATTTAACAAGGTCCTTCATTCTGTCCCAAGGAAGGTTTACGCCCTTTGCCGTAGCCTTTTCCTGCAATTTGTCGAGAGCTTCGGTAGTGGGAGCCACATCGGTGTCGTAAATCGCCAATGAGAAATGGTTCATCATCTGGAAAACTTCCCTGTTCAGCCAGTTGTCGTTGATTTCGATAGCGGTTTCAATGAATTTCAAGAAGTCTTTCATTGTTCCCAATTCTCTGAAAGCCCCGCAAGCGTCGCCGCGTTCCTTGTTTTCCTTGATTGCCTTTACGATGTTCGGCAATGCTTCGGTAAGCCCGCGTGCGCCCGCCAAGCGGATGCAAGAACGGTCGAAGTTTTTAACGCCTTCAAGAATTGCATTGTCCAAAGCCTTGGAGGGCTTCATTGACCTTACTGAATATTCGACCAAGTTGCGGATATGCCCGTTGCCCCAAACAGCCTTGTGCAAATCTATTGCCGCAAAACCCGACTGCTCGTCGCCAATGCATGAGAGAGCCCACGCGCCGCCAAGGCGCACATTGTCGGAATCGGTTTCTTTGAGGGCGTTTATGATGAAATCACGGGCGGCGGGGGTGCCTGTATCGCCCAAAGCGGTCAATACCCAAGCCTTTACAACGTCATCCCTCTTTGCGTAAGAAGCCTTCAAAGTTTCCATCATGGAAGGATCTTCAACTGCGAACTGGATTGCGTAAATCATGTCGCGGCTGTTGTCGGATTCAAGAGCCCTGCGAATTGCCCCCTTGTCTTTTGCGGTGATTTTCTGCTTCTGCTCTTCAAAGCTGTCTTTGGAATACCAACCCTTGGCGGCAATCAAAGACGCGCCGTGGTTAAGGCTTGAAGACTTTTCTTCCTGGAAAGCTTTGATTTTTGTGGGAGCCGCCTTCTTGTCGTAGGCGCGGGTAGCCTGTGCGTTTACAAGACCGCTTGCCAAAACTTTGTCTTTGCTCTTTGCATTTACCAAAATTGTGGAAACCGACTTTTCGGGATTTTGTTGGAGCGCCATTCTTGCGGCGTCTGCAATATCCTTATCTTTGTCGCCAAGAGTTCCCTTCAAGAGGTCAATAGACTTTTCAGAAGGGCAGTTTTGCATAAGCCCCAACAAGAAAATCTTTTGTTCCTTTGATTTCAAATCCTTGCCCTTGATGTTTTTGTAGGCGGAAACGCAGGCGGAAACAAATTCATTGCGCTTTGACTTGTCCATTTTCGGATTGCCGTAATAAAACGACGCCTCCGTGGCAACCCAAGTTTTGATGAAAGCGTTTTCCTGCTGTTCAAAGTTTTTGTTTCTGTCCAAATTCGGGTCTTGAACGCCCGTGCTTACAGCTTCCAAAGACGCCTTTATGACGTCGGCGGGAGTGTTTGCTTCGACAACTGCGGTTGCGTCAGCCACGATTTTCGGCATATTGTCCCAAGCAAAAACGGAGAGAGCCGAAAAAGCGATGAGAGAAGCGATTGATAATTTTTTCATTCTAAAAAAACCTTTCTAATTCGTTTCCAATTATGCGCCCAAGAAGTATGGAGCGCGGCGCGGACGGTCGAGCATTGACGCCGCCTGGTCGTCGCCGATTACCTGTTCTTTCTTCGGATCCCAATTTACCGTGCGGTTCAAGCGCAAAGCGATTGACGACAAATGGCAGATAGACGCGGTTCTGTGGCCGATTTCCGCATTGCAAATGGTGTCGCGACCTGTTATGATTGCGTCAATCCAGTCTTGGCGATGCCCCATGCTCGGATGGAGCTGTGTAGAGCCGGGCTTCAATGCCTGCCTGCCCAATGCGGCATCGGGAACAACTTTGCATACGTTGCCGCGGTTTGTCAAAACTTCGCCGCTTTCGCCAACGAAACGGATGGCTTCGCCGCGCGTGCCGCCGCCCCATTTGCCTTTGCCCATGTCGCCGGGAGGATTGATGTAAACTGTAGTGCCGTCAGCATACTGGTAGAAGCGGCAGGGAACGCCGTCCGTGCCTGCGGGGCAGAACTTTACGGGGCCGGAATGGTCCATACCCTTTGCCCACTGCACAATGTCGAAGTGGTGTGCGCCCCAGTCGCCTTCTTTGCGTGCGCCGTATTCCCAGAATCTGCGCCAACCGCCACCGTAGTCGCCCTTGATACGTTCGGTATGGAACGGACGCCAAGGCGTCGGCCCGAGCCACAAATCATAATTTTCCTTTGGCATCCATTCGGGGAACGGCATTTCCGGAAGTTCCAGCGGAGGCGGGAAGTTGCCGATTGAAATATAAACTTCCTTAAGCTTGCCGATTACGCCGTTGCGAACCAATTCCGCCGCCTTGCGGAAGCAGTATTCGCTACGCTGCTGCGAGCCTGTCTGGAAACGTATATTTGCCTTTTTCGCCGCGTCCGACAAAATTCTGCCTTCGCGGACAGTCAAAGTAAGCGGCTTTTCGCAATAAACGTGCTTGCCGCGCAAAATTGCGTAAAGGGAGATTGCAACGTGCCAGTGGTCGGGAGTTACGATGAACGCCGCGTCAATGTCGTCCCTGTCAAGAGCTTCCTGATAGTGAATGGTCTTTTGCAGAGAATTGCCGATGCCACGATCTTTGTTTATTCTTTCAACTTCGCCGTATACTCTGTCGAGAACGTCAAGTTTTACGTCGCAAACCGACAAAATCTGAGTCCTTGGATTTCTTGCCATGTCGCCGCGGTGGCCACCCGACTGCATGCCGTGGCCGATGAACGCGACGTTAATTCTGTTGCTCGGCGCAACAGTCCCAGCCTTGCCAAGTGCGCTCGAAGGGATGAGCGTCGGCAGGAACACTCCCGCCGCCGCGGCCCCCGCCGCTTTGGATATGAAGTTTCTTCTTGATATGTTTTTCATAAGTTATTTCCCCATTCTTTTTTGTTTAGATGCAAACCGCATTCGCGGGCGCATATAAAAAAATAGTTTAATAGTTAGTTAAATTCAAAGTAAATATTACGCATATAACTTTGTCAACAGATTTTTGCGACATATAATAGTACGGCAAAGTTATCAAAAAAAAGAGTTGAAAAACGGCGATAATATCTAATTTTTTTATCGGCATTGAGAAAAAATGGTTAAGCCTCTTTTTAAATTAAATTCAAAATTTTCCCCTTCCGGCGACCAGCCGCAGGCGATAGAAGGCTTGTGCAAAAGCATAGCTTCGGGAGAAAAATACCAGACTCTCGTCGGAGTCACGGGCTCGGGTAAAACTTTCACGATGGCAAACGTCATCGCAAAATCAAACCGCCCCGCCTTGATAATTTCGCATAATAAAACGCTCGCCGCGCAGCTCTACGCGGAATTTAAGGAATTCTTCCCCGAAAACGCAGTGGAATACTTCGTAAGCTACTATGATTACTACCAGCCCGAAGCCTACATTCCACAGACAGACACATACATCGAAAAGGATTCCTCAATAAACGACGAAATAGAAAAGCTGCGCATATCCGCGGCAAGCTCGCTTGTAAGCAGACGCGACGTTATAGTGATAGCTTCTGTTTCGTGCATTTACGGGTTGGGCTCGCCCGACGACTTCAAAGAAATGATGGTTCCGCTTTTGACGGGGCTTAACTTGGAGCGCAACGTGTTTATCGACAAACTCGTAAAATGCCGCTACACACGCAACGACATATCTTTTGAACGCGGGACTTTCAGAGTCAGAGGAGACGTGGTTGACGTTTTCCCCGCGTATCTCGACACCGCCCTCAGAGTGGAATTTTTCGGAGACGAAATCGACTCCCTGAAAAAAATCGACCCGATAACGGGAGAAGTTATCTGCAAATTAAAACGCTTTGACGTTTACCCCGCGACGAGCTTTGTAACTCCGCAAGACCGCATAGAAGCCGCAATTCCGCGAATAAAAGAAGAGCTTGAAGAACAAGTGAAAGCATTTGAAAAAGCGGGAAAACTCTTGGAAGCCCAGCGCATCAAAATGCGCACTCTCGAAGACTTGGAACTCCTGCACGAAACGGGATTTTGCACGGGAATTGAAAACTATTCGCGCCAAATCGGCGGCAGGGAGCCCGGCTCGCGCCCGTGGTGCCTGCTCGACTTCTTCCCGAAAGACACCCTGCTTTTCATTGACGAAAGCCATGTTTCAGTCCCGCAAATAAGGGGAATGTATAATGGCGACAAATCAAGGAAAAGCCGCCTTGTGGAATACGGGTTCAGGCTCCCCAGCGCGCTCGACAACCGCCCGTTAAAGCCCGAAGAATTTGAAAAACTTACGGGACAAACGGTTTTTGTTTCGGCAACGCCCGCACAGTATGAACTCGAAGAAAGCGGAAAAAATGTCTTCGAGCAAATTATACGCCCCACAGGGCTTCTCGACCCCAAGATGATAATCCGCCCAATCAAGGGGCAGGTTGAAGACTGCATTTCAGAAATTAAAGAAGCCGCAAAACGCAAGGAGAGAGTTTTCGTTACGGCGCTCACAAAGCGCATGAGCGAGCAAATCGCGGATTTTTTGCGCGAAAACGGAGTCAAAACCGAATACCTGCATTCCGACATCGACGCCATTGAAAGAGTGGAAATTCTGCGAAGGCTGAGAAAGGGGAACTTCGACGCCCTTGTCGGCGTAAATCTTTTGAGGGAAGGGTTGGATGTCCCCGAAGTATCCCTCGTCTGCATTTTGGACGCCGACAAGGAAGGCTTTTTAAGAAGCGCGACAAGCCTTATACAAACCGCGGGAAGAGCCGCTCGGCACGTTGACGGCAGGGTGATTTTATACGCCGACCAAATGACAAAATCATTGAGGGAAGCCGTGGGCGTTTGCGAGCGCAGACGCCTTGCCCAACAAAGGTACAACGAAAGAAACGGCATCACCCCGAAAAGCGTTTCAAAACCCATAATGGATTCGCTCGTAAAGCAGGATGAAAAATCCGAAAAAGTCCCCGAAAAAGAGGACGAATTAAAAGAGCTTATCGCTGAGCTTCAAGCGGAAATGTTAGAAGCCGCCGACAGGCTCGAATTTGAAAAGGCGGCGCATATCCGCGACCAAATAAACATCTTGAAAAAACGCAAGAAGGCGTAAAATCACAAAAAGTAGCCCCTCTGCTTTTCGGAAATCGGAATGCCCACGCGCTCCATTACCGCCATCATGTCCTCCCAGACTTGGCGTTTTTTCTCGTTTGAAGCGTATTGAAGCAGAAAAGACGGGTGGTATGTGACCATCAGGTCGGTATTGTTGAAAGAATGCCATTTCCCGCGAATTGCGCCCATTCTGCGCTTGGTATCCGCGCCCAAAAGCCCCGTCACGGCAGTGTTGCCGAGAGCAACGATGACTTTCGGCTTTACAATGTCGATTTGCGCCTTCAAGTACGGCAGGCAATACGCCATTTCGACTTCAGTGGGCGGGCGGTTGCCCGTGCGCGTCGGAAGTTCGGGACGCCAATTCATAATGTTTCCGATATAAACCTGCTCCCTTTCAAGCCCCATCGCCTTTATTATTTTTGTGAGAAGCTGACCCGCCTTGCCGACAAAAGGCTCGCCTTGTATTTCTTCGTCAGCCCCCGGAGCTTCGCCGCAGAAAAATATGTCGGCGTCGAGATTTCCAACCCCGAAAACGATTTTCTTGCCCTCGCGCAAATGGCGCGCACAAACCTTGTCGCCCAAAACGATTTCGCGCAAGGCTTCCCAGCGGGTTTTCTTGTCGGCTTCGGGCAAAACAAAGGGCGTGGGCTCGGGAACCGCCTCTATTTCAAAATCTCTGCCGCCAACCACGATTTTCAATTTTTGCGCCATCTGATGCTGTTTTGTCTCTTCCTGTTTCTTGAAATCGAAGTCCACTTTTTTTACAAACTCAACCTCGTCGGGAGTGTCTATGACTTCTTGCCCGTCGGCAATCCTCGCGAACTTTGTAAGCTCCTCAAACGCCTCTTCGCTCAAAGGAATTCCCTCTTCCCCCTCGGCGCGCAAGCGTTTAAGCTCGTCAACAATAGCCCAGATTGCCTCTTTCATATAAAAGACAATTTAGTATGCGGCAAAAACTTGCCAAGCTTTTTTTCTGTTTTGAAAAATTTTGCTTGCGATTTTCCTTTAAAATTTTTCGGATTTTCGATTTTAAACAACGGATTTTATGAAAAAACCTCTGTCAGCCCTCGCCGCAGGCACTCTCGTTCTGGGAATAGCCGAATTTATGATTATGGGAATTTTGCCCAATGTGGCAAACGGACTCGGCATATCAAACGCAACGGCTGGGCACTTGATTTCCGCATACGCAATAGGAGTTTGCTTCGGTGCCCCGATGCTTGTTTTGGCGCGAAAGTTTGCGCTAAAAAACATTCTACTTGCGCTTGTCGGAATTATGGTTTTGGGAAATTTCTGCGCTGCAATCGCCCCTAACTACCATTTTATGATGCTTGCAAGGTTTGTTTCGGGGCTTCCGCATGGCGCGTACTTCGGCGTAGCCTCGATAGTCGCCCTTAAACTCGCCCCGAAAGGCAAAACCGCCCTTGCAATCTCGATTATGATTTCGGGCATGACCATTGCAAACCTCTTCGGAGTTCCGCTCGGAACAACGATTTCCACGCTTCTTTCGTGGCGCGCCGCATTCTTTCTTACAAGCATGTGCGGACTTGCGGCGCTCTTTTTGGTTTTCCGCCTCATTCCGCAAGTGGGCGGGATTGAAGACACGGGCTTTAAGGGACAGTTCAAATTCCTAAAAAGCATAATGCCATGGCTTTTGATAGCCTGCACACTGCTCGGAAACGGAAGCATATTCTGCTGGTACAGCTACATAAATCCCCTGCTTACGGAAGTGTCGGGATTTCCCGAAAAGTCCATAAGCCTTTTGATGTTTCTGGCGGGAGTCGGAATGGTGTGCGGAAACATGCTAAGCGGCAAGCTTTCCGACAAGTTTACTCCCGCAAAAGTAGCTACCGCCGTGCAGGGAATAATCGCAATAAGCTTGATGCTAATATTCTTTTTTGCGCAATATCCGATACTCTCGGCAACGCTTATGTTTATATGCACCTTCTGCCTGTTCGCGCTCGGTTCCCCCGAGCAGCTTCTGCTTTTGCAGTACTCGAAAGGCGGGGAAATGCTCGGAGCCGCATGCGTGCAAATCGCGTTTAATTTGGGAAACGCAATCGGCGCATACGCAGGCGGTCTTCCGATAGAAGGGGGTCTTCCCTACAACTATACGGCGCTCGTCGGCTTCCCCGCCGCCTGCTTGGGCTTTATCCTGTTTTTTACTTTCACAATCCGCTCTAAAAAATTCAGTTTTCAATAAAAAAGGCGTCCCGATTGGAACGCCTTTTTTAGGTTTAAAATAAGTAATTTATATAGCAAAGAAAGCTATTTTCTTTTGCGCCATGTGGCAAACGCAAGGGCAAGCGCGCCGAAAATTGCCGCATACGTCGCAGGCTCGGGAACATTTGTTGAAAATACCCTGACGCCCAAAGTTTTGTCGCCGAACAAAAGCTCATAGTCGTCCGACCCTGTGACGCTGAAATACTGGTCCAAATCCCCTTCTATTTCGAGAAGAAGATTTTGAGCGTTGTTATTTATGCTTATGAGCGTAAATTCGTCGCCGTTAATTTCGTCTTTTACAATGTATTTTGAAAAGTCGATTTCAATAAGCCCCGTAAAAACCGTGGAGAAATTATTTATATTGACAGTGGAAAAGCCGTCGGCGTCCGCAATGAATTCAAAGCCGCCGCCCGTTTTTTTGCCGTCGGCGCCCACATTCCCCGAGAAGTACGACTGGAAAGAATTTGCCACATTTATTGTGTGCCCCGAGCCCTCGACGATGAACTTTGCCTTGCCGTTTGAGGTACCCTCGTTGCCGATAAACAGGTTAAACGTTTTAAACGTATTGTTTTTGCCGCGGATTTCCAAGGCAGCCTCGCCGCCTGTCATGGCGGTTCTGCCAATCAAAAAGCTCATTGCCGACTTATACTCCGCCTTGTTGTTTTCGCCGCCCAAAACCCAGCGGTTCTCGCCGCCCTGCATAGCGCGGCCAACCATATTGTTGCCGGAGAAATAAATTTCGTTGTTCGAGCCCGCCACTTCAAATACGGCAACGCCGCCCTTCTGGTTGTCGGCATAGGCGTTTATGCCTTGCGAGGCTGTTATGACGTTGCCCGTGCCCGATACCAAGAACCTGTTGGTGCCGCCCGAAAATATGTTGCTTGAGTTGCCGTAGCCAACTTGCGCAGTGTTGAAATTAACGGCGTTGCCCGTGCCGCTAACAACAAACTCGTTCACGCCGCCCGACATATCCCAGGCGGAGGCAACGTTTATTGTTGCGGTCGTTGTAAATTCGTTATTTTCGCCTGATATATAAATGCCGTTTGTGCCGCCGCTTTGAGAGCCTGAAGCGCTGTAATTTCCGTTATTCGAGCCGCCAATGCGCATATTTTTCGTTACGGAAACCGTATTTTGCTGCCCGCCCATTACAATTTGCGCGGTGCCGCCCTCCTGCGTGGCGTTGTTTGCGCCCACAAACAAATCGTTAAAAGAGAGCTCCGAGCCTTTGCCGTCCAAAACAATTTCCGCAACGCCGCCTTTTATCGCGCTATTCGACGAATTCGCCCCGACATATAAATTTGTCTGGAAAGTCGCGGAAGAATTGTCGCCAATGCTCACAGTGTTGCGCGCGGCGGAATTTTCGGCGGTTGAAAGATATATAAAAGAGTTTACGGAGGAGGGAACGGCAAACGAATTTCTGCCCGACGCCTCGGCGGAGGAAGAATGCACCCTAACCAAATTTTGCCCCGACACAGAGGTTACGTTGCCCATCATAAACGACCAGCCGCTCTTATCGGAGAAAGAGTTACCGCTTCCTAAAATTCCAAGATACGAATTGTTGTTTGCGCCATCGCCCACATAAATATTTGACTTTGTCGTGCCCGCGCCCACAAGCGAATTGCCCGTGCCCAAAATTTCAAGCGAAACATTGCCCCTGATATTCATGTGGTTAAATGAAAGGCTTTTCCCCGTTCCGTCCAAAACCGCGGAAGTTCCGTTATTTGTAATGTTTAAAATATCCGACGTTGTTATTTCTTCCGCGCCCCAATTTGAAAGGTCGAGAATATCCACATTCTCTCCCGAAGTAAGATAATAATCCGCCCCAAATGCCATAAACGCGGCGGAAGCAAAAATAGATGTTGATATCAGTTTTTTCATATAGCCAAATTATTTAGTTTTTTGGATTTAATAAAAATTTATAAGAGCATTTTTTAAATGTCAAACACTATTTAAGCAAGAAAACAAAAAAAATTTTCTATGGGCAAAAAAATTAACCAAAATTTTATCGTTATCGCAAAAAACGCGGCTTTTTGAGAGACTTACCCCCGAACAGGCGGATTTTCGGCATAAACGCGCAAATCAGCCCGCATGCCAAAATGCCGAAAGGCACGTAAAAATTAACGACAACCCAAACCGCCCATAAGCCGATGTGGCGTAAACGCTTCATTTCCCCGATAAAAAGAATATAAACTGCGGGCGCAACCATTACCGAAAAGATAAGCTTTCTGGAAGTAAATCCAAACGAAAACAACCCGTAAAAATAGCATATCACCCTGTAAAGCCCCGATCCCAAAACAAAAAGATAAAAAGACGGCAGCAAATGCCCGCTCCAAAATTCCTCTCTTGAAATTTCTCCGCGCGGAGAAAACGCCTCGCGCCCTCCGCCAAAAATGCCGAAAGTCAAAATGCAAAAAAGCCTTGCAAAGCTTCCCTTAATTAAAGATTGGGCGTTAAATTTTGCCATTGTTTAACTCACGACGGAAGACTGGCGTTCGTAAAGGCTCTTGTAGTGCGCGCAACGGGACATCAGCTCGGAATGCGAGCCAAAGTCGATAATTTCGCCGTCCTTGAAAACTATGATTTTCTGCACGTTTTTTATCGTGCTGAAACGGTGGGCAATGATGAACATCGTCCTGCTTTTCATGAGCGAATCTATCGCCTGCTGGATAAAGGCTTCGCTGTTGACGTCAAGGGCGGAAGTGGCTTCGTCCAAAACGATTATCGGGGGATTTTTAAGGAAGACCCTTGCGATTGCAATGCGCTGTTTTTGCCCGCCCGAAAGCCTGTCGCCGCGCTCCCCGACAACGGTGTCGTAGCCGTTTTCAAGCTCTCTTATGAAGTCGTCGGCATAGGCGGCTTTTGCGGCGGCGTAAACTTCCTCCCGTGTCGCACCGTCTTTTGCCGCTAAAATATTGTTAAAAACCGTGTCGTTGAACAATACGGGATACTGCGGAACGCTCCCCAAATTCGCCATGTAATCCAAATTCGAAATGTCGCGCAAATCCACTCCGTCAAGCATGATTTTCCCGCTTGATGGGTCGTAAAGGCGCATTGCAAGCTTTGCGAAAGTGCTTTTGCCCGCACCGCTTTCGCCGACAAGGGCGCAACTCGTTCCTGCGGGAATGTCTATTGAAACGTTTTTTAACACCGTTTTGTCCTTATAGGCAAAAGCCACGTCTTCAAATGTTATGCGCCCCTTGGCTTCGCCTATTTTTACGGGATTTTCGGGTTCGGGAACTTCGCTTTTATAGTCCAAAATCTCGCAAATGCGCTCGATTAGCGGCATGGTCTTTATAAAGTCGTTTGTCATTTTTATGACGCGCTTTATGGGGTCAACAATCAAATAGAGCGCAACGCCGATTGCAGTAAATGTAGGCAAATCAATGTGCGAGCAATAAGAGTAAACGAAAGTCGCCGCAATCAAAAGCGCGGCAAATACTTCCATTATGGGCTGCTGCATGAGGTCGTATTTTTCGACTTTCAAAAAGAATTTTTTATAGGTGTTGTTCTGGTCGCCAAACTTCTCAATTTGCTTGTCCTGCAAAGAAAACACCCTGACTTCGTGAACCGCATCCAAATTCTCGTTAACATGCTGGGTCATTTCTGAAAGCGAAACCTGCGCCTTGCCCGCATACCGCTTCAAATTTTTGCGAATAATTTGCATCGGCAAAATGAAAACGGGAACGGACATAAGTACTACAATCAATACGAGAGCTTCCCCGCTTTTGACGCACTGGTAAACAAGATACACTATCGCGCCGATTGCCTGCATCGGTTGGCGGAAAATTTCGGAAGCAAAACCGAGAAGGCGCGTCTGCACCATATTGGAGTCGTTCGTAAGCCTCGTCAAAAGGTCGCCCGTCGTGAACTTGTCGAAAAACGCAATCGGGTAAGTTTGCATTTTGGAAAACAAATCGAGTTTAAGCCTGCGCAAGACTTCCAAAGAGCAATAGACCATCAAATATCCGCTCGCATACCCTGAAATTGCGCGCATCGCAAAAATCAGAGGAAGCGCGGCGGCGACTCCCGCAACATACCAAATCCCATACTCGCCCTGTTTTTCAAAGACGCCCTGCAAAACGTATTTGAAGACCGCAGGCATAAGCCCGCTGCTCGCGCCGAAAACCGAACCGCACACTACCGCGACAATAAGCGGAAACAAAGAGGGCTTTATGTAAACGTAAAATCGGAGCAGTTTTTTCATCAAAATTTCTTTTTTCTGTTTATAAAAATGAATTTAAAACAGAAATTGCCCGAAAATACAAAACAATTTTACTTTTGAGGAGCGTCTTCAAGATTTACAAGCTTGCGCGAAGCGAGCCAGTTAAGCAAAAGTTCGTCCCAAGTGCGCATGGGCAAATGTTGTCTATCGCGCATTCCGTAGCCGTGCCCGCCCTCTTCGTAAAAGTGAGCCTCCACCTTCACCCCCGCCTTTTTCAGCGCCAGAAAATACGTAAGCCCGTCTTTCAAGTGCCCGTCGTCCATTGTTTGTGCGATGAAGCATGGCGGCGTTGTCTCCGCACTCACAGGGACATCTGGCTGCAAAACAAGCTCGTCATTGCCCGTGTAGGCGGGATATATCAAAATAAGGAAGTCGGGCTTTGAGGAAAACTTGTCGATAAAATCCTTATGAGGATAAATTTCGTCTTTGAAGTTTGAAGACGTGCGGCAAGTCAAATGCCCTCCCGCGCTAAACCCCGCCATTCCCAAGCGAGTCGGGTCGATGTTAAGCGACTTTGCGTGCGCCCTTACAAATCTTAACGCCCTCTGCGCGTCCTGATACGCTCCCTCGCGGTTTTGCGGAACGCGGTATTTCAAGACAAACGCACTCATTCCATATTTAACCAAAAGCTTGGCAAGCGCAGTGCCTTCCTTGCCGTAAGCCAAACCGCCGTACGCGCCCCCCGGCGCGATAACAACCGCGGGCGTCGGGGTTTTAGATTCCGCCTTAAAGAAGCGGATATCCGGAATTGAAACATTGGTAATGCTCAAATCGTCTTTTTTGTCGTCGCCCCAAATTTTAATTGGAGCTTTCGCGCCGACACCCGGCATATCCCTGCCCTGCCAAAGTTTGAAAACCTTTGAGCCGTCTTTCAAAATTTCGCCTTTAAGCTTGTTTTCAGCCGCAAACAAGCAAAATATAGTTCCCATTAAAAAGGCAAAAAATGCAATGTATTTTTTCATATTCGAGTTTTTTTTAATCAATACGAGAATTGCGCATATTTAAAAATTATGCAAAGATTTTTTGAAAGAGTCTTGAAATTATGCGGCATTGCAAAAAAAATACTTTTCCCATGAATTTATACATAAGCTTTTTTGCGGCAAGCCTCGCGCTTGCGATAATGCCCGGACCCGATAATTTGTTCGTGCTTGCCGAAAGCCTCGCAAAAGGCGCAAAACGAGGAATTTTGATAACCGTCGGGCTATGCCTTGGCATTTGCATGCACACCGCGCTATGCGCAACGGGAATTTCGCTTGTCATATCGCAAACACCCTCGCTTTATGTGTGCCTGCAATTTTTGGGCGCGTGCTATCTGGCAATCCTCGCCTTCGAAGCATCAAGGGAAACGCCGAAAGCCGCCGAAGTCAAAACAGACACAAAAAGCGAAAATATGCTCAAAACGCTTCTGAGGGGATTTTTGATGAATGCCTTAAATCCGAAAGTCGCCCTGTTTTTCCTCGCCCTTATGCCGCAATTCATAAGAGAGGGAGATATTTCAATTCCAGTGCAGTTCGTCATTTTGGGCGGAATATTCATGCTTTCGGTGCTGGTCGTTTTTAATGCAATATCTCTACTTGCCTCAAAGTTCGCAAATCTAATAAAAAGCTTTAAATTTTTGCTCATAATGAAATGGGTTCGCGTGATACTTTTCTCGTCAATTTCATTCGCGATGCTTGTGGAGTCTGTTAAAATAATTTCTTGATTTACACAAAAATTTAATGCTCTTTTTCATTTTTATGGGAACATTTGGAAAAATTATCAAACTATCGACATTATTTTTGTTTTCCGCAACCTGTGCATTCGCATCGGCGGAATCAGACGAAGTTTTTTCCCGTCTTGAAAGGCAAAACATAACATGGACTCAGGCGGGAAAAACTTCCGCCGACTCGATGCCTGCCGGAAATGGAGATATAGGTTTAAACGCATGGGCGACGGAAAAAGGAGAAGTTTACTTTTACATTTCCAAAACCGACTCTTGGAGCGAAGACTTAAAAGGCTCAAATGGGCTTTTGAAAATCGCGAAAGTGAAAATCACGCTTAATCCCGAATTAAAGGGCAAGGCGCAGTTTTCGCAAACCCTGAGGCTGAAAGAGGGAGAAATCATCATAAAATACGCCTCGGGCAGAGAAAGCCGCATATTCAGAATTTACGCCGACGCAAACAATCCGCAAATCGTGGTTGACATATCTTCCGACAGGGCGGCGGCGGCAAAAGTCGAGCTTGAAAATCTGCGCCCCAACGCGCAGGGCATAATTTCTGCCGACAATGCCATGGAAGTTTCGGAAGACAAAATCGCCCTCTGCCACTTCAACAAAATCCCCCAAAACGAGCATTTGCATAACCTCGCATTCGGCGCGGTTGCAGGCGGAGAAAATTTCAAGGCAGAAAGCCAAAATGTTTTGGTTTCAAAGAAACCGTCAAAAAACCAAAGCTTCACAATCTCGGTTTTGTCGGGAAAATTTGAAAATCCGCAAGCGTGGCACGACGAAGCCTTAAAACTTTCGCAAAAGCTGTCCGCAATAAAATCGGACAAGAGAATCGCAAAACACCGCGAATGGTGGAGCAACTTCTGGCTACGCAGCTACATATTTGCAGAAGGAGACCGGCAAGCAGAAAACATCACAAAAGGCTACACCCTGCAACGATACAAAACCGCCTGCGCGGGAAGAGGAAAAGCTCCCATAAAATTCAACGGTTCAATTTTCACGACCGACCGCGAAAACTACCGCGACAAGCCAAGAGACGCCGACTACCGCACTTGGGGCGGGCAGTACTGGTTTCAAAACACCCGCCCAATGTACTGGGCGCGGCTCATGGCAGGAGATTTCGACATGATGAAGCCGCTCTTTGAAATGTACTTCAACCAGCTTCCACTAAATGAAAAGCTTACAAAAGAATTTTACGGGCACGGCGGCGCATACTTTGCCGAAACCGCGCCATGCTACGGTGGGTTCGACAGAGTCGCCGCAACCGATAGCCCCGAACACTGGACGGCCCACTACTATCTGCCAATCATAGAGCTTTCAATGATGGCTTTCGACTATTACGAATATACCCAAGACGAAGATTTTGCGAAGGAAAGAATTGTGCCGATGCTCGCCAAGGGCGTGCAATTCTATTTGGAACACTTCCCGCGGGACAAAGACGGCAAGATTTTCATGTCGCCATGCAATTCGCTCGAACAATATTGGAAAGTCCAAAATCCGCTTCCTGACATCGTAGGTCTTGGCGTTGTTTTAAAAAGGGCACTTGCGTTAAGCCCGAAAATCCTGCCGTCAAATGAACGCAAACTTTTTGAAAATACGCTAAAAATTCTTCCCCCGATTCCAACCGCAATCAGAAACGGCAAAAAAGTCCTGCTTCCCTATTCGGGAGAACAGACTGCCAAGCCGCGTAACATGGAAAATCCTGAACTTTACTCGATTTATCCGTTCCGTCTTTACGGATTGGGCAAGCCAAACTACGAGCTTGCGCTCTATTCGTTCAAATGGCGAAAATTCAAGCACGCGGGATGCTGGTTCCAAGACGGCGTGCAAGCCGCAATGCTTGGTCTTGCGGAAGACGCAAAATTCTACGCAGATTTCTGCTTCAACCCGAACGCAAAAGAGCCCGACCTGAAATTCTACGCATTCTGGCGCAACGCAAACGACTACTCTCCCGACGAAGACAACGGCGGAAACGGAGAGCATATATTGCAAAGAATGATTATGTACCCCGAAGGCAAAAGGCTAATGCTTGCCCCTGCAATTCCTGAAAACTGGAGCGGCATTTTCAAGCTCGCCGCTCCCTATAAAACAACGGTGTCTGGCTCTTTCAAAAACGGAAAAATAACGCAGGTTAAAACTTTTCCAGAAAAGCGAAAAGCCGACATCATCGACGCCATAAAAATAAAGTCGGAACTTAAAAAGAGCGCGCCAATCGCAAAAAATCTGACGGACGCAAAGTTTGAAGCAATAAAAAGCGAAAGCCAAAAAGCTCTCTCAAGAACGATTAAGGCAGGCGCAAACGAATTCGCCCTCGACAGCGAAATACGCCAATCTGAAATCGGGGCTTTCGACCAAAATCCCGCCACAAAGCATATGAACGCAGGGCAGGACAAGGACGGCTTTAACCCCAAAGGCGTGAATACGGGCATTATCGCAAGATTTGCATCGCCTGAAAGAATAAACGCAATACGCTTTATCACAGCCGAAGACCGCCCCGAAAGAGACCCGATGAAAATCACTGTTGAAGCGTCAAATTCCCCGCATTCGGAAGAGGCGGGATTTAAGAGCTGGGCGCTCCTTTACGAAGGCGAAAGCGGCGTTTTAGAAGACGCCCCGCGAAACTCCGAAGGCTTGGCGGCGACATTTAAAAATTCAAAACCGTACAAATACTACCGAATATTGATAACACAAGTAAAAAGCGGTTCCGCAGACGGAGTGCAATATGCGGAAATGATTTTGGGCGAAACCAAATAGCCCAAAAAAATTATATTTTTTTATCATATGTGGGAGATAAAAATTTTCCATGCGAATAAATTAAAACAGAATATTTTTCTAAAACGTTTTAGGGGATTCATACATCACCAAAAATAACAGCATCAATAAAAGGAATTATATGTATTGCACAAAATGCGGGACAGAGTTGCCCAATGATAGTAAAGTTTGTTTTCGTTGCGGAACACAACTTTCCCAGGAAATAGATATAGAAGATTCAAGCGGTACTCATCTTTTGATACCGATAAACACATCAATTTATTGCATTATTGCAGGCTATTTGGGATTATTTTCCGTTCTGCTTATTTTTGCCCCGCTTGCTATTTTGTTTGGAATTTTGGGTATAAGGGATGCAAAAAAGAAAAAAATACACGGAACAGGAAGAGCCTATTTTGCTTTAATTATGGGCGTTACTTTTACAATTATTTTTCTGACACTCATCATTTCAGGAATATTTTCATAAATAAAAAATCAAGTTAATACCGATTCGAGCCCGATTATTTTTTGTTTATGAAAAATAATTTGAAAATTTTTATTCAATAGTTTTTTTTAATTGTAATACAAGCCTTATTATATAATCTAAAAATTATGTATTGTAAAAATTGCGGAGCACAAATTCTTGAAGATGCTGATGTATGTGTTAATTGCGGAAAATTAGTAAAGCAAACAAACTTGTGCGAAAATTCAAATAAAGAAACAAATTATATTCTGTTTGCCATTCTATTTGGATGCTTTGGAGTGCATAATTTTTATATTGGTAAAACAAAAAGAGCCACAATTCAGCTTTTGTTGACATTGTGTTCTTGTTTTATTTTGTCCATACCTGTTTCCATTTGGGCAATGGTAGAAGCATTTAACTACGAAGAAGAAATTAATAAATAAAAGGATAAAAATGTATTGCAAATACTGCGGAACGGAACTACCAGAAAATGCCGACGTATGTGTAAAGTGCGGCAAACTGGTTTCAAAAGTATCAAAAGAAAAGATTAATAACAATTTGGTTTTAGCCATAATTACAACTATTTGTTGTTGCCTGCCATTTGGCATTGCTGCAATAGTCTACTCTTCAAAAGTAAACACTTTTCTTGCATGCGGAAATATTGAAGCCGCAAAAGAGGCAGCCAATACATCAAAGAAATGGTCACTTTGGGGAATTGGTCTCGGAATTATTTTTACTTTCTTTTACATACTTCTTGGTGCTTTGGCGGACGCCGCAAAGTAGAGGAATAAATGCAAAGTTTTAAATGGAGAATAGGGATTCTTGTTTTAGGAATCTTGTGGTGTATTGCCGTTTATTTTGGGAATCCTAACAATCCCAATTCCCTATTGCCCGCCTGCCCCACTTATAAATTCTTGGGAATTTACTGTGCAGGATGCGGTTCTACAAGGGCATTATACGCCCTGCTCCATTTGGATTTTGCAATGGCTATCAGACAAAATGTATTTTTTGTATGTCTAATTCCATTTATTGTGATGGGTATATTTTACCCTAAAACCACATCAGTAAAATACGTTCCGCTAACAATATTGATTGCAATGATTGTATATATTATTCTTCGGAATATGGATTATTTTTATTTCTTAGCCCCAATAAAGTCTTAATGACAAGCGCGTAACAATATCACTCAATTTATAAACGATAATAAAGAAGAAGATATTTAAGAAGAAAATCAACGTTTCTCTACTCTTTTTTTACCTGCTTTTCAAAACAGGTTTATAAATTGCGCGGCTATGGAATATGCAAAACAAGGTTTTTCTGTCCGCGTCAAAAACTTTTGTCTCGTAATAGCCGCTCTTGTTTGTGCCGGCAAGCATATTGCAAACTGCAACCAGTTTGGTATGCGGCGGAACGGGATTTACATATTCTATCGCACCGCTTGAACTTATGGCAACCCTTTCGTCCGTATTCGCGGCAAGTGCCAGTGCGTAGTCGCTCATAGTAAACAAAAAGCCCCCGTGGGCAATATCGACTCCGTTTAAGAAATCGTCTTTAACAAAAGCTTCAACTTCTGCAAAATCCTTGCGTTGGACAAGGGTTTTAAAGCGCAGAGTTTTTGCGAACCTGTCGTTTTCCGTGCTCGGCATAGCTTAGTCCAAAATTTTTTCTGCGGCGTCTATGTCTTTAAATGACATAAGCATCAGCGGTTTTTGCGACAAAGGCTTTGTCATGGCATACATATATTCCAAATTTACTCCTGCATCCTTCGTCTTTTTCAAAAGTTCGTAAAGTGCTCCGGGCTTGTCGCCCACTTCAACTGCAAGAACATCGACAAGCTTGCATGAAAAGCCCCCGTCCTGCAAAACCTTGCAAGCGTCTTTGGGCTTATCGACAATCATTCGCACAATGCCGTAGTCTCCGCTTTCCAAAATGGTTATGGTATTGATATTTACGGAAGCGTCCGCAAGCAGTTTTGTCATGCTTTCAAGCCTGCCCAAAGAGTTGGACAGAAAAACCGATAATTGCGTCATTCTCATTTTGAATCCTTTGGTCTGTTGTCGTAAACTCTCTTGATTTTACCCTCGGAGCGCGGAATTGAATTGGGTTCGACTATCGCAACTTCCACGCGGATATTTATTATATTCATTATGGAGGCTTGAATTTTTTTGCGGATTGCCTCTATTTGCGCGATACTGTCGCCATAGAATTTGTCTTGAATTTCAACTTCCACGGTCAATGACTCCATATCGTTTTTCATTTCCCTTATTATTCGGAAATTAGGAGTTGCCTCTTCCACCCTTCCGATGCCGATTTCAATTTGCGACGGGAACACGTTTACGCCCCTTATTATGAGCATGTCGTCGCTTCTTTTTGAAATGCGGGCTATGCGCCTGATGGTTCTGCCGCAGGAGCATGGCTCGGCGATGATTGAAGTTATGTCGTGCGTGCGGTAGCGCAAAACGGGCATTGCCCTTTTCGTGAGAGTTGAAAGCACCAATTCTCCCTCTTCTCCGTCGGGCATCACTTCCCCCGTTTCGGGATCGACGATTTCGGGATAAAAATTATCTTCCAAAATATGTATGCCGCCGCCCGCTTCGCATTCTCCGCCGACCCCCGGACCGACTATTTCGGAAAGTCCGTAAATATCGCAAAACTTCACGTTTGTATTTTCGGCAATGAAAGCCCTCATGCTGTCAGACGAAGGCTCCCCGCCGAAGACTCCTATGCGCAAAGGAAGTTTTTTGAAGTCAATTCCGCGCTTTTTACCTTCTTCCACAAGATGCATGAAATAGCTCGGTGTTGACGCAAAAACAGTCGTTCCCAAATCTTTCATTAGCATTAGTTGGCGTTCGGTGTTGCCGCCGGAAGCGGGAATGACCGTACACCCCAGAGCCTGCGAACCCGAATGCAGACCCATGCCGCCTGTAAACAAGCCGTAGCCGTAGCAATTCTGCACGATGTCGGAACTCGTGACCCCGTACATTTTTAAGCACCTGATTATTGAAGAATCCCAAACGCGCAAATCTTCGTCGGTATAAGCCACGACAATAGGCTTGCCCGTCGTGCCGCTCGATGCGTGCAGACGGACGATTTCCTTTTTCTCGACAGCAAAAAGCCCGTCGGGATAAGTGTCGCGCAAGTCCGTTTTCTGCATAAAAGGCAGTTTTGAGATGTCGTCTATTGAATTTATATCGGAGGGCTTTACGCCTTTTTCGTCCATTCTCGCCCTGTAAAGAGGCACTTTCGCATAAGAAAGCGCAACAATCTCTTTTAAACGCTGGGTTTGCAACGCGCGCATTTTGTCGCGCGGCAGAAAATCAAGCGCGGAAAAAGGATGAAATTGACCGTGAATATCGTTCCAAATCTGTTTCATGGCTATTATGAATTTCTGCCAAGCTTAAAAGCGGCTTCGTTTGACTTGGCAAGTTTTGGCGGAAAGAATTTTGCAATTACTTCAAGCCAGCGTTCTTCGGGAATATCCAAATACTTGCTGAAAACGCCCAAAAGGGCAATGTTTAACGCTTTTGCGGTCGGGAGTTTTTCCAAATCAATGTTTTTTGGAGAAATCAAAACGCCGCCTTCTCTCAGCGTGTCCGCAAACACGTCAGACCATTCAGGCTCGAGAGAAATCAAAAAATCAGTTTCTTTTTCGGGAATGATGGGGCTTATGACTTCTTTGCCGAAACGCACATCGCTTGAAACCGACCCGCCGCGCTGAGCCATTCCATGGACTTCCGCCTTTTTGACATCGCAACCTTCCTCGAAGAGAAGTTCGCCCAAGATCAGAGCCGCCTTCAAAACGCCCATTCCGCCAAGCCCCGCAACTTTCACATTGGTAACTTTTTCAGAAACATTCATTACTTCGCCTTTCTTTTGATTTCCGCGGCGGCAGCCAAAATGCAGGGCTGGCGCAAAATAATTACCGCAATTTCCGAACCTTGGAGCTTCTTCTCTAAATGTTCTTTATATTCGGACTGCTGCCTTACTGGATTAAATATTTCAACACTCTTTACGCCCATTGCCCTTGCGGTGTCCTCAATGGAAATCTTGGTGGTTTCGGAACGGTCGAGCCTCCTGCCTGTTGCGGGATTTTCCTGATGCCCCGTCATTGCAGTTGTGGAATTATCGACAATTATTATGACGTGCCCCGTTGGCGGAGGATTGTACAACGCCTGCGCCAAGCCCGTCAAGCCGCTGTGCATAAAAGTGCTGTCGCCTATGACGCTCACGACTTTGCGCGCCTTTTCTTCGGGCAGGACTTTCCGCATTCCAACACCCATGCCGATTGACGCGCCCATGCAAATTTGCATATCCATTCCGCTTAGCGGCTTCATCGCGGCAAGAGTGTAGCAGCCGATGTCCCCCGCCACAATCAAGCCAAGCTCAACGAGCGGCTGGAAGGAAAATATGTGTGGGCAGCCCTTGCAAAGAGCGGGCGGCTTTGCCTTGCGCACGGGCATTTCAAAAGATGTGTCTCCCGCAATCTGGGCTCTTACCCTGTCAACATTCAATTCGCCGAAACGCCAAACTTCGTCGCGCTCTTCAACGCGCGCGCCGTTTGCCCGCAAAATTTCAGACATGTAAGGGTCGCCCTCTTCCACGACAATGCACCTCTTGAATTTCTTTGAAAATTCAACCAGCTTTTCAATGGGAAGCGGAGACATTCCCACTTTGAAAATCGAAGCGTTCGGAGCCGCCTCCCTTGCGTACTGATAGGCTACGCCGCTTGCAATTATGCCAAGTTCATCGCCCTTAATTTCAATTTTGTTCGGTCCGAATTCGGAATTCCAAGCCTGCAGGTCTTTCAGTTTTTTGCGCAAAACCCTGTGCGAAGGCCTTGCATGCGCGGGAACCATGACATGATGGGGAATGTCCTTTTTAAAGTCCGCGGCAGGCAGAGGCTTTATTCTGTCCTCAAACTCCACAACAGAAGTCGTGTGCGCAACCCTTGTCGTTGTGCGGATTATCACTATGGTGTTGAATTTCCTCGAAATTTCAAACGCAAGAGCCGTAAAGTCGTAAGCTTCCTGCGCTGATGAAGGCTCCAAAACAGGCAAACCGCCGCATCGCGCAATCGAGCGCGTATCCTGCTCATTCTGGCTCGACGCCATTCCGGGGTCGTCAGCCACAACCACAACCATTCCGCCTTGTATGCCGCTGTAAGCCGCAGTAAAAAACAAATCCTGCGCAACATTGAAGCCGACATGCTTCATGGTGACAAGAGAATTGCTTTCGGCAAAAGCAACTCCCAAAGCAACCTCCGCCGCAACTTTTTCATTCGGAGCCCACTCGGCATTTCCGCCAAGCTCCGAAAAATTCTCCAAAATTTCAGTTGAGGGAGTTCCGGGATACCCGACCCCAAGCGCAACTCCGCTATGCAGGGCAGACAGAGCTATTGCCTCGTTGCCACTTAGCATCTTACGTTTAACATCTTTATTTTGCATAAAGAGAAGCTAAAATATCGTAAAAAATAATTCAACCCCAAAAAGATAAAAAACAAACCCACCATTGCTTTCAAAACCGTAAGAAGTTTATGAAATTCAGCAAATACCCCGTGATTATAAACGCAAACAGTAAATATCCGACAAACATGCAAAGCAACTTTGCCGAAAAAACTTTTCTTAACATTATCATTTCGGGGAGGGAAATCGCAACAATGCTTAGAGCAATACCAAACACTGAATAATCCCTTTGAGTAAAAAATCAATTTCCAAAACACATTTGAATATAAATGTTTTTTATCCATTCTTGATTTTTTATAAATTTTCCATTAAATGAAGGATTTATAAAATGTCTCATTAAATAGAAAAATTTGAATTACAGCATCAAGTACAAGTAAAAATCAAACAAAGAAAATTTCATGTTCCAATAAAAATTCACGGTTGGTTAAAATTTTGTTTGTTATCTTTATTGGGTCAGTAATGAACGTATTAAACTATGCTTTAACTTATGATCCTAAATATTATGGAGGTTATAAATTTGTAGTAGCAATAGAGATATTTATGCTATCTACCCTTTTTATTATAGGTAATTATGCAATATACGCGTTTATAAAGATGAAATCTAACGCAGTATTTTACGCAAAGCTATATTTTATTTTAACACTTCTCATAAATATCCTTTCTTCTATAGGAACTGAAAAAGAACTGATTGGATTTTCCATATTCAATATAATTCCTCCACTAATTTGGTTTTTCTACCTTACATTCTCCACACAAGTAAAAGACAGATTTCCAAAAGAAGTGCGCAAGCTTTCCAAGAAAGATTATACCATATTGGCTTTTTTTATTATTACCGCGATAACGTTATTCTGCGCAGGTGTAAATGAATTTAATACAAGAACAAATCAATTGATAAAAGAAACAGATCTATCAGAAAATGAACGTAGCGATGGTCGAGTTATATTTAAAATACCAACAGGTTTTATAAGCGAGAAACACATCATCAATAACTTTACAATCTTTTCTCTGAAATCTGAAAATAACGACACCATAATATTAACAAGCAATTTATATGCAAATACTTCGCAAGAAAACTTCAATGAATCGTGGAAAAACTCTCAAATTGCTGAATTATCTAAATACGAATTAAAACAAATAAAGGATGAAACAATCAAAATAAACGAGAATCTTTGTATTCTTCGAATAAGTCGTTACCAATCTCCCACTCCCCTCATATGGCAATTTGCCTTAATTTTCCACAAATTAACAAACAAGTTTTGCATGGTTTCCTATTACACAGTTAAAGACGACGAAAACGAATTTGAAAACTTTTTAAAATCAATTCGCTTTGAATAAACGTAATTTGAATATTTTGCATTTTCTTCTTGATTTTCCGAATAATTTTCTGATTGTGATAGTTTAAAGGCGTAAGTTCGGTTTCATAGCGCTCCCTATTGGCGGGAGACGTATCTTGGAGGAACTTGCGCCCCTTTTGTTTATCTCAATAAATATATCTGCCTTTTTTCGCCCAGTCGATTATCCGTCCGAAACACTATTTTGGATGCGCCGTGAAAAAAATCGGTAATATTTTATTATTGAAAACCCAAGAATTTGCCTGCAATCAAGATTTGCACATATTAAGAAAAACAAAAAAGGCTTCCCGATAGGAAGCCCTTAAAGTTTATTTATATAAATTACTTGCGCCTTCTATAAGCTACGAAAAGCAATGCTGATACGCCAAAAATCGCGGCATATGTCGAAGGCTCTGGAATGCCACTAACAGAAACAGTCAATTTGCCTTCGTCATATAAAAACTCTACCATACTTTCTTCAATACCTGTTATTGAATAACGTCCCTCTAAAAGTAAATCGTCAATAGAGTTATCGTATTGCGAAGATGAAATCAAAATCCATTCCCCATTCTTTTCAAGATTAGAAAAATCCAATGTCAAAAAACCATTAAAAGCACTCAATTTACCAGAAATATCGATTGTTGAAAAACCATCGGCATCTGCAACAAAGGTAATACCTGGCATAAGAGTTGTCCACGATTCTGAAACGTATCTATCGTAACTCCAATTATGTGTTTCAAAATTTCCACTTATTTTTATAGAGTTACCACTACCGATAATTTCTAAGGCAGAAGACCACGCCATCTTCAAAGTTTCAAATTCAACATTTGCAGAATTTTGAAATTTAAAAGAAATATTAGTATCTAAATGAAGAGTACCTTGAGAAGTAATTTTACCACCATTTATATTGGCAAAACTCTTTGCCCCAGCATTTTCGTATTTTGTATTTGAACCAAGATTTACAACCCCACCTTTATTTACAACTAAAAAAGCAGTGTCTTCAACATGATTTTGCTTTCCAGCAATACCTGTGCCATTCATATTCAGAACACCACCATTTTCAACAGTAACCATTGAATTTTCCCATGCACAAATACCCATTGAATTACCCTTTTGGGTAACGTTCAAAACGGTATTTTCGCCCGAAATATTAAGGTGGGAGTAATTCCCCAAAACGATATACGAAACAGTATTTTCCTTCCCATTATCAAGAGTAACAACAGCTCCTGCCGACGAAGCATTATTAATATTAAAAGATGCTTCAAGTTTCAATAAATCAGAAGCATTAATTATGTTTGACTTGTTATCAGTTTCAGAAAATTGCAAATCTTCAAAATTAACATCTGAAGAATATGTCGAGCCAAATTGAGCTTGATTTGTATTATAACCCAAAGCAGACGATACAAATAAAGCAAAAAAAGATAATATTGTTATTTTTTTCATATATAACCTCTCTAAATTTATATTAAAAAAAATTATCTATACAAAAAAAAGAAACATCAAGACATTTTATACTTGACAGTAAACTGAACAAAAAACCGCATAAACAAAGGAAAAAAAAGATAATCCTAAATATAAATTTTATGTTTTTAGAAAATTTTTTTTAGAAATTTCCAATCTCCCTTAACGCCCTCTTTCTCGCCGCGCCCCCTTATATTGCCAAGCGGGGGGGTATAAAACAAGAGAGCCCTGAGCTTCTTTCGAAACTCAGGGCTCATAATTGCACTCCCTCGCTTGGTTTTGCTTTGCAAAATCCGCGCTGTTGTCGCCCTACGGGAAAATTACTTCGTAATTTTTGCTAC
>NZ_JALBUT010000012.1:0-5875 GCF_033971905.1 Intestinicryptomonas porci
TAAAAAAATTTGCAAAAAAGGCTTGCAAAGTGGGGGAGGAAGTACAGAGTGATTGACCTTTCACTTGAGAAAGAGTGGATGATCTTTGAAAAAGTCTTAAAGAAAAGTTTTTGAAAAAAGTTCAAAAAAAATAAAAAAAAGATTTGACAAAGATAAAAAGGAAGTTCCTAATAGCGAACTTTCACACTTATGAAAGCGGGTTGAAAAACATTGTTTTCCTCTAAGTAAGTTCTTTAAAGTTTAGAAAAGAAAAAAATTAAAAATTTGAAAAAAAAATTAAAATTTTTTCTTGACAAGCGAAACGGTTTAATTCTTAATTGGCGTCTTTCTTTCATAACGAAAGAGGGGCTTAATAAGAAAGCCGAAAAAAACGATCTTTTAAAGTTTACTAAGTACGATTGTGCGAACCGGCATATTTTTTTTGAAATATGTCAACAATGACTTAAAGATAAATTTAAGTCCAAACGAATCTAAATAGAAAACAGATTCAAGATTCTCAAAGCTTTAAAAAAGTTTTATGGAGAGTTTGATTCTGGCTCAGAGTGAACGCTGGCGGCGTGGCTAAGACATGCAAGTCGAGCGGGATTTATAGATGTAGCAATACATTTGTGATGAGAGCGGCAAACGGGTGAGTAATACATAAGCAATCTGCCTTAAAGTTTGGGATAGCTCGGGGAAACTCGAATTAATACCGGATGTGGTCTTAAACTGCATGGTTTAAGTACTAAAGCTTGAGATGGCGCTTTAAGAGGAGCTTATGGCCTATCAGCTAGTTGGCGGGATAACAGCCCACCAAGGCGAAGACGGGTAGCGGGTCTGAGAGGACGATCCGCCACATTGGAACTGAGACACGGTCCAAACACCTACGGGTGGCAGCAGTTTCGAATCATTCACAATGGGGGCAACCCTGATGGTGCGACGTCGCGTGAGGGATGAAGGTCCTAGGATTGTAAACCTCTGTCACATGGGACTAACCGTAAGGTTCATAGCCTTACCTGAATTAACCATGAGAGGAAGCAGTGGCTAACTCCGTGCCAGCAGCCGCGGTAATACGGAGACTGCGAGCGTTACTCGGATTCACTGGGCGTAAAGGGAGCGCAGGCGGATTAGTGTGTTAGGTGTGAAATACCGGGGCTTAACTTCGGTGCTGCGCCTAAAACTATTAATCTAGAGACTTGGAGGGGTAAGCGGAATTTGTGGAGTAGCGGTAAAATGCGTAGATATCACAAGGAACACCGATGGCGAAGGCAGCTTACTGGACAAGATCTGACGCTCAGGCTCGAAAGCGTGGGTAGCAAAAGGGATTAGATACCCCTGTAGTCCACGCCCTAAACGTTGTACACTAGGTCTCGGGGAAATCATCCTTTTCGGGGCCCAAGCTAACGCGATAAGTGTACCGCCTGAGGACTACGACCGCAAGGTTAAAACTCAAAGAAATTGACGGGGACCCGCACAAGCGGTGGAGCATGTGGCTTAATTCGATGCAACGCGAAGAACCTTACCTGGGTTTGACATGTATTAGAATATAGCTGAAAGGTTATAGTCCTTCGGGACTGGTACACAGATGCTGCATGGCTGTCGTCAGCTCGTGTCGTGAGATGTTCGGTTAAGTCCGGCAACGAGCGCAACCCTCGCCCTATGTTACTCTTCGGAGGTCTCTTAGGGGACAAACCTGAATTCAGGTGGGAAGGTGGGGATGACGTCAAGTCAGTATGGCTCTTACATCCAGGGCTGCACACGTGCTACAATGGCCGGTACAAAGGGAAGCTACACTGTAAGGTGATGCAAATCTCGAAAGCCGGTCCCAGTTCGGATTGAGGTCTGCAACTCGACCTCATGAAGCCGGAATCGCTAGTAAAGGCGTATCAGCAACGACGCCTTGAATACGTTCCCGGGTCTTGTACACACCGCCCGTCAAGTCATGAAAGCCGATTTCGCCCGAAGTGCGTGAGCTAACCGCAAGGGAGCAGCGTCCTAAGGCAAGGTTGGTGATTGGGACTAAGTCGTAACAAGGTAGCCGTAGGGGAACCTGCGGCTGGATCACCTCCTTTCTAAGGAGAAGTTTCGTAAGGGGAGACCCTTAGTGGAAACGAGGATGAGGTTTGAGACAATCGTACTTAGTAGATTTTGGAAGAGATGATCTTTTAAGATAAAGAAGTCGCAATAGGCGCAGGCGAGAAAAAGCCGAGGCGAGTTTAGGGGCCGTAGCTCAGTTGGAAGAGCGGCTGATTTGCATTCAGCAGGTCATCGGTTCGAACCCGTTCGGCTCCACCAAACTTTCAGAAGGGGCTCATAGCTCAGCTGGTTAGAGCACACGCTTGATAAGCGTGGGGTCGGTGGTTCAAGTCCACCTGGGCCCATAGAAAGGGTTGCGGCGGAAAGGATTTAGATCTTTGACAGTTTGAAATAGATAATAGTTTATAAAGTTTTAAAGTTTAAAGCGAGGTAGTGGAAACACTACGATAAGCGTAATCTTAGAATAAAACATGCTATTAGAAAAGAACCAAGCGAGATAGCCTATTTTAAAAAAAGGAGCAATTGATTGTAATGAACAATCAAGGGCAATTGGTGGATGCCTTGGCGATATATGGCGAAGAAGGACGTGGCAAGCTGCGAAAAGCCTCGGTTAGATGCAAGCAATCTTTAACCCGGGGATCTCCGAATGGGGCAACCCAATATGTTAACAGCATATTACTACTGATTGAATATATAGATCAGAAAGAGCGACACCTGCCGAAGTGAAACATCTCAGTAAGCAGAGGAAAAGAAAGCGAAGCGATTCCCTGAGTAGTGGCGAGCGAAAGGGGAGTAGTCCAAACCTTTGGGATTTATCCTGGAGGGGTTCGGACCACGACGTAGGACTTGAGAGGATAGTGGAATGGTATGGAAAGGCCAATCATAGAGGGTGACAATCCTGTACGCGAAATCCCGACAAGCCTTAGTGGAATCCAGAGTAGCACCGGACACGTGAAACCTGGTGTGAAAGAGTGCCGACCACGGCATAAGACTAAATACAAGATATCGACCGATAGTGAACAAGTACCGTGAGGGAAAGGTGAAAAGGACCCCTGTTAGGGGAGTTAAAAGTACCTGAAACCAATTGCCTACAAGCGGTCGGAGCTAAATTATATAGTGACGGCGTACCTTTTGTATAATGGGCCTAGGAGTCTATATCAGTTGCGAGCTTAAGCGTTTACGACGTGGAGGCGAAGCGAAAGCGAGTCTGAAGAGGGCGATAAGTATCTGGTATAGCACCCGAAGCGGAGGCGATCTAGCCATGACCAGGTTGAAGCATCGGTAACACGATGTGGAGGACCGAACCCATTAACCTTGAGAAGTTACGGGATGAGTTGTGGTTAGGAGTGAAAGGCTAATCAAGCCCCGTAATAGCTGGTTCTCTCCGAAATATATTTAGGTATAGCGTCAAATGCTGACAACCGGGGGTAAAGCACTGAAAAGGCTAGGGTCCACACCAGGATACCGAACCTTATCAAACTCTGAATACCGGTTGGAGAAGTTTGGCAGTCAGTCTGTGGGGGATAAGCTTCATAGGCGAGAGGGAAACATCCCAGACCATCGAATAAGGTCCCAAAGACAACGCTAAGTGGTAAGAAGGAGGTAAATTTTCTTAGACAATGGGGATGTTGGCTTAGAGGCAGCCATCATTTAAAAAGTGCGTAATAGCTTACCCATCGAGAGAATTTGCGCCGAAAATGATCGGGACTAAAGTGTTGCACCGAATTTGTGGAATTTTGAATTGGTAGGAGAGCGTTCCAACGACATTGAAGGCATCAAGGGATTGGTGTTGGAGTTTTTGGAAGTGATAATCTAGGCATGAGTAACGATAAGTATGGTCAAAATCCATACCGCCGTAAGGATAAGGTTTCCTGGGGAAGGTTCGTCCGCCCAGGGTTAGTCGGGAGCTAAGGCGAGGCCGTAAGGAGTAGTCGATGCACAGCAGGTTAATATTCCTGCACCGGCTCATAAGTGTTTGACCCGTATATTGACAGAAGCATGGATGAGAGTGGGGTGATGAACGTCCCTTTCGCGCAAGCGGATCTCGAGGCTACGGCTGAGGGAGATTTTCAGAAGTGATTCTCGGGAAAATTTATACGGTTAATTTATGGGTTGCCCGTACCGCAAACCGACACAGGTATCCGGGATGAGTATTCTAAGGCGCGTGAGTTAAATCTCTCTAAGGAACTCGGCAAAATTGCCCTGTATCTTCGGTAGAAAGGGTGCCGCAGCGATGCGGTCACAGTAAAGAGATCCAACCGACTGTTTATCAAAAACACAGCTCTCTGCAAAGTCGCAAGACGACGTATAGGGAGTGACATGTGACCAATGCGGAAAGGTGAAAGCTGGTTGTGCAAGCTTCTGGTCTAAGCCCCCGTGAATGTCGGCCGTAACTATAACGGTCCTAAGGTAGCGAAATTCCTTGTCGGGTAAGTTCCGACCTGCACGAATCATGTAACGAGTTGGATGCTGTCTCGGAGAGATGCTCAGTGAAATTGTAGTCGCGGTGAAGATGCCGCGTACCCGCAGAAGGACGGAAAGACCCTATGAACCTTTACTATAACCTGATATTGTCATTTGATTTTCAATGCGTAGCATAGGTGGGAGGCTTTGAATTATTACTCCAGGGTGATAATGAGCCGCAATATGAAATACCACTCTTTGTCTGTTAGATGTCTAACCTATGACCGTAAGCCGGTGTGGGGACAGTGTTAGGGGGTTAGTTTGACTGGGGCGGTCTCCTCCTAAAGTGTAACGGAGGACTGCGATGGTTCCCTCAGTCCGGTTGGCAATCGGACGGCGAGGATATGGCTAAAAGGGAGCTTAACTGTGAGACCTACAAGTCGAGCAGATGGGAAACCAGGCCCAAGTGATCCGGCGGTAGCTCGTGGGAGCGCCGTCGCTTATGGGACAAAAGGTACTCTAGGGATAACAGGCTGATTTCACCCAAGCGTTCATAGCGACGGTGAAGTTTGGCACCTCGATGTCGGCTCATCACATCCTGGGGCTGGAGAAGGTCCCAAGGGTTTGGCTGTTCGCCAATTAAAGTGGTACGCGAGCTGGGTTCAGAACGTCGTGAGACAGTTCGGTCCTCTATCCTCTGTGGGCGTTGGAAGTTTGAGGGGTTCATTCTCTAGTACGAGAGGACCGGGAATGACGCACCACTGGTGTTTCGGTTATCGTGTCAACGGTAGCGCCGAGTAGCTAAGTGCGGAAGGGATAAGAGCTGAAAGCATCTAAGCTCTAAGCCCATCCCAAGATAAGACTTCCCTGAGGGACCAAGTAGACGACTTGGTTGATAGGTCGGGTGTGTAAGCGCAGTAATGTGTTGAGCTAACCGATACTAATTACCCGAAAGAGTTTATTACAATCACATTGCGTACTTTTTTTAAAATAGTTTATCAACTTGGTTTTGGTAGAAGTTTTATGATAAGGTTGCGAGAAGCTGTTATCTATTTTGACTGCGGAATTTAGCTGCGGTTAGAGGGTTGGCACACGGTTAAGCCGTGAGACTTACTTTTAGTTGACGAATCTGGTGATCATAGGCGAGGGGAAACACACGTTCCCATCCCGAACACGCTCGTTAAGCCCTCAGCCGCCGATGGTAGTACCGCCACGATGCGGTGCGAGAGTAGGTCGTTGCCAGTATTATGAGCCCTGAGTTTCGAAAGAAGCTCAGGGCTCTCTTGTTTTATACGCCAGAACACAAAAGTTGCGATAGCAAGCTTTTGGGTAGCAAAAATTACGAAGTAATTTTCCCGTAGGGCGACAACAGCGCGGATTTTGCAAAGCAAAACCAAGCGAGGGAGTGCAATTATGAGCCCTGAGTTTCGAAAGAAGCTCAGGGCTCTCTTGTTTT
>NZ_JALBUT010000013.1:0-2101 GCF_033971905.1 Intestinicryptomonas porci
ACAATGTTTGCTGTCGATTCTCCGACTGTTATGTCGCCAACCTTGCCTGCGGATTCTATGCCCGCTACCGTCGCGTGTTCTGCATTGATGTTGCCCAAGTCGCCCGCTGTTATCTTGCCTGCGCTTGTTTCAACATTCAAGTTACCCGCACCGGCAATATTAATATCGGCTACTGTGCCAACTGTTACATCGTCCTGCGCGTTATTGATAGCAACATTGTTGCCGTTACCAATCTTAACAGTGCTTTCTGCAGTACCGATTGTTACGTCTTTGCCGTTTGCAATCGCTACCGTGTCCTTCGCAGTGTCAAGGGTTACGTTTTCAACCGTTCCCAATTTTACTGCGCCTGTTGTAGTGCCAACTGTTACATTTTTAACTGCCCCTGCCGTAGCGTCAATACCATTGATTGTTGCATTTTCTGCATTGATGTTGCCCAAGTCGCCCGCTGTTATCTTGCCTGCGCTTGCTGCAACATTCAAGTTGCCCGCACCGGAAATATTAATATCGGCTACTGTGCCAACTGTTACATCCTTCTGAGCGTCAGTGATAGCAACATTGTTGCCGTTTGTAATCGCTACCGTGTCCTTCGCAGTGCCAAGGGTTACGTTTTCAACCGTTCCCAATTCTACTGCGCCGTTTGCGGTTGTTACGCTTACATCCTTACCAGTTTCAACAGCTACTGAACCTGCTTCGTTGATGTCAATATTGCCATTTGCAGTACCTACTGTTACATCACCAACTGCACCTGTTACTTTTACATCTGCAACTGTACCCAAGTCTACCGCACCTGTAATTGAATCAATAGTAATTTCATCTGTTGCACTACCAACTTTAACACTACCATCTAACTCACCAGTTACATCTAAAGAGCCAAGATTATCAATTTCAAATTTGCCGCTAGTTGCAGTAATATTTGTTTTCAAATCAGCATCTTCAGAAGAAGATAGAAGTTTGCTATCTCCATCAATGGTGTAGTCATCACCATTGCCAGCAATAGCAATTTCTTCTACAGTTAAGGTTACAGAACCTGTACCGCTAACATTTGTGCTTCCAATTTCACCTGTTTGTGTAAATGTGCCACCAGCAAGTTCTACTGTAACCTTCTCTGCATTATTAACCTCAAGATTACTTTCGTTTTTGAATGTTACATCTAACTCACCAATTGTAGTTGTAGAAGTTACATTTCCATAAGCCTCGTTAATAGTTAAATTACTACCATTAGTTGAGTTCTCTACTTTTGCAGTACCATTGGTTTTTTCAATAGTTACAGAACCTGCAATATTATCAACTTTAACATCACCTGTAACTTCTTGGATTTTTAACTCGCCTTGCAAGCCATTCACCCAAACTTCGCCACCAACATTACCAACCTTGATATTACCTTGCGTACCACCTGCTACACCTTGCTTTACATCAATATCACCTGCTACATTACCAAGAGTAATATTGTTGTTACCATCGGTAATATCAACAGAATCGAGATTACCAAGTTTAATACCACTCTCACCAACAGTTTTAACATCTAAATTTAGATTGCCACCAGTTATGGCTACTGCCTTATCATTTGTTACAACCAAGTTGCCATTTGTCGTACCTTCGGCAACAAGCGAACCGGCTTCGTCGATGGTTGCAGTCGCGCCTGCAGAACCACTTATTTTTGCTTCACCTTCAACAACTTTGGCTTCAAAGGAGTTGCCGTCTTTTAAGGCAATGTCAGCAGAACCAATTGACGTTTCAGACTTAATGAGTCCGTCAACATTCGATGCCACAAGGCTGCCTTCGCCATCAACCGTTACGTTGCCGGTTGCAGCATTAACAGTTACAGTTTTACCTGATGCAATTGAATCAATTTTTACATCAGCAACCGTTGTTGAATCTGTGCCAACTGTTACATCGTCCTGCGCGTCAGTGATAGCAACATTGTTGCCGTTATCAATCTTAACAGTGCTTTCTGCAGTACCGATTGTTACGTCTTTGCCGTTTGTAATCGCTACCGTGTCCTTCGCAGTGCCAAGGGTTACGTTTTCAACCGTTCCCAATTCTACTGCGCCGTTTGCGGTTGTTACGCTTACATCCTTACCAGTTTCAACAGCTACTGCTC
>NZ_JALBUT010000014.1:0-1244 GCF_033971905.1 Intestinicryptomonas porci
AAAAAAATGGAGGCAAAGAGGACGGAAGTCCTACAATGCCTCTGATGCTGTTTAGTTTTTATAGAGTAATACGAAGTTGGCGAAAAGGTCGAGACTTTTTTGCGAGGTTGGAATACAAACAAGACGGTTACCGTCTTGTCGCGGTTGCGGGCACAGCGGGGTTGTATTTTACGACCATTATTACAGGAAGGCGAAAGTAGCGTCGATAGACGGGCGGATATACGATGTAGTCATAAAGGCGCGTCGATACCGATGTCCGAAATGCGGAAGTATTTATCGAGAGCCGATACGTGGGTTGAAGAGCAACAAGCGAATATCGGAGAGTGCCAAGGATGAAATCATCGACAAATACCTTGACGGGGCGACGAACAAGAAGATATCGAAAAGGTTGAGGGTGTCACAGAGTACGGTGGAAAGAGTAATCCACGAACGGTTTGAACTAAAGGTTAAGGAGCAACTAAGCTATGAATGTCCATCAATCATCGGTATTGATGAACACAAAAGTTGCGAAGCAAGCTTTTGGGAAGCATAAAACACGAAGTGTTTTACCCGAAGGGAGAGAACAGCGCGGATTTTGCGAAGCAAAACCAAGCGAGCGAGTGCAACACACGATACACAAAGGCTACAAGTTTGCGACAACGATAGCGGATTTAACGCATCACAGGGTATACGATGTAATAGAGGGCAAATCGCGCAACTTGGTTGAAAGCAAGTTGATGAGCTACAAGGGGAGAGATAGAGTAAAAGTAGTGTGCATGGATTTAAGCAGCAGCTACCGAAGCATAGTAAGGCGGTGTTTTCCGAAAGCAAAAATAGTGGCGGACAGGTTCCACGTTATAAGATTGGTGTTGTATCACTTTATGGAGTTTTGACTCGCGTTTGCATGCGCAAACCGTCTCGCCCTTCGGGTCTTTTGCCTGCGGCAAAATCTCATTCGCGCTTCGCTTGAATTGCAAAGCTGCGCAAGAAGAAGTAAAATGGAATAGAAAGTTGACATACCCATTGCGAAAACGTGGAGATAGGTTGAACTCCGAAGAGCTTGAGCGATTGAAAAAGTTTTTTGAGAACAATCCCGCGATAAAGCTGGCTTACGAGTTTAAGGAAAGGTTGTGCGAGTTGCTGAACAGGAAACATCAAACGGCAAAGGAATGTAAGAGAAATATAAAGGAACTGAAAACAATGATGAAACAGATGAAATACGAAGCGACACAAGAGTTTGAGAGGCTCGCATAGACAATAAGCGA